>NZ_JBHOQJ010000053.1:0-3897 GCF_042408365.1 Thermoflexus sp.
CCGGGAGCCTTCCGCCCCCGGCCCAGCCCACGAAAACCCCAAGCGGTAGGGCTTCAACCAGGGCCTCAAAAGCAAAACGTTCCCTTCACACGCCACGTAGCTGCTGATATTCCTCCGGACTCAGAAAGCGCCCCCCTTCGATGGTTCGCTCAATGACTTGATACTGGGCATCCAGATGGACCTCCGCCCGCATCAACCGGAAACAGCGGTCGTCCATGATCTCCTTAATCAGCACATAACCGGTCCCCGTTTCATCAAGGTTCAGATCATACCGGCGGTCAGCCCGAACAGCGACCGGCGATCCACATCGCCCGCATTGCACATATAGCCAGATCGCATCCGGATCGGATTCCAGGATCCGTCCTGCCAGGAGCTCACGAACCCTGCGCCAGATCATTCGCTCACGCCTCCTATGCGGGTGCCTTGTAGGGGCATGCCCTTACAACCCTTCCCAGCGCCCGAGAACCAGCGAGACGTTATGCCCCCCGAACCCGAAGGCGTTCACCAGCGCCCGGCGCACCTGGGCTTTGCGCGCCACATTAGGCACATAATCCAGATCACAGGCTGGATCCGGGGTCTCATAGTTGATCGTCGGGTGGATGATCCCGTGAACGATGGTCAACGCGGTGGCGATGGCCCCCAAGGCCCCCGCGGCCCCCATCGTGTGGCCGATCATGGACTTGGTGGCGCTGATAGGGATCTGGTAAGCCGCTTCCCCGAAAACCTGTTTGATCGCCATCGTTTCAATCGGGTCATTCAGCCGAGTGGACGTTCCGTGGGCGTTAATGTAGTCGATCGCCTCCGGGCCAACGCCCGCATCCCGCAGAGCCCAACGCATCGCACGGACCGCCCCCGCCCCATCCGGTTCGGGGGCGGCCACATGATGGGCATCCGCAGCGTTGCCATAACCCAGCACCTCCGCATAGATGCGGGCACCCCGGGCGCGAGCGTGGGAAAGCCGCTCCAACACCAGGATCCCGGCGCCCTCCGCATAGACGAAGCCATCCCGATGGGCATCGAAGGGACGGCTGGCCCGCTCAGGCTCATCGTTCCGGGTGGAGAGCGCCCGCATGGCCGCAAAGCCCGCAATGGCAAAGTCCGTGATTAGCGCTTCCACCCCACCGCAAATGACCACGTCGGCGATCCCCCGTCGGATCCACTCCGCCGCCTCGCCGATCGCCTGAGCGCCGGTGGCGCATGCCGCCGCCACCGTGGCGATCGGCCCCTTGGCGCCGAAGTAGACGCTGACGTGATGGCTCGGCATATTGGGGATCGAGGCCACGAGGGCGAAGGGGCTCACGCGTCCCAACCCATGGGCGCGGAAGATCTGAATCTGGCGATCCGCCACTTCGTAGCCTCCCATGCCCACCCCGATGAGCGTCCCGACCCGCTCGGGATCGGGGAACCCATCGAGGCCAGCGTCCCGCACGGCCTCCAGAGCCGCTACGACCGCGAATTGGGAACAACGAGCCATGCGGCGGGCTTCCTTGGGCGGGAGGGCCACGGTGGGATCGAACCCTTTCACCTCACCAGCGATCCGGACCGGAAGCCCTGACGCGTCGAATTGGGTGATCGGGCCGATACCGGAGCGGCCTGCGATCAGGCCTTCCCAGAACGCCTGTACATTGAGGCCGAGGGGGGATAGCGCCCCCATCCCAGTGATCACCACCCGCTGAGCTTCCACACGCAAGGGCTCCGCTTCGCTCATCGATCGGCTGGCCTTCGGACCTAGGGGAATTTTGGGGTGGGTGGGGCCGCCGAAGGCAACCCCAACCCTAAAGAGACGGCCCTCTTATCCCCACTTCAAACGATCCCCACCTGGCTATAATCTCCCAAAGTGAATTTATACGCCTTCGGTTTCATCGGCGAATGGGTGATCACCACGCGGCGGCCAATCAAGCTGTCGGCGATCCGCGGGATGTCCTCAATTCGACAGTGCTCCAGCACAATGCTGTGCTCGATCTCGCTGTTGATGATCTCGCAATGGTGATAGATGCTGGTGAAGGGGCCGATGTAACTGTTCACAATCCGCGTGTGCTCTCCGATGATCGCCGGACCGCGCACGCGGCTGTTGATGATCTCCGCGCCCTTCTCAATAACCACCTTCCCTTCCAACACGGAATCCCGGTCCACATAACCTTCCACCCGCGGCTCCAACTCCTCCAGCACCAGGCTGTTGGCCGCTAGCATATCGATGGGCTTCCCTGTGTCGATCCACCATCCGGTGTGGACATACGGATAGACCCTGTAACCCTTTTCCACCAAGTATTGGATGGCATCGGTGATTTCCAGCTCGCCTCGCCAACTGGGGCGGATCGCCTCCACCGCCTCAAAGATCGGCGGCCGGAAGAGATAGATCCCCACCAGAGCCAGGTTGCTGCGGGGCTCGCGGGGCTTCTCCACCAGCCGCACGATGCGCCCGTTCTCCAGCTCCGCCACGCCATAGTGTTGAGGGTCCGGGACCTCCTTCAGGACGATCTGAGCATCGTAGTCGCTATCCAGGAACATCTGCACCAGATGACGGATCCCTCCCTGGATCACGTTGTCGCCCAGAAACATCACGAAAGGAGTGTCTTCCAGATAGCTCCGGGAGATCTTCACCGCATGGGCCAGGCCCAACGGCGCCTCCTGACGGATGTAGGTCACCTTCACCCCCCATCGGCTTCCATCCCCTACCGCTGCCATCACCTCGGGGGCGGTATCCCCCACCACGATCCCGATATCGGTGATACCCGCGTCTCTAACGGTTTCAATGACCCGGAAGAGGACCGGTTTGTTAGCGATGGGAATCAACTGCTTGGCGCTGGTGAAGGTTAAGGGATACAGGCGGGTCCCCTTCCCTCCGCTCAGGATCAGCGCTTTGATCGGTGCCATCCCTATCCCCTCCCATTGGACTCGTCTCAAAACCCCATTAAAAAGGAGAGAATTATCCTTAGCGGCTCTGCCCGGTTGAGTTTCGGGGATATGCGACGGGGGGAGCGTCCCCCCTCCCTTTCTCCCTTCTACCTGCCACCCAAGGATAAAAATCCCTCAAGGGCTGGGGACTCCGAAGGCGGTCCCCAACCCTCGAAGATCCCCAAGGACCATTTTAATTCACCCCCTCCATAGAATGACCCCCAGCACGGTTGCGTGAATTCGTTCCAGAGCCTCACGAGCCTGAAGCAGATGGGCCCGGTGGGTATATCGAACGCGGGCGATCAGGAGCACCCCATCGCTGTGCTCGGCCAGGTCCAGGGTTCGACTGGTGGTGTGCACCGAGGGTGCGTAAATCAAGATCCGCTCTGCCCGCCGCCGGAGGGCCTGCAAGAGCTCTCCAAACCTCCGAGGAACAGGGGGTGGCAGATTCACGTCCGGCGCGCCCGCGGGCAGCAAACACAACCCGGGAATCCCCGTCTCCACCAAATGAGCATCAATAGACCCCCCAGCCCCCGTCAGTAGCGTGCTGAGCCCGGTTGAGGGAGACACCCCAAAAGCCTCATGGAGCCGGGGGCGTGCCAGATCGGCATCCACCAGCAGGGTCTGCCGCCCAGCCTCGGCGAAAGCGATGCCGAGATAGAGGGCAACCTCAGCGGCGTCCTCCCCCGGGGTCGCCGGTGTGATCAGGGACACTTGAAGAGGGTGCTCCAGTCGCAGCGCTTCCAGATTCGTCCGTAAGATTCGGTACGCTTCGGCCACAGTCGGCCAGCGTTGAGGTCCTATCTGAGCTCGCATCTTCCCTACCCTTTCTCTACAACGCGAGGCGACCACAGAGAGAGGAAGATCCCTTCGTGCCCAGGGCGAACCACCAACAGTCTCCCCAACAGATACGGATGATCCGATGGCCTGGCGAAAGCGGAGGGCCTGACCCCAAGGGGGCAACCCCTTTCGGGGTTTGGGGGCGACCGGGCGCCAAAGGCG
>NZ_JBHOQJ010000061.1:0-8752 GCF_042408365.1 Thermoflexus sp.
CCCGCGCGGCAAAGCCGCGCGGGGAGGGAGGAAAGGGGGGTGGGGCGATTCCCTTCACCACGTAGTCCTTCGAATCTTCAACATTTGGAGCTTGCCACTCCTGAGAGGAGGAACTACCAACCCGAGAATGGGTTCCCATTAATAAAAAAGGCCCGGCCGCTCAGGCCGGGCCCGGGTCTGGGGAGGGAGGACTCGAACCTCCACCCTCGGCTCCAAAGGCCGGTGTCCTGCCCCTTAGACGACTCCCCACCGCTTTCAATTATAGCATGCCAGCAGGTGAGGAGCCAGAAGGCATCTTACCTGATTAGAGCGCACGGGACGCCTTTAGGGGCCCTGTGCGCTTCTCAGCGGCTCCAAATGCTCCACGGGCGGGTCCCCCCGCGGTCTCACGGCTGCTTTGGCATCTCCTTGACCGGAACGGAGAGACGGAGCTCCCCACTTTTCTCGAAGCGAAGGGTCACGGTGAACGTATCCCCAGCCTTCAGATCCTGTTTCAATCCGATCAACATCACGTGAAGGCCGCGAGGTCGGAATTCCACCCGCCCTTTTGCGGGGATCTCAACCCGGGGGACCGGCCGCATTTTCGCCACATCGCCTTCCATCACAGTCTCATGGAATTCCACCTTTTCCGCCACATCGGAGGCCGCGCCGACCAGGGCGTCGGGCTGATCGCCGTTGTTCACCACGACGAAATAGACCGCGCTGGTGCCCTCGCCTCCGTGCCCCATCCCCTGGCTCATCCCCATCGCCCCAGGCCGAGCCCATGGGTCCTGGATCTGAATCTGGGGGCCTGTGGCGGCCGGAGCAGCGCATGCGGCGATCAAAGCCCCCAAGAGAAACAGAAACCTCAACATCTTCGTGGGATGCGAACCAAGCATCTGAACACCTCCGAGAGAAGGTGGGGATTGCGCAACGGGCAGGGCTTTTCAATGTTCTAACATTGGCGAGGTACTGCTTTAAATCTTGGGGTTTTCTGGGGCTGGGCCATCCCTTGCTTTACCGTTGTGCCGTCTTTGTTAGAACTTTGAGAAGCCCTGTGCGTATCCCTAAAACCCACGCGGACAAGGCCCTAAGATGCCGGACGCTCCCGCAACAGGCGACGGATCTTTTCCATCGCCTCGTTCAGATCGGTGCGGCTTCCAGGGAGGAGCGCTCGAACCCGCCCTTGGCGATCCACTAGGAAAATCCGGTCGGTGTGGTTGATGAAATAGGTGGTTTGGGCCTCTGATGCGGCCGGCGTCCCGCTCCTCGGTGTCCCGTTAATGACATATACCCGCTCCGTGTAGATCCCCAGTACGTCGGTGAGGTGTCGGATCGTTGAGGGATCGCCAGTGAGGAAAACCCAATTGCGGAAGTCCACCTTGCGCACTTGGGCATAATGGCGCAGCACCTCCGGCGTATCCCGCTCCGGATCGAAAGTAATGGTGACGAAGAAGACCTCGTCGGACAATCCCTCCGCGGCGACCTGTTGCTGGATCTCCATCATGCGGGCGGTGATCATCGGGCAGATATCGGGGCAGTGGGTGTAGACCATCCCCAGAACCACGACCTTCCCCCGGGTCTGGCCAAGCCAGAACGTGTTCCCTTCCTGATCCGTAAGCGGCCAATCCGGGACGGTCATATAAACCGGCAGCGATTCCGCCCGGGCGTCCAGGGCGATCTTCACCGCACCTGCCGCGGCGACAAAGAGCAAACCGATTCCCACCCCCAGCCAGAACCAGCGTGGCATCTTCCATAACCTCCTGGTGTTTTTGTCATGCTTTGCGAGCACTTTTTCCTTGTGTTTTGAAGTATGCACTTGGGAAGATCTGCGACCTTTCTGCGCTTTCTCCTCTCTCCTCGCAGCCCTGTGGGCTGCGAGGAGAGAGGAGAAAGAATCCTCCAAGGGCTGGGGGCCGCCTTCGGCCGCCCCCCAGCCCCTAAAACCCCCAGGGAGACTGCGTAAAAACGTGTTCGGCCGTATCCAGCAATCAAGTCTGGAAAAAGCGCTAGGGGCCGGCTGTTCGCGGACGGCCGGCCCACACTTTATGCCTTCGCGAGAGAGCGGTAGGGCCATCCTGGGGAGATCCCGGGGTCCCGACCTCTACCGAATCGGCGCGGGGTTCGAAGGCAGGAACCCGTAGGCCGAGAACGGGGAGGTCTGGAGGACCTGGGTCAGCACCGGCGTATACGAGATCACGATCAAAACGGCCGCCACCGCCAGCCATACCCGCCAGCGCTCAAAAGCCGGCGGCGCATCGGCGGCGGTGTGCAGGGCCTCGGCGATCGGCACCTCCGCTTGGGCCGGTTGTCGGGAGAACCACAAGGTCATCGCCATATTGAGCAGGAACAGCATTCCCGCGATGAACATCAGGGTCCCGCCGATCGCGGCCATGATCAGGAAAGGCATCCACTCCGGCAGCAGATACGGCGAGAAGCCCAGGTTCGTCCGCCGCGGCTCCCCTTCCAACCCACCGCGCATCATCCCCACAGCGAAGATCATCACGCCGATGAACCACAGATACATGTTCGCCAGGGCCACTTTGCGGCTCCACAGGGCGCGGCCGGTCAAGTAGGGGACCATCCAGGTGGCCATGGCCATAAAGGTCAGCGTGACGGCGGTGCCCACCGTCAAGTGCAGGTGGCCGGGCACCCATGAGGTGTTGTGAACCACCAGGTTCACGTTATAGGAGGCGTTCACAATGCCGCTGATCCCCCCGAAAGCAAAGGCGATCATGGAAAGTGTGGCGCCGGCGAAGGCCGGCTCGCCCCAGGGGAGCCGGAGGATCCAGTCGATCAGCCCCCGACCGCCCCGTTGTCGCCCCGCGTATTCCAGGGAGGCCATCAGGTTGAAGGCGGTCAGCAAGCTGGGGATCGTCACAATGAAGGTTCCGAAGGCGTGAACCAGTTTCCACTCCTGACCGATCGCCGGGTCGGTGTATTGATGATGGACCCCAATGGGCGTGGAGAAAAGCAACAGCATCAGGAAGGCGAGGCGGGCCATCGGGTCGCTGTACAATTTGCCGCCGGCCAGCCGGGGGACCATCGTATACCAGGCCACGTAGGCAGGCAGCAACCAGAAATAGACCAGGGGATGCCCGAAGTACCAGAAGAGCGTGCGGGCCAGCATCGGGTTGGTTTGCTTGACCAGGCCCAGGGACCAGGGGAGCAGGAGGAAGAGGACCTCAATGGCCACGCCCAGGGTGGCGATATACCACAAGACGAAAACCACGATGGAACCGAAGGTCATGAGGGGGGTGCGTTGACCGGGGTTTTCCCGCCGCCAGGCCACATACGTCAGGATCAGGTTGGCCCCGCTGATCCACGAGCCAACGATTAACAGGGTCGCTCCCAAGTAGAAAGCCGGATGGGCCATCAACGGGGGATAGAATGTGTAGAGGACATTCGCCTGGCGGGTCAGGATCGCGTAGCCCGCCGCCGCCACCCCGATCGTCATCAGCCCGAAGCCGGTCCAGCCCAAGCTCAGGCTGTAGAGCGGACGGCCGAGGGAGGCGCGGACGGCAACGGCCAGCAGCGCCACGATGTTGAAGGTGGTCCACACCAGGGCGTTCAACACCCCGTGAAATGTTAAGCCTTGATAGTAGTCATACCAAGGCATCGGCGGCAACAACTTGGCCCGGCTGAGGACCTGAAGCAGGCCGTAGAAGATCCCAATGGCGATCGCGATGTAGGCGATGTAAAGATGCCAGCGGATCAACCGCTTCTCGCTCTCGGAAATCGCGATAGCTCCCATAGCGACCCCCTTTTTAGACCTTGCGTAGATAGCACGATGAGCCCCAAACGAATACTGCCATGCGAAGCCCGCTTAAAGGGCTTTGCGGATGATATCGGTCACTGAGATCACGCCCAGCAGCCGCTCGCGGATCACTGGCGCGCGCCGGATCCCGGTCAGCGCGAAGAGGCGGGCTACATTCTCCACCGATAGATCCGGATTGACCACGATGCAGGGCTTGGTCATGATCTCGCGGACCAGCACCGACTGCGGGCTGAGGCCTTGGGCGACGACTTTGTAGATGATGTCCGTCTCGGTGACAATGCCGTAAGCATCCTCCTCGTTCATCCGCTCCACGATCAGCGCGCGCAGGCCCTTTTCCTTCATCAACGCGATGGCCTCCGCCACCGTGGCGGAGGGCTCGATGGTCACTACCTCCGTCGTCATAATGTCTTTGGCCTTCAATCCCATGGCGCACCCCCTGAAAGAGCGATCGAGTGTTTAGCGCGCCCAGCAGGTCGCAGCCGAGGCGAAGGCCCGAGCAAGGTTCGGGCTTGGTTCCCCGGCGACGCGGGGCTCCACAATCACCTTGGCGGACATCGCGTGATGGCCTAGCCCACAATATTCGTGGCAGACGATGAGGTACTCCCCGGGCTGGTCGAAACGGGCCTGGGCCCGGTTCACCACCCCGGGCACGGCCATCATGTTCACATTGGTGTTCAAGATCTTAAAGCCGTGTTGGACATCCTTGGAGGTGAGGTTGAACGTTACGGTGGAGCCTGCGGGGATCCGGATCTCTCGGGGATTGAACAACCACATCTGGGCAACCACATTCACCACATACTGGCCCGGGGCAACTTCCACCACAGCGGGTTGATCGAAGGGGGGGATGTCGGTGACGCAGGTGGGCACACGGATCCCCAGGCCGAAGGCGCCGATGACGATCGCGACGAAGAAAGCGGTCATCAACAAGCCGGCGCCGAAGATGGCTACGCGTTCAAAGGGATCCCGAATCATATGGACCTCCCGATTGTCTTAATGGATGGATGGTGCTTCCCCGGGCATACGGTGGAAGGGGCGGATGGCCCTTCCCCTCCCCACAGCCCAAAGGGTTGTGGGGAGAGAGGAGAAAAAATTCCTTGGGGGCCGCGAAGACGGCCCAAAGGCCCCTAAGGACCATAAAACCTCTTCCAGCATTAGAAGGCCGTCATCCCGCGTGGGAGCAGGATGGTCAGATACAGACCGAACCACATGGCAGCAAACAGAAGGATCATCGCAAGGAACAGAAGCAAAGCCGCGCGGGGTTGGAAGGTTTCATGCATTTCCGCACCTCCTTGTGCGGTGAATCGCAAGCCCCGACACGCAATCGCCCTCAAACTCCTAAGCGCAACGATGCATCCACTTTCGCGATTCCGCCGAGGGAGCAGCCGTCGGAAGCTGTCTTTCCACCGCTCACTTGATCTTAGATACCTGAACGGTCGCTGGTTCCTGGTTCAATGAGGCGCTCGCTCCATTCATCCCGTTGCGCGATTGCATCATTCGGATCTGCAGGCTCCGCTTCGCGACTTCGGCGAAGGTGGTCGAACCGAGGAGCTGCTCCAGATAGGCCTGGGCTTGAGCCCAAATCGGGTGGATTGCGCAAAAGCTCGAGCGGGGGCAGAGATGGGGTTCGCGGGAACAGCGATTCAGGCGGATCGGCCCCTCCATGGCCTCCAGGACTTCCAGCAGGGTGATGGATTCAGGCGGCCGGGCCAACCGCACCCCACCCCGTCGACCTCGACTGGCCTCAACGAAGCCGGCCGCACAAAGATCCCGGATGATCTTTTGCAGGAACGCATAAGGGATCGCTTGTCGCCGTGCGATATCCCGAGCCCGCGCCCGCATCCCTGAAGGCAACATCGCCAGGTCCAGGATCACCCGCAGCGCATAATCGGCCCGCCGGCTGATCTCCATTGGGATCTCCAAGGGAAATTTAGATATTATGGACCCAGATGGTCCACTTTGGAAAATAGGCCTTCGACGCCTTGGCCGCTAGTGTCGTTATTCATATATCTGCTATGACGGTGCTCATATGAGTTGTGAAATTTGCAACGGCTTCGCCGCCGTAACGAGGATCTCCGCCCTCTCGAAGATCAAGGGACCGCATGCGTGTTGAAAGCGATCGGCCCTGGTGGGGAAGCGGCTTGACAAAACCCGGCTTTTGGAGTAGCATCTGTTTTGGATAATGATTCTCTAGAGATAGGAGTTATCCAATGTATCGGCGTTCGGAGCGCTTGAAGGCAATGCTGAAAGGTCTGCGGGAGTCTGGGTTGCGGTTGACCCCCCAGCGGGTGGCCGTCTGTGAGGTCTTGGCGGCGAGCCGTAGCCATCCGACCGCCTATGAGATCTACCGGCGCCTTCGCCGGCGTTTCCCCACCCTCAGCCTGGCCACGGTTTACAAGACCCTGGACGTCCTGGTGCGGCTGGGTTTGGTGAGCGCGTTGGGGGACGCTGGGGATGGGATGGTGCATTACGACGGGGACACTGATCCCCATATCAACCTGGTCTGTCTTTCCTGTCACCGGGTGCAGGATCTGGAGAGCATGGATGTCGGGGATTTGTATCAGCAGGTGGTGGCCCGCTCCGGTTATGCCCTGCGGGGAGCCCGCCTGGTCTACTACGGCCTTTGCCCGGAATGTCAACGGAAGACCCAAGCGACCGCCGCGGAGGTGAACTGAGCAATGGGGGAGGGGATCCGACGTTTCGTCCTGGAGGAGCGCCGGCTGGAGTTCCCCTTCGTGGGGTTGACCCTCACAGCGCTGGCCGGGGGGATGCTCTCGCGTTGGGCGATCCCCGGGATGGAAGGAGCCTTCTGGATCGCCGCCTATTTCTTTGGAGGCTTCTATGGCGTGCTGGATGGCGCCCGCGCGTTACGCGAAGGACGTCTGGATGTCAATCTGCTGATGCTGCTCTCGGCGCTGGGGGCCGCTCTCATCGGGCACGCGGAAGAGGGAGGGACGTTGTTGTTCCTCTTCTCGCTTTCGAACGCTCTGCAGACCCTGGCCCTGGAGCGGACCCGCCAAGCCATCCGGGGGCTTCTGAAGCTCCGTCCCTCCACGGCTCGACGCCTCCGTGGGACGACGGAGGAAACGATCCCGGTCGAAGCGATCGAAGTGGGGGATCACCTCTTGATCCGGCCGGGCGAACGGATTCCAGCCGATGGGGTGGTGGTGGCGGGCTTTTCCGCGGTGGACGAGTCGTTGCTCACCGGGGAATCCATACCAGCCCCGAAGGGGCCAGGCGATTCGGTTTTTGAGGGCACGCTGAACAGTTACGGGGCGCTGGAAATTCAAGTCACCCGCCCGACCTCCGATACCATGTTGGCGCGGATCATCCATCTGGTGGAGGAGGCGCAGGCGCAGCGGGCTCGCACCCAACAGGCCATCGATCGGTTTGAACAGCGCTATGCGTGGGCTGTTCTGGCTGGGGCTGCCCTCACGTTGATCCTCCCCTGGCTGTGGGGGGAAGCCCTGGAGCGGGCCTTCTATCGGGCGATGACCCTGCTGGTGGTCGCCTCGCCGTGTGCCCTGGTGATCAGCACTCCAGCCGCGTTCCTTTCGGCGATCGCCGCCGGAGCTCGACGGGGGATCCTGTTTAAAGGAGGGATGGCCCTGGAGCGTCTGGCCCGGGTCCGGGTCGTGGCGATGGATAAAACGGGGACCCTCACGGAGAATCGGGTGGCGGTGCAGGCGGTCCGCGCGCTGGATGGCACCGGCCCCGATTCGGTCCTGGCCCTGGCGGCGGCGGTGGAAGCCCGTTCCGAACATCCGATCGCCCGGGCGATTGTGGAGGAGGCTCGGGCGCGGGGCCTGGCGTTGCAGGAGATCCGGGAGGTCGAGGCCCGTCCTGGGTTAGGGGTCATTGGCTTTGCCAACGCCCATCGGATCTGGGTGGGTTCCCCCCGCTTGTTCCAGCAGGAAGGCATTCCTATTCCTTCTGAGGTGAGTGTCTTGCTGGAGAAGGTTCAACACGCGGGTCGGACGGCTCTGCTGGTTTACGATGGGCAGTGGCATGGGATTATTGAGGTGGCGGACCGGGTTCGAGCGGAGGCTCCTGAGGCCGTGCGCGCATTGCGCCGCATGGGGATCGAGGTGGTCATGCTGACGGGGGATCACCCAGCGGTCGCCCGTGCCGTGGCCCAGGCGGTGGGGATCGAGCATGTGGAGGCCGGGTTATTGCCCGAGGAGAAACTGGAGCGCATTCAGGCCATGGCCCGAACCTTGGGGCCGGTGGCGATGGTAGGGGATGGGATGAACGACGCGCCAGCCCTGGCGGCGGCCTCAGCCGGGATCGCAATGGGGAAAATGGGAAGCGATACGGCCATTGAGACGGCCGATGTGGTGTTGCTTCAAGAAGACCTCCGCCGGGTCGCTGAAGCCATCGCTATGGCCCGCGCCGCGATGCGCACCGTGTGGCAGAACCTGGCCTTGGCCAGCGGGGTGATCGCCCTGCTGGTCGCGCTCACCTTCGGCCTGGGGATCCCCCTACCGCTGGCGGTCGTGGGTCATGAGGGGAGCACGCTGCTGGTGGTGCTCAATGGCTTAAGGCTCCTTCGATGGAAATATCCGGTTTCTACGGGCAGCGCCAATCCCGCTGGAGTATCCCCTCACCGGGGGACCAGCGGATGATGCGCCAGCCAGCTCCCTGGACGGCCAGCCGGTAGATTTCGCGGGGGTAGGTGACCACCCGCTCGACGGTCACGCTCTGGCCTGGCGGACAAACCATGCTGGCCTGATAGATCCAGGTCTCCTCCGTTTGCACTTCGATGAGATCGGGGCCAGGGCGCGCGGCGGGAGCGCATGAGCGGATTTCCCATTCGATGGTTTGAATCGTCGCCCGGATGGCCTGGGCCGCCTGTCGCAGGCGATCCCCCTGTCGTCGAGCCTCCAGGGCGGCGTCCCCCCATGCGGTGGCCAGCTCCTCAAGGGTTCCCTGACCCTGGATATAGGCTTCTTGAGCGGCGTTCGCCCGTTCAATGGTTTGCAGCACCCCCGGTTCGCA
>NZ_JBHOQJ010000065.1:0-7711 GCF_042408365.1 Thermoflexus sp.
GCACATACTCCGCTAACCCCTTGAACGATAACACCTTCGTAATCGCCGACGTCAACGTCGTCTTCCCATGATCAATATGCCCAATCGTCCCCACATTCACATGCGGCTTCGCCCGCACAAACATCGCCTTCCCCATCGCTGTCCTCCTGGATTGTGCTGTAAGGTTAGGGCGGAAAAATCCGGGTTGCCAGCTACCTTGTCCTGGCGCTGGAACCATTAGGAGCCCACGACGGGACTCGAACCCGTGACCCCACCCTTACCAAGGGTGTGCTCTGCCGCCTGAGCTACGTGGGCTCGCATCAATTCATAAAAAATCCCCCTGGGCCTACGGGACAAGCAGGCCTCAGGGAGGAGGAACGCCGACGATCGACGAGTGGGCGGGGAGGGATTCGAACCCCCGAAGGCTTCCGCCACCTGGTTTACAGCCAGGCCCCGTTGGCCACTTGGGTACCCGCCCTCGCGAAGCCGACGGCGGGACTCGAACCCGCAACCTCGCGCTTACAAGGCGCTTGCTCTACCGGTTGAGCTACGTCGGCGTCCCAGCTGCAATTATACCCGGTCCGGATCATGGCGGTCAAGCCGGCAAAGACCCTGTTCCGATCCCGGATTATAGCCACGAGTGATCCCCTCCGTCAAACCATCCTTCACCCTTCCCTCAACCGCGTAACCCCGGCGAGATCATCTGCCTCCCCCTGTCGCCCAAGGGGCGGTGAGGAATGAAACCCTTCGGGGGTTGGGGAAGGCTCCCCAAGAGGGGCATTCAAACGCCCTGCCACCAACACCTCCGCAAGACTTAACCATCGCTTGGTGCGATGATCCGGACGCTTCGCGGGATTTAGGGCTGAAAGCAGGCTGTATGCGATATGATACAATCCAGAGGAGAGGAAAACATTGCTTCCGAGATCCTTCCCAGGATCTCCACCCGCGTGATGATGCGAATCCTGATCCGCAAGAATTGTGGTAACGCAGCCAGAGGAGCCGACCATGGTGACGAAACCGCCTTTGCTCGAGCGCCTGGCGCAAGGCCCTCTGCTGGCCGACGGGGCAATGGGCACCATGCTTTACGCGCGGGGCTTCTCGTTCGATCGCTGCTACGAGGCGCTGAACATCGAAGTCCCTGAGGTCGTTCTGGAGATCCATCGCGCTTACCTTCAAGCCGGGGCGGAGCTGCTGGAGACGAACACCTTCGGGGCGAACCGTTATCGTCTGGCGGAACACGGCTTGGCGGATCGGGTGGGGATGTTGAATCGCGCCGCTGTGGCGTTGGCCCGACAGGCCGCCGCGGAGGTGGAGCGCCCCGTGTGGATTGCTGGCTCCGTAGGGCCGCTGGGCGTGCCCCTTGCCCCCTTGGGTCGGGTGAAAGCGGTGGAAGCCCGGGAAGCCTTCCGGGAGCAGATCGCCGCGCTGGCGGAGGCCGGTGTGGACGCCCTGATCCTGGAAACCTTCTCGGCCCTCCCGGAGCTTGTGGAGGCCATCCGGGCGGCTCAGGAAGCCGCCCCTCATCTACCGATCATCGCCGAGATGACCTTCGCGCAGGACGGCCACACCCTGATGGGCCACACCCCCGAGGAGGTCGTTGAGGCCCTCCTGGAGCTGAGGGTTCCCATCATCGGGGCGAACTGCTCCGTAGGGCCTGCGAAACTGCTCCCAGTGATCCGCCGCATGGCCTCCCGCGTGGCGGCCGCTGGCGGGCCCCCGCCCTACCTCGTGGTGATGCCGAACGCGGGCTGGCCGGAGATGGCCGCTGGACGCCTCCGCTACCCCGCCACGCCGGATTATTTCGCGGAATACGCCTCGCGCTTTCTGGCCCTTGGGGTGCGGATCCTGGGAGGATGCTGTGGAACAACTCCGGAGCACATCGCAGCGATGCGGCGGGTCCTCGAGGCCCGCTCGGAGCCCTCGGCGGAGGAGCACCGCCCGATCCTCCGCGCCGTCACACCCCCCGCCCATGCCAAGCCCGAACCCACGGACCTGGCCCGCCGTCTCCGCGCAGGCTTCTTCGTGGTGAGCGTGGAGGTGGATCCCCCCCGGGGCCACGACGCCAGCGCCCTCTTGGAAGTAGTCCGCACGCTGAAAGCAGGCGGGGTGGATGCCTTGAACATCGCGGATAGCCCGATGGCCCGGCTGCGGATGAGCCCATGGGCCTTGGCCTTCCTGGTTCAGAACCATGTGGGCATGGAGACCATCCTTCACTTTCCCACTCGAGGGCGCAACCTCCTGCGCATCCAGTCGGATCTTCTGGCCATCCACGCTTTAGGCGTGCGCAACCTGTTCGTCGTGATGGGAGATCCCCCGACTCAAGGGGATTACCCGGAGGCCACCGATGCGATGGATATCGTGCCGTCCGGCCTGGTCCGATTGATTAAAGAGCGATTCAACGCCGGCCTGGATCACGCCGGGGAATCCATCGGCCAGCCGACGGCGTTCTTTGTGGGCGTTGCCCTGAACTTCAACGCGCCGGACCCGGCGCGCGAGATGAAGGCGCTGCGCCGGAAGATCCGCGCAGGGGCGGACTTCATCATGACCCAACCGGTTTATGAGCCTGCTGCGCTAAGGGATTTCCTGCGACGCTACGAGGAACAAGAAGGCCCCATCCCCATCCCGGTCCTGGCCGGGGTGCTCCCGCTGATGAGCCTCCGTCACGCCGAGTTCCTGCACAACGAAGTCCCGGGCATCCAGGTGCCGGAGGCCGTCCGGGAACGCCTCCGACGGGCCGGGGAGGAGCGGGCGCGACTGGAAGGGCTTCGCCTGGCTCAGGAAGCGGCGGCGGAGCTGGCCGAATTCGCTCAGGGCCTCTATGTGATGCCGCCCATGGGCCGCTATGACCTGGTCTTCCAGATCATGGAAGCCATCCCCGCTCATCGGCGCCCGCATGGGACGCCAGAGTAAGGAGATGCGAAGCCTGGGCTGCCTTCAGCAGTCGCCATAGCTCCCAGAGGTTCCTGGAACGTGATCGGGATTTATACTTTTCAAGCATAGGGGGCTCCCATGGGCTATATCGAACAGCTGTTAGGCGAGAACGAACGGATCCTTTTCCGGACCCGCCAGCACGCCTTGGTCCTTATTCGCCCCACGCTGGGCTATGGGATCCCAGCCGGGATTTTGATCGGCCTCACCATCGCCAGCGGCATCCTTTTCCCCCCGTTCACCCTGCCGGTGGTCATCGCCGGGCTGGCCCTGGCGGCGATCCCCCTCGTGCTGTTAATTCACTCCCTGCTTCGCTGGTGGAACGAGGTATATCTGGTCACCACGCGACGGGTGATCCAGGTGGAAGGGGTCCTGAACAAGAACGTCTTCGATTCCTCCCTGGAAAAGGTCAACGATGTGGTCCTGCGGCAATCTTTACTCGGACGCCTCCTGAACTATGGGGATATTGAGATCCTCACGGGCAGCGAGATCGGGGTGAACCGGCTGAGCCGGATCGCCAACCCCCTGCGCTTCAAACAGGTCATGTTGGATCAGAAGGCTGCGCTGGGAGAACATCTGGGCCTGGAGAGCCCTGGGGGCGGCGAGACAGCGATCTTGCTGGCGCAATTAGAGGCGTTGCGCCGCAGCGGCCTGCTGAGCGATCAGGAATTCGAAGAGAAACGACAGGCTCTGTTGAAACGTCAGGGGTCCTGAACCCCATGGGCAGGCACCAGGCCTGCGCCCCTACAACCGGCCTTCCCATCATTGTAGGGACACCCCTTGTGGGTGCCCAGGATCTCCGTGGCCCCAAAGGCCACGGGGAGGGGTCTTCCCATTTCCCGCCGGGAGGCATCCCGGAAGCGGGTTTTGAAAGGAGTTCAAACGAAAAATCAGGAGAGCGCTATGCACGTCCATGAAGCGATCCCTCGGGCGGAATACGAAGCCGCTGCCGCGTGGATCCGGGAACGGATCCCGCTTCAACCGCGAATCGGGCTGGTCCTGGGCTCCGGCCTGGCCGCCCTGGCGGAGGCGGTCGAGGCACCGATGGCGATGGCCTTCACGGAGATCCCGGGCTTCCCGGCCGCCACGGTGGAGGGGCATCCCGGTCGGGTGATCATCGGGCGGCTGGAAGGACATCCGGTGATGGTCCTTCAGGGGCGGGCCCATTTCTATGAGGGCCATTCCGTCCAGCGGATCACCCTCCCCATTCGCGTGATGCAGCTTCTGGGCGTTCGCACTTTGATCCTCACCAACGCGGCCGGGGGGCTGAACCCCGCCTTCCGGCCCGGGGATGTCATGATCCTCCGCGATCACATCGGCCTCTTCGGGATGGCCGGGGCCAATCCCCTTCGCGGGCCGAACGAGGCGGATTGGGGGCCGCGCTTTCCGGACCTCTCCCGCGCCTATGACCCGGAGCTCCGGGCGCTGGCCCGGGAGGTCGCGGAGGCCCAAGGCATCCCCGTCCACGAAGGGGTCTACGTGATGTTAGGCGGCCCCAGTTTCGAGACGCCAGCGGAAGTGCGGTTCCTGCGCCTGATCGGCGCCGACGCGGTCGGAATGTCCACCGTCCCGGAGGTGATCGTGGCCTGCCACGGGGGGATGCGCGTCCTCGGCCTATCGGGGATCTCAAACGTTTTGAACCCGGACGCCTTCGAACCCCCTACCCACGAGGAGGTCCTCCAGGCCGGGCGGGTCCTGGTCCCGCGGCTGATGGCCATCATCCGCGGCGTGCTGCGGCGGATCCCAGCCTAGGACACGCAGGGGAGGAGGTGGAGCGGAGGCCCAGGTCGTGGCGCGGGGAAGGAGGGTCCAAATGTCTCCTTCATCCTTGAGAGCCGGGCGCCGAAAGCGCCGGTCTTGCCGGCTTCTACCAAAGGCCACCTACATCCCTGAGGGCGAAAATGGAGACCCTGCGCACCTTACTGGAATCCCTGGCTCCGGTCCTTTATGGGGGGATTGGCTTCCTGCTGCTGATCACCCTAGGGCAGGCCTGGCGGGCCTATCGCCGGCTGGCTCGTGCCTTTTTCCGGGTGGAACGGGAGATGGCCGCCATGGAGCTGGTCAACGGGCTGTTGCGGGCCGCATTTCTGTTGATCCTTGGCGTGGGCCTCTGGCTGCTCGTGGGCCTGGGTATCCTAAGTCCTTCCCCCGCGCCCCCCGTCACCCCCACGTCGGCGCGGCTCCCGTCCCCAACGCTTCCGGGGCTCCGCCCGCCCACGCCCACCGTTTCCCCCCTCCCAATACTGCCCTTCACACCCCTGCCGCGTCCCTCCCCCTCGCCTCCCCTCCTTCCCTCCCCTTCCCCTTCGCCGACGGCGACCCCGACGCCGCTTCGGGGGCGCTGTCCGGATCCGAACGCGCAGATCGAATTCCCTTCCCCAGGCCAGGTGATCTCCCAACCGATCTCCTTGATCGGCACGGCCACTCATCCGGCTTTCCAGTTCTATAAGGTGGAAATCAACGGGCCGTATACGGGAGGCCAATGGGTGACCCTGGGGGACGTCGTGCGGCAACCGGTTGTTCAAGGGCCGCTCTGGCTCCTCGACCCCCGACCGTTCTTCCCGCAGCCGGGCCGCTATCGGCTTCGCGTGGTGGTGGTGGATATCGCCGGACGGGAGGCCGCGATCTGTGAGGTCCCTGTGATGATCCCACCCCCGGAAGGCGGCTGATCGACCCCGACACGTGGAGAGGGACGAGGAGAACAAATCAAAGGGGGCGAAGCGCCCGGGCGCTTCGCCCCCTTCCAGCTGCGCTTCAACGATCTCATTGCCCCGCGTTCAGGAAAGCCCCGAAGAAGGCGTTGAAGTATTCGAAGGTCCCTGTGCGGCCCTTGTGGTTGGGATCCTTCGCATCCCACTGGGCCTTGAAGGTGGCCACCACATCGTTGGCGTCCAGCTCGGCGCCGTTGTGGAACTTCACCCCCTTGCGGAGGTAGAAAGTCCACACGGTGAGATCGGCGTTGGCCTCATAGCGCTCCGCCAGGGCCGGCTCGACCTCGACGCCGCCGACCTTGTACGCCAACAGGGACTCATAGACCTGCTCGCAGGCCCGGAAGGTCTCGCCGTCGGTCTCATCGGCGCACCAGAGGGCGATGGGCTCCGCGTTCTGCATCCAGACCAGCTCATCCTTCCCGGGATCCATCACCGAGAAGCGCTCGTTGTTGAGCGGGCTGGCGTGGGCGCCCTGCACGGTGGCCTTGAAGGCCGCGGCGGAGACGCCGTGGGCCAGGGGGATCATCGGGACGTGCTGCTTGATCAGCTCGTTGACCTTATCGTAGTGCTTCTGGCGCTCCGCCGGATCGCTCAGCTTGGCCGCCGCCCGGATCTCCTCCACCAGATCCGGGAAGAGGTTGCCGAACTGCTTGTTGGCCTCGTTGGCGAAGTGGTAATCATAGAAGTTCGTGGCGTCCGGGTAGTCGGCCAGCCAGCCCAGGAGATACATGGCCTCGTTGCCCGCTGCCACCGAGTCCAAGAACGCGCCGGACTCCATCACGTTGATCTTGACCCGGATGCCGACCTCGGCCAGCTGGGCCTGGATGTCCTGGGCCACCTTGCTCGGCTCCGGCAGGTAGCCGCGCACCACGTCCCGGAAGGAGAGGGTGATGTCGAAGCCGTTGGGGTAGCCCGCCTCGGCCAGGAGCCGCTTCGCCTCCGCGGGGTTGTAGTCATACCACTTCAGACCCTCCGTGTAGCCGGGCTTCAAGGCCGGCGGCACGAACTGCTCTGCGACCATCGAGCCCGCCGGGTAGAAGTTCTTGACCAGCCGCTCCCGGTCGATGGCCATCGCAATGGCCTGGCGGACCTTCTCGTTGTCCAACGGCGGCTTGGTGTTGTTCAGGCCCAGATAGGCGATGTTCAGCGGCGGGCGGATGTAAAGCTTCAGGTTAGGGTTCTGCTGAATGGTCGCGAAATCCTCGGGGTTGGGGTTGTCGATGCCGTCCACCGTGCCCGCCTGGAGCTCCAGCAGGCGCGCCGCCGCCTCCTTGGACCAGCGGAAGATCAGGGTCTTGGCCTTGGCTTTCTCGCCCCAGTAGTCCGGGTTGGCCTCGAAGATGATGCGGTCGCCCCGGATCCACTCCTTAACCTTGTAAGGCCCCGTCCCGTTGGGCTTCTCGCTCATCTTGACCGAATCGCCGCCGTTCGCGTCGAGATAATCCTTATCCTGGATGGCGAAGGCGGCGAAGGCGACCTTGGACGGGAAGGCGGGATCCGGGTAGCATAAGGTAAAGCGGACGGTATACTGGTCGACCGCCTCGATCGCTTTAAACTCCCCACCGTAATTGCAATCCGGTGCCTCGACTTTCATCGGCTGGAAGTCGGGGGTGGGGGTGGCGGCAGGAGGCGGGGTGGGTGTGGGGGGCGGAACCGTGGCCGTTGGCGTCGGGGTGGCCGCTGGCGCACAGGCCGCCAGCGCCAGGGCAAGCAGCGCCAGCACATGCACAAAACCGTTCCGACGCATGGCTTCTCCTCCTTTCGAGGTGTGGGGACCTATAGAAACCTGGCGGGCTCCATCAGGAGCCTGCTTTACAAATATAGCTGGAACCGAAACCTCCGTCAACCGTTAGGAAAAACGGGGATAGGGAAGGCACAAGGCCTGACCCTCCCATTGGCATCCGCATGTTCCGTTATCCCTAAAACCAGTGTGGAGGAAACACGACCGACGAAGCGTGGCGAGGAACGAACCGATGGATCCTGCCTTCCGCCCATGGATCCGGGCCCATGAGATTGGGGAATACGTGTTCTGCGCCCGCGCCTGGTGGCACCGGCGTCAGGGCCATCCTTCGACCCGCGAGGAGGATGCGGAG
>NZ_JBHOQJ010000085.1:0-2297 GCF_042408365.1 Thermoflexus sp.
GGCGCCTTCGGCGCCCGGCTCGCCCCCTAAGTACTTTTTATCCCCTCTCCCCACGTCCCTTTGGGCCATGGGGAGGGAGGATAAAGGGGATGGGGGAATTCCCCCTTTCCATTACATATCCCAAAACCAAAGTGGGAGAAGCACTATCGTTCCACTCCGGCTGCCTCTAAGGGAAGCCCCATCTCCTCTCGCGGATACAGTCGCGGGTAAAGCGCCGTCCCCCCGGGGATGCGCAGGTGATCACTGTCCTCGTAGTATACGTTCTTGGTGATCACGTGCCGCTCCGGGGTGGCGAGGAGAACCACATCGGATTCGATCATGCGAGCCGGATAGATCACCAATCCGGAGCCTAAGCGGCAGTGATGGCCCACACATCCCCCAAGGACCGGGAGGCCGACCTCCACCAACTCGCCCCGGAAATGGGTGCGGATGGGCTTGGGCAGCAGGTTGAAGTCCGTGAAAGTGGTCCCCGCTCCGATGAACGTGTCGCGGCCCACCACGCACAACTGCAAGCAGGTGTTCTGGGCTACCATCGAGTGCTCCATCATCGTGGTCATAAAGAGGGCGGCCCGAAAGGGAAGGAAGCAGCCATCCCCAATCACGCTCAGCAACACCTGGACCCCCTGGCCGATGTTGACGTTGTTGCCGATCACACTGTTGGCGATGACCGCCCCTGCCCCGATGGTAACGTTGTCCCCGATGATCGTCGGCCCCTGCAGGATCGCGGTGGGATCGATTTGAACGTTGCGCCCGATGCGGATCAGAGCTGAAGAGGAGAGGACCTGGCGTCGCTCCAGCATCGCCCGCCAGAGGATGCGCAGCTTGACATCGAGGCGCTGGATCTGGGCTTCCATGCGTGCCCCCTCCGCGAAGATCCCGAAGGGGGAATTAGCCATGAAAACATGAACCCAGTGCTCGATGGAGAGGAAAGCCCGCAAGGGGACCCAGAAGGTCAGATCTCCCTGGTTGGGCGCCATATAGCGGGGCACCCGATAGTAGCCGATCTCACGCGCTTGGGTTTCGATGACGAGGGGACGAGCATAAGGTTCCTTTCCGTAAGGGAAATACCACATATCGGCCACATAAACGTCCCCTTCCTTACGGATCCCACGTTGCAGCGGAAGCGCGTGGTGGACAATCGCAGGATCATTAAGGACGAAGGCCACCCGGCAGGCTTTCCCCAGTCGCTGCGCCCGTTCCAAAAAGGTTCGGAGGAAGGGCTCATCGAAGAACAGATTATCCCGATACACCAGGGTGGGCACCCGATCATCGGGGACCTCATCCAGGGAATCAACCTCCAGCTCTTCATCACAATAAGGGGCTAGGAGATCCCGTTGGTGGAGCCAGAGCGGCTTGTTCAGGACCATGAGATCCCGAGCGGGCTCATTGAACGGTGGGATCAGGCGGCGATCCCGGATGATCACCTTGCGCAACTTGCCGTTCATTTCGCATCCCCCTCCTCTCGCAACAGGAACTCCGCCAGGGCCTGCTGGAACCGTTCTGGCTCATCCAGCATCGGGAAATGGCCAGCTTCCGGCATCCAGAAGATCGTCGCCCGGGGGGCTTCCCGCGCCAGGAGGAAAGCCTGGTTCGGGTTCACGATGTTATCCCGTGCCCCATAAATCCCAAGGACCGGAGGGCGCAAGCGGGGGAGCAACGGGCGGAGGTCTGTGCGATGCAGACTGCCGATGCTTTGGAAGAAAGAGCGGAGGGTGGTGCGGGAGAGATCCCGTTCCCACATCTGATACCATGACCGCCAGGCCCGGGTGATGGTCGGGGAGGCCAAATAAGTGCCTGCTTTCACCACCGCGGGGAACGTATAAGCTAAGAAGGCCCAAAAGGGCCGGCCTGCCAGCTTCAGAAAGAAATTCAGGGAGTCGCCCACGATGGGGGAACCCACCACAGCCACTCGCGTCACCCGGTCCGGATGAGCGAGGGCCACTCCCAGGGCGACCGTCCCCCCCATCGAATGGCCGACCAGCGCTGCCGAGGCAATCCCCAGGCGGTCCATGAATTGAACCACCAGGGCGATGAAGTCAGGCACCGTGAAGCTGGCCCGTTTGCGGTCGGATTCCCCAAACCCCCAGAAATCCAGGGCATAGGATCGGCAGTGGGCAGCCAAGGCGTTCATCGCATCGATCCAATAGGTCCACGATCCTAGCCATCCGTGAAGAAAGATCACGGGCCGGCCCCGCCCGATCGCCTCATAATGGACAATGCCCTGCTCGGTGACAATGGAGCTCATTCCCGAATCCCTAAATCGTTTAAGGGATCCTTGGGACTGGGGGCCGCCTTTG
>NZ_JBHOQJ010000091.1:0-15849 GCF_042408365.1 Thermoflexus sp.
CGAGCCGGGGCCGAAGGCCCACGGCTCGCCCCCAGAATGCTGTTGATCCCCCCTTCCCACGGCCCCAAGGGCCGTGGGAAGGGGGGTGGGGCCGTTGGCCCGGATCCTCTCATATCCGATGAAGCACGACGAGCGGAACAAAGGTCATCTCTGGAGGCGACCGATGCATATTGTGGTGCTCATCAAGCAGACACCGGATACGGCGGCCACCATCACGGTGGATGCGTCAGGGCGTGTGTCTTGGGGCGACGCCCCGATGATCGTGAACCCGTGGGACGAATTTGCGATCGAGGAGTCCCTACGTTTGAAGGAGAAATTCGGCGGGAAGGTCACGGTCCTCACCATGGGTTCGGAATCCGCCAAGGAGGCGCTGAAACAGGCGGTGGCCATGGGATGCGACGAGGCCATCCTGCTCCACGATCCCGCCTTCGAAGGGTCCGATACGGTCGTCACTGCCACGATTCTGGCGGCGGCGATCCGCAAGCTGGGAACAGTCGATCTGGTCTTTATGGGCAAGGAGAGTGTGGATGGGAACTCCGCCCAAGTTCCCCCGGCGCTCGCCCGACGCCTGGGTTGGCCGCTGCTGGCCTACGTCGGGAAGATCCGAGAGATCGACCCGGCCGCGCGGACGATCGTGGTGGAGCGGATCCTGGAGGAGGGCCGACAGGTGGTGCGCTCGCCGCTCCCGGCGGTCCTCAGCGCGATGCAGATGAACGAGCCCCGCTATCCCTCTTTCATGGGCATCCGCAAAGCCGCCCGGATGCAGATCCCGATCTGGACTGCAGCCGATCTGGGGTTGACGCCGGAGCAAGTAGGGGCGGCGGCTTCGGCGGCCCGCTGGCCGTCCATTTTCGCCCCGCCGAAGCAGGAGGTCCAATGTGAGTTCATCGAGGGGGACTCTCCGGAGGAGATCGCCCGCGTCCTGGTCGATCGGTTGCTGGCCGAGAAGGTGCTGTGATCTGAACCTCATCCAAGCGGAGGAGGCTGATGAGCGGCGTCTGGGTCTGGCTGGAGCAATTTCAGGGGAAGATCCTCTCGATCGCCTGGGAGACCTTGGGGGTGGCCCGGCGGCTGGCGGACACGTTGGGAACCGGGGTGACCGCCGTGTGGATGGGGGGAGGGGTTGCGGATCAGGCGGAGGAAGCGATCGCCATGGGCGCCGATGTCGTTCAGGTGGTTGAGCACCCGGCACTGGTGGATTTCCGTTTCGAACCTTACCTGGCCGTTCTGACCCACCTGGTGAGCGAAGGCGCCCCCCAAGCTGTTCTCCTGGGGTCCACCGCCCGAGGGCGGGAGCTGGCGGGCGGGCTGGCCGCCGAGCTGGGGACGGCGGCGCTGGTGGACGCGATCGAGGTGGCTGTTGAGGACGGCCGCATCATCGCGGTCCGGCCCATCTATGAGGGCAAGCTGTTCGCGCGGACTTATGTCGAGCGCCCTCCGGCGATCCTGACGATTCGTGGGCGCGCCTTTCCCAAACCAGATCCGGATCCTAGTCGAAAGGGGGAGATCCGTCGGGTTGCGGTGGAATTGGATCCCTCCGCTTTCCCCACTGAGGTCCTGGAGTGGATCCAGGAAACCGAAGGGGAGATCAGTTTGAACGAAGCGCGCATCGTGGTCGGCGGTGGGCGTGGGGTAGGGGGGCCGGAGGGCTTTGAACCCTTGCGGGAGCTGGCCCGGGCGCTGGGCGCGGCGCTGGGCGTTACCCGGGCGGTCGTGGATGCCGGATGGATCCCTTATAAGTATCAAGTGGGCCAGACGGGCAAGACGATCAGCCCGGATCTGTATATCGCGTGCGGGATCTCAGGGGCCATCCAACACCTCTCCGGCCTGCGAGGGGTGAAGGTCATTGTGGCGGTCAACAAGGATCCCGAAGCGCCGATCTTCAAGGTCGCCCGGTATGGGGTGGTGGATGATCTCTTCAAGATCGTCCCCGCCCTCACCGCCGAACTTCGCCGCCGTGGATTGGCGAAGGGATAAAGACGCCCATCGTTGAGTGATGGGAGAGGTATGGGCCGCTTAGGCGGCCCATACCTCTCCCTGTCTATATGACTTCGTCGCGTGGGGCGGGGTTTGTCTGAGCCCTATGAATTATGTGGAATAACCCGGGCGGGCCGCTGGATCGGCGCGTTAGGGGGCACGCCCTTGGATCACCTGTTTCGCTGTATCGAGAGCGATCTTCAGGGCGAACACGGTGAGGATCGCGGCCAGGGCTGCCAGAAGGATCGCATAGGGAAGGACCCCCAACACTCTTGTCGCTCCTCCGCCTACAGCCAACATGATTAACCACGCATAGTCCATCCATACGTGACTGATATACATCGCCACAAACCCCTTTAAACCCAGCTTCGAAGACTCTTCGATAATGGGATAGCCTACGGTAAGCCACCAAGCTAAGAAGTAGACATTGAACCCCGTGAGGGCAGCCCCAACGGCGAAGGCCTCCAACGGCCCTGAAATGATGGGTCCCCCAGGGGAGGAGCTTTCACCTCTCAGGATGGCAATGGAGTCTTTGAAAAGAAGATAAGAGAAAAACCAGAGAAACGTGATGATGACGATATTCATGGGGATCTTCAGCCTGCTAAGGCCTCCCTTGAGGAGGCCTGCGAACCTGTGGAGGGCAGCCACATAGGGAAGCTCCACCGCCATATGTCCCAAAGCGATCAGGAAGCCTCCCCAAGGGCCCAGCATGGCTCCCACCGCGGCGGCGGAAGCCGAGAGCGGCCCAGGACTCAGAGCCCCGCTGGGGGTGATCGTTAAGGTGGCGAGCACAAGCCTTCTCAAATCCTTCATAGGGTCTGACCTCTCTCGAGAGACCGTTTTGTGAGGGGCCTCTATGGGCCTTCTACCAGGAACAGGGGTAATCCGCCCACAGCAGCCTCCCCTTGTTTCTCCCGCGCCGGGTTGCATAGGGTGGGGGTGTTGTAGTTGGTGGCGGGCGGCAGGGAGAAGGTATACACGCCGTTCGTTGGGTAAACCGTCGTGGCAGCCCCGGTGCGGACGTCGTAGACCAACCCCTGTGGCGCGACGGCGGTCACCGTGATCGTCGCGGGGACATTGAGGCGGGTCCAGGCCAGCAGCACCCGCGCGCCGTCCGGCCGACGGAAGGCGAACCACTCCACTTGCCCGGTGCAAGCTCCCCAATCTGTCCGGCCGTTGGTGGAACGCCAGCGCCAGAGCGGGGTGGCGTTGCGCAGATGCGTCCCCACCAACCGATAGGCGGCTGCCGCGGGGCGCGCTCCGGCGTCGGATGAGAAGCACGGCGCGGGGTTCGGGTTCCGATACAGCCCGAAGGCATCGTAGGAAGTGGATCCGTTCCCGCAGTCATCGTGCAACATAAAGTGGAAAACCACCCGCGCCCCCAGCCAGATGGCATAGGCCGCGCTCTGCACCACATAAGCCGCCTGCTCCTCCCGAGTTCCTCGATAGCCGCTGTTCGGATCCCAAGTAGGCCCCGGATAGTCGTCCCACACCGGCATGCCGCTCTCGTTCACCCAGAGCTCTTTGGAAAGCCCGAAGTCGCGCAGCGTGGCCTTCACCTGGTTGAGATAGCGGAACGTCTGCCAAGCGTAGCTGTAGCTGTGGATGGGGAGGATATCGAAATACCAGCCGAAGGCGTCCCGCAAATCAGGGGCGGGGTCGTTCTGGAGGGCGGTGAGGACTTCGCGGAGCCAGTTTGGTTTCTCAAAGATCGCCAGCCCGCCGAACAGGATGCGCGCCTGGGGGTCGGCCTGGCGTGCGACGATGGCGGCGACCTTCAGCAGCCGCGCGTAATCCGTGGCGGTGCCGTTCCAGAAGAACGTCAGATCCGGCTCGTTCCAGATCTCCCAGGCGCGCACACCCCGGCCGGAAGGCCAATTGGGAACCGTTTGTTGGGCGAGCCCGCCCGGTCGGTAACGGGCGACCGCCTGATAGACAAAGAAGGCCCATCGGTTCTCGGGGTTGATGGCCTTGCCGGGGCTCGGATGGTCCGTCCCGTCGGTGAAGATCGGGGCGTATAGCCCAGCGGGCGGGTTGGCGGCGGCGATGGCGATAGGAGGCTCGGGGGACTTGCCCTTCCCATAACGCAGGATGGATCCGCCGATGGGAGGGCGGGCCGGCGCGCCGCCGGCCGCGTAGAAGCCCGGGGTGCCCATCAGGATGAGGGAGACTTCAAACCCTTGAGCCAGGGCATCCCGGAGCGCAGAATCCACCTGATTCCACTGGAATTGGCCCGGCGATGTTTCCACTCCACTCCAGTACAGCGGCCAGCGGTCCCAGTGAGCGCCCACGCTTCTCGCCCGATCGAAGCGGGCCGTGTCCGCGTGATATTCCGCGGAGGTGATGAAGACCAACCCAAAGTCCGCCCCTGAAGGCCCTAGGGGTTCCTGCCGGGCGACCAGGGGGAGATAGACCCGGAAGAGAACTGTCTGGCTGTGGACAACGGGGCGGGGGAACGTACTCCCGCCCAAGAGGAGAAAGGCCAAGCTCCAAAGCCATCGCCGCGCGCGCATGGGTTTCCGCTCCTCTCACCGTCTGAGGTGGCCGGGATAGTGACTGTTGAAAAGGCGTCTTGACTGTATAATTCCGCTCAAGGGGTGGAGACCAGGCCGGTCACCGAGGGCTTTCGAAGCTGTTTTAACCCTTTCCTGAAAAGAAACATGCGCTCAGCCGCTCTACTTACATTATTACAAATGGTGGCGTGAAGCAATGAAGGGCAATCGTCAAAGTATGATAGTCGCCCTGATCCACTACACAGCCCCTCCGGTTGTGGGCGGTGTGGAGGCGGTGCTCGCCCGGCAGGCACGACACCTGGCGGAGGCGGGTTACCGGGTACGGGTGATCGCTGGCGAGGTGGAGATGGAGGCGCCTGGTGTCGAGGCGGTTCGGATCCCGCCGATGTACAGGGGCTACGATGGGATCGCCCCGTTGCAGGCTGCGCTGGCGTCGGGTTATATTCCGCCGGATTTTGAGGGATGGCGGGGGCAACTGCGCACCGCCCTCTCGGAGGCCCTGCGGGGGGTGGATGCAGCGATCCTCCACAACGTCTGCACGCTGGACAAGAACCTCATCCTCTCCGCCGCGCTTTATGATTTGGTGTGTCAGGAACCCCGGCGCTGGATCGGCTGGCACCACGACGCGGTGATCCTGCGGGCGGAAGCGCCGCGTTTCCCGGGGGAGCCATGGGATCTGCTCTTCCGGCCGTGGCCGGTGATCCATGTCACGGTTTCGGAGGCGCGCCGGCAGGCGCTGGCCGCTGCGTGGGGGATTCCACCGGAGCGGATCCACGTGGTCCCCAACGGCGTGGATCCCGGGGATTTCTTCCGCTGGACCCCTTTGACCCGCTCGTTGGTGGAACAGCTGGGCCTGATGGAAGCCGATGCCATCCTGCTCACCCCAGTCCGGATCACCCGGCGGAAGAACTTAGAGGCGGCCCTCGCTGTCCTGAGGGCGCTGCGTGAGAAAACCCATTGGGATGCCCGCTTGGTGGTCACCGGCCCGCCGGGGCCCCATAACCCGGCGAACCGAGCGTACCTGGAAGAGCTCCGAAGCCTGCGATCCGCGTGGGGGCTCACGGAGGCGGCCCACTTCCTCTGCGAACTCGTGGCGCAGGGACTCCCCGAGGAATCGGTGGCCGATTTCTACACCTTGGCCGACGCGGTGCTGCTCACCAGCCGCGAGGAGGGGTTCGGGTTGCCGATCTTAGAAGCGGGACTGGCCCGGCTGCCGGTGTTCGCTTATATGCTGCCGTCCTTGGCGGAGCTCGGGGGGACCGACGTGTTTCTATTCCCGGAGCGCGAGGGCCCGGAGGCGCTGGCGGCGGCAATCGCTCGCTTTCTGGAGGCCGATCCCAGCGCCCGCCTGCGCCGTCGGGTCCGTCGTCAATTCGCGTGGGCGAGCTTGATCCGGGAGCGGGTGATCCCGCTGCTGGAGGGAGAGAGGGGATAGAGAAAAGGCGGGGGCCGCCAGCGGCAGCCCCCACCCCGCGAGGATCCCCCAAAGCCCTTATTTCCATTCATAGAACCCGCGCCCGGTTTTGCGGCCCAGGCGGCCGGCTCGGACCATCTGGCGGAGGAGAGGAGCGGCCCGGTAGGCCCCGTTGCGGTGCTCCCCCTCCAAGGCGTCCAGGATGGCCACCACGAGATCCAGCCCGATGAGATCCCCCCATTCCAGCGGCCCGCGAGGGTAATTCGTCCCAAGCTTCATCGCTGTGTCGATGTCCTCTGGGGCCGCGATCCCCTCCATGACAGCGAAGGCGGCCTCGTTGATCAGCGCGCAAAGGATCCGTGGGAGGACCATCCCGATGGTGTCCCGCACGACTTCCACTTGAAACCCGAGGGCCTCCAGATGCGCCCTCGCCGGCTTCAGGGCAGCTACATCTCCATTGAGGGGGATCGCCAGCTCCACCGGGGCGCCCTGGGTCAGGGGCGGCAACACGGCGAATCCCACCACCCGGCCCGGGTGCTGGGTCCAGCTGGCGACCTGGGTGGCGGAGACGGTCAGACACAGGGAGAGGAGAGGCGTTTCCGGAGGGAGGGATGCATCCAGAGTTGCTATGAGCGTTCGTTTCGGGTCAAGGGGAGAGGGGAGAACCTCCAGGGCCAGGGCTGCGCTTTGTGCCTCGGCCTGAATGGCGGGTGGCAAGGTCGAGGGGATCTCCCCTTCGCAGGTGAGGACCGCTGTGGGGTGACCCTGCTCCAGGAATAACCGGCCAAGGTCCTCAGCGAAGGCGAAGGCACCCACAATCAGGACGCGCCCTTTTAAAGGCCGTGTGCCCATCCGATCCTCCCGGGGTCAGGCAATTTGAGCGCCCGTTCGATCTCCGCTGTCTCCGAATCACTGTTCTGCGTAGTCATACCATCCCTTCCCGGTCTTCCGCCCCAGGCGGCCTGCCTGGATCATCTGGCGTTGCAAGGGGTGAGGACGGAAGCGGGGTTCTTCGAAGAAGGCCCGGTAAACGCTCTCGCTCACCGCCAGGTTCACATCCAGGCCGATGAGATCCATGAGCTCGAAGGGCCCCATGCGGAACCCCAGCGCGCGGACCAGCCGATCCACCGTGGGCGGATCGGTGATCCCTTCCCCAACCAAACGGAGGGCCTCCAGGTAAAAGGGGCGGGCTACCCGATTCACGATAAACCCCGGGGTGTCCTTCACGACCACGGGCGTCTTGCCCCACCGCCGGGCCAGATCGACCAGGGCCCGCACGGTCTCCTCGGATGTGGCCAGCCCCCGCACCACCTCCACGAGGCGCATCACTGGGGCCGGGTTGAAGAAGTGCATGCCGGCCACCCGTTCCGGGCGTCGGGTGACCGCTCCCAGGGCGGTGATCGAGAGGGAGGAGGTGTTCGAGGCCAAGATCGCGCCCGGATGGCACAGGGCGTCCAGTTGACGGAAGATCTCCTGTTTGAGGGCCATGTCTTCGGGGACGGCCTCGATGATCACATCCGCATCGGCCAGCTCCGTCAGCGCGGCGCTGAGACGAAGCCGCTCCCGAGCGCGTTGGGCTTCCGCCTCGGCCAGCTTGCCCTTCGCCGCGGCTTCCTGCAGCCACGTCTCGATTTGTGCCCCTGCGCCCTCCAGGACCCCAGGGGCCACGTCGTAGAGCATCACCTGGGCGCCGTGGGTGATCGCCACATAAGCGATCCCCCGTCCCATCGTCCCTGCACCGACGATCCCCACCCGCTCCATAGGCTCAACCCCTCCGGCGCTGGAGGAAAGCCTCCACCCGCTCCCGATGCTCCGGGGTGCGGGCGGCCGCGTCCTGGAGATGCGCTTCGTATTCTAGGGATTGCTCCAGGGTGAAGGTCATCGCTCGGTTCAGGGCCCGCTTCAGCCATCCCACCGCCCGGCTTGGCAGCTCCTGCAACCTTGCAGCCCATTCCCGCGCCGTGGGCAGCACCTGTTCCGGCGGCACCACCGCGTTGACCAGCCCCCACGCCAACGCCTGGGGCGCTTCCAGCCGATCGATCAGCGTCGCGGCCTCAAACGCCCGGGCGTAGCCGGCAAACCGGGGCAGAAACCACGTGGAGCCGGAGTCCGGGATCAGGGCGATCTTCGCGAAGGCATTGAACACCAACGAGGCGTTCTCAGCCATGACCCGGAGATCGCAGGCCAGGGCCAGGCTGCAGCCCGCTCCGGCAGCCACCCCGTTGATGGCCGCGATGAACGGCTTCTCCGTGTTGCGGATGCGGAGGATTAGGGGATTGTAACGGGAGCGCAAATGCTCACCGATGGACGGTCCCTCCTCCGGCCGCTCATACCGCCGCCGCATCTCCGCCAGATCCTGGCCGGCGCAAAACCCCCGCCCAGCCCCAGTGATGATCACCGCGCGAACGGCCTCGTCACGTTCGACGGCCCGCAAGGCATGTTGCAGCTCTTCAAACATCCGCTCATTGAAGGCGTTCAGAACGTCGGGACGGTTCAGGGTGATGAGTGCGATCCCTTCTTGAACTTCATAAAGCAATGTCTCGTAAGCCATGGCCAATCCTCCCGTAGCGGTATTGCAGGAATTGCGGTACGAAGGCCGGTTGTAGGGGCGGGCACATGGCCCGCCCCTCTATAGGTGCCCCTACCGCAGTCAATCTTCCACAGGCAGCAACGCCGTGAGCCCCCCGACCAGAAGGGCGACCGATCCGGAGGCCAGCGGAAGGAACCCCCGAACCCCAGGGATGGGGAGCACGGTTTGCCCAAGGGTCAACAGGGTATAGCTCACCCATCCAGCGATCAGGCTGAGCAAAGTCGCCCGCAATGCCCGATCCAGGCTGCGGCGTTGTCCCAGCGCGAAGGCGATCGCGCCGAAGCCGATGATCAACAGATTGCTCCACCCGAAGACCGGCCATCCGGAGGAAGGGAACGGCCCGGCGATGGGCCCTGTAGGTCGTGGGGTGGGCGTTGGCGAAAGCACAGGGGTGGGGACCATTGTCGGCTCTGGGAGGCGCGTGGGCGTGGGCGGCACGACCGTGGCGATCCTTCCGGGACGGTTCTTCTCAATTTGGATTTGCAATCGATAGGAGAGGCGGGCCGGTTCGCTGACCGCCCGGATCTCCAGCAAACCCTCCCGATCCAGTGGGATATCGATTTCCGCGAAGCCCTCGCGGGTTCGGGCGACGAATGGACCGATGCTTCCCTGACCAGTGTAAATGCCGGTGAAAGAGACCGGCGTGCCGTCGGGGACAAGGTATCCATCCCGGTCGTAGATCGGTCCCGCCCAGACGCGCAGCGCCTGTCCCACCTGGACGGCGACCGGTGTGGGGGTGCCTGAGGTCGTCCCCTCCCGGGGGCCTGCCCCCAGGGGGATCACCTGGTTGGGATCCGGCCGGAGGCGATCGGCGAGATCATAGCCGATGGCCGGGATGGCGATCGGCGGACGGCTCCGGGGGATCAGCATCCCGAACAGCCCCCGAGCCATGATCTCCATGGCGGGTGGGATGTGGGTCCAGATGGCCTCATAGCGAGCGAGCCGAGCGATCTCCCTCGGGCTCAGCGGGTAAAGGGCGCCGAACCCCCAGAAAACGATTTTCTTCCTGATCACTAGGTCGGTCCGTTCCCCAAGTAGAAGATGAGGGAGGCTCGAAGCTGGATGCGCCGGATGCTCATCCAAGGCAGCGATCAGGATCCAAGCGGCCCGCTCGAACTCCGGCCGCAGATCCGGTGCTCCAGGGGCCTGGGCGAGAAAGGCCATCGTTTCCTCAAAGGTGTGCACGGAAAGCTGTGTGGGGTCGATGACGCCGCCACTGGCTGTCCAAAGGGTTTGGGTCAAAATCTCGATGGGCAGTAGCGGTTGCTCCGGGCACGCTGCACATGCCCGCACTGTCCGTCCGTCCACCAGCACCAGGATCGGCTCTCCGGCCTGGGGGATCGGCGGGGGATTCGGCCCGGTTGGGTGGAGGCGCACCACAGCGCTTTCCAAAGCCTGGCGGACGGCCTGGAGATGCGCCGAGGTGCCCACGGCTTGGCGGAGCCCCTGAGGGCTGGGAAACACCGCCCCGGTGGCGAAACCGGGGTAAAGGGCGTATTTCAAACGCAGGATGCGGGCGACGGCGCTGTTCACCTGGTTCTGGAAGGCCAGGTCGGTCGAATATTTCTCGCTGAAGAACCGGATGACTGCTGCAGCTTGACGGGCTGCTTCCGAAGGATCGGCGTGAAGCTCCCCCAGCCAGATCAGATCATTTCCGGCCAGAAAGGCATCCAGGGCCGCCCGGCGGAAATCGATCTCCCCTTGCTCGCTGGCGTACAACTCCCGGATCGCTGGGTGTCCCAGGGGAGGGGAGAGCAATACCCCGCCGCCTTCCCGCCAGGCTTTGATCTCTGGCAGCGCGAGCAAGGCCCCGAGGGCGTTTCCATCCACTGCTATGGGGCGGGTCCATTCTTGGGCGCTTCCCCCAAAGCCCCGAATGCGCATGGTGGAAACCTGGACCGCCCGAAGGAGTGGACGACCGGTTTCCGTGGGTGTCCGCATGAGCTCCATAAAGGGAACAAGATCGAAGGTGGCCAGATCCTCTTTAGTGAGGACCGCCGTCCGTTTCCCCCGTCCATAGGCGCGGCCTTCACCGGGGAAGGACCCGGGCACCGCCAGGAGTTTGCCCTCGCTCCCTGCCAGGAGGCCATCGAGGTAAGCCCGGGCGATCCGGCTCACCCATTGGGGGTCGCCGCCGAATGTCTGTACACTGGCATCCCCCATGTCCGGCCGAGGTTCCAGCAAGACCTCGAGGGGAGGCCCCAAGAGCAGGTTCACCCCCACCGCTTGGAGCTCCTCTCCTAGCGCCTGCCCGACCGCCTGGACGCGCTCGGGATCCCAGGTGGCGCCCAGCGCCATGGGGGAAGGGAGCGGCATCGCCCCAGCGGTCCATGCGGAAAAGGGCGGACCATCCCCTTGTTGCCGCAATCCGACGAACAAGGGAATGAAAGGGGTGAGCGCGGCGGCCTGTTGCTGCAAGGAGAGCGTGATGGAAAGCAGCTCCGAAGGCGCATTGCCCAAATTGGCGAAATTCCCTTGTTCCGGGCTCAGGATCACGCCGCCGATCCGTTGTTCCGTCAGCAGCGCGCGGAGGGGATGGTCCGGCCGGACGATGGGACCCGATAGGGTCACGAGGAACAGCTGCCCGACCTTGGCCTCGGTCGGCATCCGGGCCAACAGGCGGGCGATGAACTCATCCTCGCCCCCCTGAGCCTTGGCCGGGGTGAGCGGAAGAAACTCCATCGCCAAGGCGATGGCCAGCGTCCAGCGGATCCAGCGGCTCAATGATTCAACCTCCGGATCGCAGCAGCCGTTGATGCTCAATCTTCATACATCGATCCATCACCACCAGCAAGCCCGCCTCGTGAGCCCGTTGGGCGGCTTCGAAGTGGATCACGCCGAGTTGCATCCAGACCACCTTCGCGCCTTTAGCGATGGCCTGCTCCACGATCTCCGGGACATAGCGGGCGGGTCGGAAGATGTCGACCACATCCACCGGTTCGGGGACGGAGAGGAGATCGGGATAAGAGGGCTCCCCCAGGGCCTCTGGGATCGTCGGGTTCACTGGGATGATCCGATAGCCCTGGCGCTGGAGATACGAGGCGACCTGATGGCTGGGCCGTTCCGGGTCTGCGGAGAGGCCGACCACAGCGATGGTGCGGGCCTCCTGTAGGATCCGGCGCAGGACCGCATCGTCCTGAACGGTGATCGGCTCCGGGATCACCACTTCCACCTGCTGGCGGTCCAAGATGGCTTGTCCTCCCAGAAGCCGCGCTTCGACCCGGTAGTGTCCCCCGGGATCTGGATGGGGGAGATGGAGCACATAAGTCGGCTGGAGCTCCATCACGCCCATCACGACCATCGAGCGTACTTCTTCCCCGCGCTCATTGTAGAGGAGCAGTTCGAGCTCCGGGGGCTGGGGGAATGGGGACAGTTCCAACTCCACCACCACTCGTCGTCCATCCGGCATCGGGGTGGCCCGAAGCCCGTGGATCCGAGGAGCGTTCGATTCTTCGGGCGCTTTCCCTAAGCGTGGGATCACCGTGACCTCCATGGCCCATAGACACGTTTGATTTCATTGTAGCCCCAGACGAATGGGGAAGAAAAGATGTAGGGGCGACCCTTGTGGTCGCCCCTACATCTTAATCTCAGCGCCCCCGGCGGGATTCGAACCCGCAACACAGGACTTAGGACGCCCTTGCTCTATCCTGTTGAGCTACGGGGGCCTCATCTCCTGGATAATTATAACCCGAATCGCTGCCTTGAGGGCATGGGTTTTGCCCCCGCCTCGGCGGCGTTACCTGAAGGCCGCTGCCACCCAATCCCCGATCAGCCAGTATCGGAAGTCCTCCCCCCGGCTGCAGGCGACTCCACCGATCACACCGTATACGATGGCGCCCAACGGGATCAAGGAGAACAGACACGCGAAGGGAATGAGACAAAAGCCCACAATGACAGCAGTGAGAACACCCGCTATCGCCCACGCGACTAAAGCCAGCAGACCACCTCCGATCCAGGCGATCAGCTGGAACACGAGGGATTGGAGGGCGTGAAAGGCGATGTAACGCGATCTGTCTCGGTAGAACATGTAAACCAAAAACGCGGCGATGGGCCCGCCCAGCGCGGTGACCAAGTTCAGCAGGACGCTCAAGTGGGCCAGCATCGCCCATTGTCGTTCCTCCGCGGAAGGGCCGGCCTCAGGGATCGCTGGGGGGGTCTGCTCGCTCACTTTGGCCTCCGGCATTGAGGGTAGGGATAAGGGACGCCTGTCGGGCTTGGCTTTATCTTCTCACAGGACGCAGAAATCGACAAGCGAGAGCATGGTGCTTCTTTTTATAATTAATGTGCTTTTCAGGCCGTTTTCGTTAAGGCCTTCAGGGGTTGGGGCCATTTGTAGCGCCTCTTCCACGTTCCCTGGGGGTTTGGGGATAAGGGGAGAGGAGGGCGAAGGGGACGAAGTAATTGGCACCCTTGCATGGGGGAGAAGGAGTAAACAATAAGAGCGACATGCCGTTGACGCAAGTTTCCAGGTTCTTTACAATGAGAACCGAAACCTCGCGCAGGACCTCTGTCGATGCGGCATCCGGATCATTCCATTGTAGGACGAGGGCGTCGGGTCTGGTGGCTGGCTCCGCCTGCCCCGGAGGTTGTTCGAGCGGCCTTGGGGCGATGGCCCCCCTTGCTTCAGGATCTGCTCTACCATCGGGGGATCACCTCCCCACAGGCGGCGGAGGAGTTCCTGGCGCACGCCTGGTCCGCCGGGGATCCGTTCCAGCTGAAGGGCATGGCCGAAGCGTTGGAACGTTTGGGGCGCGCGATCGAAAAGGGCGAGCCGATCGCGGTCTACGGCGATTACGATGTGGACGGCGTCACGGCCACCGCGATGCTCGTCCAGGTCCTCCAGGCCCTCGGCGCGCAAGTCCACCCCTATATCCCCCATCGGGAGACGGAAGGATACGGTCTGAACGGCGAAGCCCTGAGAGGATTGGCTGAAGCCGGAATTCGAGTGGTGATCACCGTGGACTGCGGCGCGCGGGCGGTGGCGGAGGCGACGTTGGCCCGTTCCCTCGGCCTCGATCTGATCGTGACCGACCACCATCTGCCCGGCGAGGTCCTCCCGGAGGCCATCTTGATCAACCCCCGGCAACCCGGTTGCCTGTATCCGTTTAAGGACCTGGCGGGGGTGGGGGTGGCCTACAAGCTGGTGCAGGCGCTGAAGTCCCTCTACCCGCACGCCCCTTTTGAGCCCGAGGACTTCCTGGATCTGGTGGCCTTAGGGACCGTGGCGGATTTGGTGCCGTTGTTGGGGGAGAACCGGATGCTGGTGGCCCGCGGTCTGGAGCGGCTGCGGAGGCCAGCGCGCGCGGGTTTGCAGGCGCTCTATCGGGTCGCCAGCCTGGAGCCCTCCCGGGTGGATCCCTGGGCGATCTCATTCGTTCTCGCCCCACGCCTGAACGCGGCTGGGCGCCTGGAGCACGCCCTGGCGGCTTATCGCCTCCTGACGACCGAAGACCCGGCGGCGGCTGCCATGTTAGCGGAGGAGCTGGAGTGCCAGAACCGGGAGCGCCAGGCGCTCACTCAGAAGGCCGAGGAGGCGGCGCGTGTGATGGCCGTTCCAGATGATCGGATCCCTTGGCTGATCTTCGCCGCCTCCGAGGATTTCCGTCCAGGTGTGGTGGGGCTGGCGGCCGGTCGCTTGGCGGAGACGTTCTATCGACCGGCGGTGGTGATCAGCCTAATGGGAGAGGAGGGGCGGGGCTCCGCTCGCAGCATCCCGGAATTCCATATTACCCAAGCCTTAGATGCCTGTGCGGATTTGCTGGTCCGCCACGGCGGGCACGCGGCGGCGGCCGGTTTCGTGGTGCGGCGGGAGAACCTCGAGCGGCTGCGTGAACGTCTCCAGGAGCTGGCGGCCCAGGCGCTCCAGGCCCAAGAGCTTCAGCCGGCCACCGTGGTGGAGGCCATGTTGCCCCTCCGGGAGGTGACCTGGCGCCTCCACGAGTGGATCGCTCGATTGGAACCTTACGGCTATGGCAACCCGGCCCCCCGCTTCCTGAGCCGCGGCGTGGTGGTCCGCAGCGTCCGGGCCGTCGGTAATGACGGACGGCATCTGCGCATGGTGTTCACGGTGCCGGAGGGCGGGCCCGTCTGGGATGCCATCGCCTTCCGACAGGGGGAGCGGGCCGCGGAGGTGGAACCGGGGATGCGGCTGGACGTGGTCTTCGAGGTGCGGGCGGAGCAATGGAACGGAGAACCCCGCCTGACGCTCGTCGTTGAGGACTTCGCCCCCTCCTCGGGATCCTTGCAAGCTGCTCTCCCATGGCATGGCCTGGAGGGGATCGGATGAGGCGGCGAGGACTCCTGCTCCTCGGTATGGCGCTCAGCGGGGTTCTGCTGGCCTGGACGCTGCGGGGCTTGCATCTGGAGGAATGGGGCCGTATCCTCCGAGGGCTGGAGCTTCCATGGATGCTGGCGGGGGCCCTGTTTTATTTCATCGCGGTGGTCCTGCGCACTTGGCGATGGGGGCTCCTGCTGGACGGCCTGCAGCCCACGCGCTTTCGAGAGCGCTTTGTGGCGTTGACGATCGGCTATATGGGGAACAATCTTTATCCGGCCCGGGCCGGGGAGTTGTTGCGAGCCTATGTCCTCCAGCGCCGATGCGGGCTCAGCCTGAGCGCAACCCTGGGGACTATCGTGGTCGAACGGGTTCTGGATGGGCTGATGGTCGTGTTCCTGGCCCTCCTGGCTTTGCTCTTCTTCCCTTTGCCCACCCTGTTGCGGCCCGCCGTGATCGCGGGGGGTCTGGTTTTCGGTGGGGCATTGTTGGTGCTCTTGGGGATGGCCCAAAGCATCGGGAAACTCCGAGCCGCGCTGGAGCGGTTTCTGCATTATCGATCCACTCCAAGTACGGAGCGGCTGGTTGGCTTTCTCTCACGGTTTATGGAAGGGCTTGTCGTTTTACAACGTCCGGCTCGGGCGTTGGCGGTGGGGGGCCTTACGGCCCTGATCTGGCTGGCCGAGGCGGGGACTTATGGGCTGGTCCTCATGGCGTTCCCCTTTCGGACCTCGTTTTTCTCCCTGCTGGTGATGACCGCCGCGGTGAACCTCGCCACGGCTCTCCCTTCGGCCCCTGGCTATGTGGGCACCTTCGAGGCCCCGGGCGTGGCCGTGCTCCAGGCGTTCGGGATTCCCCCTAACATGGCCATCGCATATATCCTGGTCCTTCATCTGGTGCTCTGGTTGCCCATCACCCTCCTTGGTCTCTCCCTGTTCTTTCGTGAAGGGCTTCGGAGGGCGGTTCGCCCTGTTCAGGTCCCGCCTCCCTCATCTTAAGCGCGCTGTGGGCTTGCGCAGTCCTTTAGAGGTTTTGAAGCTGAGGTGGGAAAGATGTTTTGGGGGCGAGCCGGGCGCCTTTG
>NZ_JBHOQJ010000099.1:0-19044 GCF_042408365.1 Thermoflexus sp.
CCCGCGCGATCCTTTGGATCGCGCGGGGACCCCAAGTTCCCGCGGAACTCGCGGTAGGGCCTTTCCGGGCGGCCAACCCGTAAGATTGCAGATTCAGCGCCGCATTGAGGTCCCGGTTCAACTCCAGCCCACACGCCCCACACCGGAACACCCGCTCCGAAAGCGGCATCCGGGGCGCCACCCGCCCGCACCCCGAACACCGCCGGGTCGAGGGAAAGTCCCGCGGGGCCACGATGACCCGCGACCCGTACCACCGGGCCTTGTACTCCAGCATCCGCCGGAAGGCCCCCCAGCCGACGTCCGCCACCGACCGGGAAAGGGGCCCACGGGCCAGACCCCGCACGTTCAGGTCCTCCACGACGACCGCCGGCTTGGTTTTCGCCAGCCACGTCGTGACCTGGTGCAGGAAGTCGGCCCGGATGTTCCGGACCCGGCGGTGGAGCCGCGCCAGCCGCAGGGCGGCTCGCCGGGCGTTCCGGGAACCCTGCTGCTTGCGGGAAAGCTCCCGGGACCGGCGCCGCAGAAGCCGCAGGGCCCTCGCCAGGGGCTTGGGCGCCTCGACCGTCGTCCCATCCGAAAGGGCCAGAAACGACGTAAGGCCCAGGTCGACGCCGACCGGCTCCCCCTCGCGGGGCGGCGGGTCGGGCCGCTCCACCTCACACGTCAGGCTCACATACCAGCGATCCGCCTCCCGTGCGATGGTGGCCGAAAGGATCCGTGCCTTTCCCGCTTGAAGAAGGGCCAGCAGCTTCTCGGTTCGCTCCTTGGTTCGGACCTTCCCGATGCGGGGCAGTTGCACGTGGCGGGGATCGACCCGGATGGCGCCGGTGAGGCGAGCCTTGTTGTCGTCGAGGGATTTCTTCCGCTTGAAGCGGGGTGGGTCGGCCCTTCCAGACCGCCCGTTCCGGAAGGCCCGCTCCAGGTCCCGGAAGGCCTCCTGGGGCGCGCATTTGGAGACCTCGGCCCACCAAGGGGCGTTCGCCCGCTTCCACCGGTTCCATTCCTTGTGGAGGTCCACGGCGGAGGGGAGGCGTCTTCCCTGGGCCAGCGCTTCCCGGCAGCGGGCCAGGCCCCAGTTGTAGGCGAAGCGAGCCGCCCCCACGTGCTTCGCGAGGGCGATGCGCGGCGCGACGTTGGGGGCGAGCTCAAAGCGAAAAGCCTGATTCACCCGCACCGCAGGGCCTCCAAGGCCTTTCGGGCTCGCCGGCGGGCCGACCGACGGCCGTAAAGCGTTCCGCACGCCGAGGTGAGCCCCTCCCGGACGGCCCGAACCAGATCCTCCCAGACCTCCCCCTCTTCCACCCCGACGATTGGCTTTCCCGCCGCGGCTCCGGCGGCCTCGACCCGCTCAAAACCGAAGCGGGCCAGACGGTCCCGGTGTTCGACGACCATGCGGCCGACCTGGGGGTCCCGGAGGATTTTCAGCCATTTCCTGCCCCTTCCGTTCCGGCCGGAGCCCACCGCCGCCACCCCCTCGAAGTCCGTCCCGCCCGGCTGCCGGGCGAAGGCCTCGCGCCGTTGGATCGGTCGCTCGAGGTCCGCCTGCGGGTCGGCGGAGGAGACCCGCTTCCCGGGCCGACCGCCTCCACCCGGATCGTGCCCGGGGGGAGCGGCCGGGCGGGGACAGGGAGTTTCCCAGACCGGAACCACCGCCAGGCGGTGAGATCGCGGATCCCTTGCCTTCGAGCCCAGTCGGAAAGCCCCATCGCAATAAATGATAATAAAAACCGCAGCAGTTGGCGACCCCCAAGGTGAAAATGGACAAAGCACTAGGTCTGAAAGCGCGCCCACCAGCGCGGCAACGTCTCCCCTACCGGGCCTCGCCAGACCTCATCCGCAAGCGGCGTGAGCGGCGTATCCTCCAGATTGAACTCGATGATCCGCGCCCCGCAGGCTCGCGCCAGGCGCGGGAGGCTGGCCGCCGGCTCCACGATCCCCGAAGTGCCGATGACCAAAAACAAGTTCGCCTCTTGAGCGGCTTGCACGGCCAGTTGCCATGCTTCCGAAGGAATCGGTTCCCCGAACCAAACCACGTCCGGGCGGAGCAACGCGCCACACGTGGGGCAGCGAGGGGGGATCTCCGGCAATGGGACCCGGCGATCCTCCCAAGCCCGATCTTCCTGAACACATCGCACTCGCCAGAGATTCCCATGCAGCTCGACCACCCGACGGCTGCCCGCCTGCTGGTGCAGACCATCCACGTTCTGGGTGATGAGAACGAAGCCCGGGAGGGCCGCCTCCATCTCCACCAATGCGCGGTGGGCGGGATTGGGTTGCGCCCGGGCGATCACCTCCCGACGCCACGCGTACCATTCCCAGACGCGCACCGGATCGCGGGCAAAGGCTTCCGGGGTCGCCAGCTCTTCCGGGCGATATCGCCCCCAAAGCCCATCGGGTCCTCGAAAGGTTGGCACCCCGCTCTCCGCGGAAATCCCCGCTCCGGTCAACGCGACCACCCGCGGGCCGAATTCCATGGAATCGCTTACCCCCGCCATCGACATCCGCCCAAGGACGAAGGTTCCAGCGCCCGAGGGTCAGACAGGCCGCCGGGGATGGCCCAACCCTTTCGAAGCGATTACAAACCCTCCCCGGCGGCCGGCAACCGCCCAACCTCCAAGCCCGCTCTAATGCGGCAACCGCCTCCCCCGGGTCCGAACCACCGTCCGCAGCAGGCCGACGTTGCGAGCCAGCACCACCAGCATCACGGCGAAAGCGGCCATCAGCCGATCCGGAGGAACCCCCCACAGAACCATGAGGATCAACCCGAGGGGTAAAGCGACGATCCCCACGCTGGGCAGCCAGCGGAAGCGATAAGCGGCGAGCGCGCCCAGCACATACGCGGGGATCACCTCCCGAAAGGCCAAGACGAACAACGCTCCCGTCGCGGGTCCCAGGCCCCGCCCGCCCCGATCCAGACGGATGATCTTATAAAACGGCCAGCAATGGCCGATCACGGGCGCAACAGCGACGGCGATCAGCTCCGGCGGGCTGAACCCCGCCCGCAGCGCGATGGCCGTGGGGACCGCGCCTTTGCCCATGTCGAACAGGATCGTGATGAGGCCGGCCACCGGCCCGGCCAGACGCCAAGCCCCACCCCCGCCCGGGTTGTCCTCCAATTCGTGAGGGCTTCGGCCCGTCCTCCACCGCACGAAGATCTCCGCCGGAAGAATCGAACCCACCAAATAAGCCGCGAAAGCCAGCAAGAACCCCATCGCCGCCCCCAAGGGCTTGATATGCCATACGCCGTTCGCTTCCTAACGAGGATTTTAGCGGAAAGCAACGATTCGGACGCTGGCCGGAAGTCCCCCTATCGGGCTTGCGCCGACCAGGTCCTACGTCGGTGCAGGTCGATGTCCGGTGCGAAACGCCGATGGATAAAGGCCGATTCCCATCGGCGTCAATGGGCCCAATCGTCCTCTGCAGGCCCGCGGCCGCTGGGTCGGCCGACGTCCGGTGTGAAGCGCCCATGGAGGCCGATTGGGATCGGCGCCAAGGGGCACAGCGCCCGGAGCGGGCGGCCACTCACGGATCCCAGCCCCCTTTGTAGGGGCATCCCTTGTGGGTGCCCCTACAAAGGAAGAACCCGCACCGAATCCGGGCCCAGGAGGCTCTCCAGGCGGGCCAGCAATTCAGGGGAGTAAGTGGTGCCATAGCGAGGGAAGCGGAGGCGCACCTGCCGCCGATCCGAATACACGACCACCACGCTGAAAGGATCCGGCCCTGGCCGCTCGGTCAGCACCCGATGAACTTCCTGAAGACGACGGAAATCTTCCTCCAGATGCTCGGTTCGATAGAAATAAACCAGGATATGTCGGGAAGGAACACCTCTCGGCCCTGCCGCGGAGGAGGATGGATCCCCCCCTGGCGCTTCATGGTTTGTCGGCCGGACGGGATCAGACGGGGAACCTCCTGGGCCCAGGGATCGCTCGCCTGGGTCCACGCTCTCGGACCTCGAGGACGCGGATGGTGTGCCCTCCTCGGTCTTCCCATAAGGTTCGCCCTCGTGATCCGTCCGCCAGCGGGCTCTAGGCTCGCCAGAGGGTTCGCTCTCCCCCTGAGGGGTCTGGCTCTCCGCACGGTAGAAGGTCGAACTTGCGGTCGAGTTCATCGATGGTGTGTGAGCGCCCTGTTGCTCCATGGATGGGGAAGTCTCCACCGAATCCGCAGGAGGCAAGAAGTGAACCTCCTCAGGTCCCGATCCCGAATGTGTAGGTCCCTCAGAGGCTTTCCTGCTTGAAGCTACGGGCCCAAGCCGCGCCACGGCCTCGCCGGCCTGGAGGTCCTTCCTCTCGCCAGAAGGCCGGCTTTCTCGAGCCTCGCCGAGCAGCTCGCCCTCCCATAGCTCCTCCGCGTCCTCCAGCGCAACGGAAACCTCTTCCTCAAAAGACTCCTCCAAGGGCTGCGCAATCAGCGCATGATCCCTTAAGTCCTCCGCCACCACCCGAGGCTCCCGCCCGCCTGCCTCCACTTTGCCGATCACCATGACGATGGCCTCCGGGCGCGCCAGGCCCCCTTTCTGCTTCCAGAGCCGAGGGAAGACCACCACCTCGACGGTCCCATGGATATCTTCCAATGTCACATAGGCCATTGTCTCGCCGGTCCGTGTGGTGGTGGTGCGCACCGCCCGGACGATTCCGGCGAGCCTAACGGTCTGGCCATGGGTTTCCTCGCTCAGATCCGCCGTGGTGTGCGTAATGAATCGCTGCAGCGTCGGCCATTGTCGGGTCAGCGGGGTCTCCGAGAGATAAGCGCCGACCAGATCCCTCTCCCACTCCAGGATCTGGTTCTCCTCCACCTCCGGAAGCTCGGGAAGCGGTCCCACAAGGGAAGCGGCCTCCGTCGAGACGCCGCTCAGCTCGAAGAGGCTGAGCATCCCCATCTGGCGTTCCCGATGATAGCGGGCGCTCGCCTCCATCAGGCGGTCCAAGACCTCCAACAGCTGCGCCCGACTCCCGAAGTCCTTCAGCGCCCCCACCTTGATCAACGATTCCATCGCCCGCCGGCCGATCTCTTTCAGATCCACCCGCCGTGCGAGATCATCCAGATCCCGGAACGGGCCGCCCTCCCGGCGGGCCGCCAGGATGCGGGCCACAGCCCCCTCCCCCACGTTCTTCACCGCCGCCAGCCCAAACCGGATGGCTTCTTTTCCATCCGCAGCCCGCTCGATGGTGAAGGTCGCCTCGCTCCGGTTGATATCCGGCCCGAGGATCTGAATCCCCAGCCGCCGGCACTCTGTGACGTAGAGGCCGATCTTCTCCACCTTGTCCCGGTCGACCGTCATCAGGGCGCACATGTACTCGACCGGATATTTCGCCTTCAGGTAAGCGGTCTGGACGGTGATCACGGCGTAAGAGGCCGCGTGGGCGGCGTTGAAGCCGTAACGGGCGAAGAACTCAATGTCTCCCCAAATCGCCTCGGCGATCTCCTGGGGGATGCCGTTACGGACACACCCTTCCAGGAACTTCGCCCGCTGCTTCGGGAAGGCCTCGCCTTTCTTCTTGGCCACCACCTTGCGCAGCTCATCCGCCTCCGAGGGCGTGTAGCCGGCCAGATCGATGGCCACACGCATGATCTGCTCTTGATAGACCAGGATGCCCATCGTGCGCTGGAGGATCGGCTCCAGGCGAGGATGCCGGTATTCGATGGGCTCCTGGCCGCGCATGCGGCGGATGTAATTGGGGATATACTCCAGGGGGCCCGGGCGGTAGAGGGCCAGGGCGTCCATCACGTGGGAAAAGGCGCGGGGCTTCAGATCCCGCATCATCCGGCTGAACCCCCGGCCCTCCACTTGGAACACCCCCATCGTCTCCCCCCGGCCGAGCAACGCGTAGGCCTCCGGCGCATCCGTGGGGATCGTGTCTAGGTCCCAACGCACCCCGTGCCGGCGGGCGACCAGGTCGCAAGTCTCCCGCATCACGGTGAGGGTGGAAAGGCCAAGGAAGTCGATTTTCAGCAGCCCCAGGGCCTCCAACGCTTCCATATCGAACTGGGTGACCGGCAGGAGGGGCGATCGGCCGGCGGCCTCTTCCTCCCCATTCCCTTCACCGTTCTCCCCCCGGGCGGTTCCCTTCACGCCGGTCGGCCGATGCAGTGGGACATAATCCACCAGCGGGCGGTCGGCGATCACCACGCCGGCGGCATGGGTGCCGGCGTGGCGCACGGTTCCTTCCAGCTGCATCGCCAGATCCAACAACTCCCGGATGTAATCCTTCTCCTCATAGAGGCGGCGCAGCTCCCGCCCTTCCTCATTGGAGGGATCCAGGAGATCGCGGATCGAGATCTCCTTCCCCGGGATGGCCGGGATGAGCCGGGCCACGCGGTCCACCTCCGGCAGCGGGAGATCCAGCGCCCGCCCCACATCCCGCACCGCCGCCCGCGCCTTCATCGTCCCGAAAGTGATGATCTGCGCCACCCGATCCGCCCCGTAGCGGCTCACCGCATAACGGATCATCTCGTCCCGCCGGTCGTCAGGGAAATCGATGTCGATATCGGGCATGGAGACGCGGGCCGGGTTCAGGAAGCGCTCGAAGATCAGATCCAGCTCGATGGGGTCCACCCGCGTGATCCCCAGACAATAAGCCACCAGGCTCCCCGCGCCGGAGCCCCGCACGTTCCACCAGATCCCCCGCTCCCGGGCATACCGGATGAGGTCCCATACGATCAGGAAGTAGGCGTCAAACCCCATCCGGTGGATGATCTCCAACTCGTATTCCAGGCGCTCCCGATAGCCGGGTTTGGGCTGGGGGAACCGCGCCCGGAAGCCTTCCTCGGCCAAATGACGAAGATACGCCGCGGGATCCGGGAAGCCCGGCGGCGGTTCAAAACGGGGCAGGCGGTGGCGGCCCAGCTCCAGTGTGAGCGAGCACATCTCCGCCACCCGGAACGTGTTGTTTACGGCCTCGGGGACCTCGGCGAAGAGCTCCCGCATCTCTTCGGGGGAGCGGAGGTAATAGGTCTGATCGCTCATCTTCATCCGGCCGGGCTCCTTCAGGCGCTTGCCCGTCTGAATGCAGAGCAAGACATCCTGAAGCCCCGCGTCCTCCGGCCGGACGTAATGGACGTCGTTGGTCGCCACCAGCGGGAGGTTCATGCGCCGGGAGAGGGTCACCAGGCCCCGATTGATGTCATCCAGCTCCGGAACCCCTGGGTGGGATTGCAGCTCCAGGAAGAAACGGCCGGGGAAGCGTTCCGCAAACCAGGCGGCAACGGCCTCGGCTTCCTCCAACCGCCCCTGGGCCAACAAGCGGGGGATCTCCGCAGAGGGACATCCGGAGAGGACGATCAACCCGTCCGCGTGACGCTCCAGCAAGGCCTTGTCGATGCGCGGCTTGTAGTAGAAGCCCTCCAGTTGGGCGATGGTCGCCAACCGGATCAGGTTCCGCCATCCGACCTCATCCATCGCCAGGAGGGTCAGGTGGTAAAGGCTCCGGTCATCCGGCTCCCGATCCTGGATCGTCCGACGGGCCAGGTAAGCCTCCATCCCCAGGATCGGCCGGATCCCCGCCTCCTGGGCTTTCTGATAAAACGTGACCGCGCCATACAGAACGCCATGGTCCGTCAGGGCGATCGCCGGCATGCCCATTTCGGCCGCCCGGCGGACCAGGTCGTCGAGCCGGCTGAGCCCATCCAGCAAAGAATATTCGCTGTGGACGTGCAGGTGGACGAACGACATGAGGCCTTCCGAAGATACTCCACGAATGATTCGCGGTGACCGAATTCCCTGAATCCGGACAAGGCGAATGGATCGGCAAACCGGGAGAGGCGATCCTACTTTACAGTTCACTTATACCACTGTCCCTCCCGGATGGGGAGCGCTGGAGGTTCGCTTTAACCTTCAAGGGAGGGAAACCCTCTGATGGCTTACTGAAGCGGTAGGCAGCCACCCCAATGCGTGGCATGTAGGGGCACCCTTGGTGGGTGCCCCTACATGCTGCCCGGGTCGCAAGGGCCGCACCGAGTCTTCTTCCCGTCATGCACCGGCACCCCCGGAAGGCCCCCGCGGTCGGGGGATGGAGAAGCTGAACGATGAGCCGCGCCCAGGGGTGCTTTCCACCCAGATCCGCCCTCCATGGGCTTCCACAATGGCCCGGGCCAGATACAACCCCAACCCGGTCCCGGGGGTCTGCCGCGCCCGGGCCGAGCTCGCCCGGTAGAATCGCTCGAAGATGAGCTCCTGTTCCTCCGGAGGGATCCCTACCCCTTCATCGGTGACCGTGACGATCACCTCGCGCGGGGTGGCCCGCCCGGAGATCCGAATGGTTCCCCCTTGGGGCGAATACTTGATGGCGTTGCTCACCAGGTTCGCCAGCACCTGCTCCAGCCGGCGCGGATCGCCTTGCACCAATGGGAAATTGGAAGGGAAATCCACTACGATGAAATGACGATCCGTCTGCGGGCGGAAGCGATCCGCCACCCGCTCCGCCAGCTCGTCCAGCGCCACCTCCACGAATTGCAATTCGAGAGCCCCGGCCTGCAGCCGGGAGGCGTCCAGGAGGTTATCGATCAGCTGGGTCAACCGGTCCGCCTCCTCCTCGATGATCGCCGCGATCTGCCGCACCATCGCCGCATCCCAAGTCGCGTCCTCCCGCCGCAGCGTTCCGGCGTATCCCTTAATGATCGAGACGGGCGTCTTGAGCTCGTGGGAGATGATGGAGATGAAAGTGGATTTCAACTCCTCGGCCTCGCGGATCCGCGTCATATCCCGAACCACGCCGACGATGTTCACCAGGCGTCCGGTGCGGTCCAACAAAGGGGAGTAGGTGATCCCCACGGCCACCCGCCCCCCATCGCGGCGGATCAGGTCTCCTTCCACATAAATCGGCTTATCCCCCGCCAGAGGCCAGCCCCCCGCCTCCGCCTCCGCCAAGGTCATGCCGGATCGCCGAGGGTTAAGGATCACCACCTCATCGTGCGCGCGACCAATGGCCTCCGCTGGGGACCATCCGGTCAACCGGGCCATGGCCCGGTTGAACACCTGAATGCGATGGGCCGGATCCAGGATGATCACGCCATCCGCGGTGGCCTCGATGATCGCCTCCAGCCGCCGCTTCTCCGTCGCCAGCTGCTGGTACAGCTTGGCGTTATGCACGGCGATGGCCGCCTGATCCGCGAAAGCGCGCAGGACCAGCCGATCATCATAGGTGAAAGCGGTCCCGAAGGTGCGGAAAACCACCAGGAGGCCCAGAAGGTCCTCCCCCACCATCAACGGCAGGGCCACCGCCTGCTGGGCCTCCACCCGGAGCCAACGCGCGATCTGGGTGAGCACCCGCTCCACCTCCGCCCGCCCCCACGCCTCCGGGTATGCGGGGAGCTGCGCCAGCAGGGCGTCCAACTCCCCCCATCGGGTATTCGGCAGGCCGTATGCGGCACGGATGGCGAACGCATCATCCTCCCGGAGCGCGATGAACGCGACCTGCCCAGCCAGCATCTCCGCCGCTGCCTCGACGACCAACCGCAACACCGCATCCAGATCCAGCTGCGCCGTGATCGCCCGGGTGATCTCCAGGAGATAATCCCGCTGTCGAACCCGAAAATCCGTCAGCATCCCTCGAGCTCCCATTCATTGTCCGTCGCTTTCGCATCGCCCCGCGTCCCTCCTCCCCCATTATATACGGGAGGCGAGGGGAAATTCCCCCTCATCCTTGAGCATCACCACTGCTTCTTCTGCGTGTTGACGAAAACCCAGGGTTCCGGATACAATACGTGACTGGTCGCTCGAGAAGATCTCATCCCTTGGAGGTGGGTCCTTGCCGAACACACGCTCCGCATTAAAGGAGTTGCGAAAGGCAGAACGGCGGCGACAACGGAACCGCGCGATCCGCACGCGGGTCCGCACTTTTGTGAAATACGCCCGTCAGGCCATCGCCCAGGCGGATCTGGAGGCCGCGAAGAAGGCCATCCAGGAGGCCTATCGGGAGCTGGATCGGGCTGCTCGCAAGGGGGTGATTCACCGGAACACCGCTGCTCGCCTGAAGTCCCGTCTGATGCAGCAGTTTCACCGCACTTTTGGCCAGGTTCAGGCCGCAGCCTCCTGATCGGCATGAGGAGAGAGAAGCTCACCGGGTGAGGTTGCGCGGACGGCATGTCCCCCCGCCGCGGATGGGGGTCAGTGGTTCGGCTTTCTTATGGGATATAGCGGCTGGGGCCGGGCGTTTCAATGCCCGGCCCCAGCCGCTAAAAGCATGGGGATCCTTCCAGGCTGCGAAATGCCAAAAGATCCCTTCCCTCCGGATGAGCGAAGAGTGCCTCGCCCATCTCCCTGACTCAACACTCCCGCTCTCCGAGCCGCCAGCGATCATCCAGGGGATCCCCTCTGTTCCCCTCCTTCAACTCTCCCCAATCGCTGCGCGGCCCTGATCCGTGATGCCGTAAACGGGATTGGCCAGGCTCTGGCGCACCAGCCCCCGCGCGGCAAGATCGTCCAGGATACGGATGACCTCGCGGGGGTTCATCGCCAGGTCGCGGGCAATGGTGTAGGGGCTGTGATAGCCTCGGTGATCCCGTAGGTAGATCAAGATCTTCCGTTCCGCCTCGCTGAACGCCGTCACGGCCATTGCCCACCTCCAGATCCTAGCGAGGCCTTAACGGCTTTTGGAATGTGGAGGCCGCCTCAGACCGCTTCCACGACCCTGAAAGCTCATTGCTTCAGTTAAATTTTAACGCAATTGGGCGGCCTCCCCCCATTTCCGTTCGAGCACGGAACGGGTGTCGCTCCTTGGAGCAGAGGTTAGAGGACCTCCGGAGCGGGGATTCCGAGGAGGTTCAGGGCGTTCGCCATCGTCTGGCGGGCTGCGGCGACGAGGGCGAGCCGGCCCTCCCGGGTCGGAGATGGTGCGGTCAGCACCGGGCAGTCCCGATAGAACTCGTTGAAGGCCTTTGCCAGATCGAAGACGTAGTTGGCGATGAGGAGGGGCTTGTAGCGCTCCGCCGCCGCCTGGACCACATCGGGGAAAGTCGCAATGGCCTCGATCAGCGCCACCTCCTGAGGCGTTAGATCCTCAAACAGGCGATCGCCCTCCAGCCTCACCGAGGTCTCCGCCTTCTCCAGGATGCGGCAGGCCCGAGCATGGGCATACTGGAGATAAGGACCGGTCTGCCCTTCCAGGTTCAGGGCGGCGTCCCAATCGAAGACGATGACCTTGTTGTTGTCCACACTCAACATGCTGTATTTCATCACCCCCTTCGCCACCGCCTCCGCAATGCGGGCCTTCTGATCGGGGGGAAGATCCGGGTTCTTCTCTTCCACAACGCGACGGGCGCGCTCCCGGGCTTCGGCGGCGAAGTCCTCATAGAGCACCACCGTCCCCGCCCGCGAGGACATCTTCCCGCCCGGCAGGGTGACCATCTCGTAAGCGAGATGATAACACTTGCTGGCCTGCGGAAAACCCCACAGCTCGAGGATCTTGAAGATCTGCTTGAAGTAAAGCGACTGGCGCACGTCGACGACGTAGATGGAGCGGTCGATATGGTATTGCTCGAATTTCCGCTTGGCCAGGGCGAGATCCTTCGTGGAATACAGCGTGGTCCCATCGCTGCGCAGGATGGCGATGGTACGATATTCCTCCTTCCCCTCCTGGCCCAGCAAACGATCGATCTCCACCACCACCGGGCCGTGGGGGCGCAGGTCTGTGGCGATGCCCTTCGCGATCAGCTCCTCCACAATCCGTTTGCCCTCCTCTTCCACCTCGCTCTCGAAGAACCAGACGTCGAAGGTGATGTCCAGCTCCGCGTAAATGCGGCGGAACTCCTCCAGACTCCATTCGCGGGTCCGTCGCCACAGCTCCATCAGCTCAGGGTCGCGCGCTTCCCAGCGGGCGAACAGCGCCCGGATCTCCTTCTCGTAGTTCCATTCTTCCTGGCGATGGCCGATCGCAAGATATCGGTCCCGCAAGGCCGCGACCGCCTGGCGATCGGCCTCCCCGCCCTTCCCTCGTCGGCCCCGGGCCTTCTCCGCCAACTCCTCCAGCCATCGCCCCATCGCCTCCCAGAGCGACCACAACCAGTCTTTGTCGACGATGGCCTCCAGATCCGGAAGCTCCCCCAGGGCCATCGCCCGGATCAGGGCCGCGGCGTCCTTCTGACCGATGGGGCCGGAAGCGGCGTGGGCGGCCAGGGCCTCCGAGAGACGGTTCAGCAGGAACTCCCGCACCCAGGGCGTGACCCCTTCCTCCCGGAAGGCGCCCAACAGGAAGCGAACCACCTCGCGGCGATAGGCCTCCGCCTCCTCCAGACGGGCCTCCGCCTCCGCATAGATTTGGCCGAGCCATGCCCCACGCCGTTCCGCCGGTTCTTCCCCCCGATGGAATCGGAGGTACCCCCACAGCGCCTTAATCACATGGGCGCCGATATCCCCAGGGTAAGTGGCGCGAATCACCTGGAACCCTGCGAAGTCCAAGATGCGGGCGAGGGCATCGCCGAGGACGGCGTTGCGGAGATGGCCGATGTGGAACGCTTTATGGGTGTTGGGCTGGGAGAACTCCACCATCACCCGCTCGCCCTTCGAGGCCCCCCGGCCGTATGCCGGGCCTTCGCGGAGGACGGTCTCGATAATCGAGCGGGCGACGTGAGAGGGGTTGAAGTAAAGGTTCAGGTAACCCCGCACGGCCTCTACCCGCTGGAAGCGTGGATCCCCCGCCAGGGCCGCCCCCAAGCGCTCTGCCAAGCGCTGGGCGATCTCCTGAGCCCGGGCCGGGACGTCCAGATCGGGGCGGGCTTTCTTCTCTTGAGCGGCCAGCTGCATCGCCACCGGGGTGGCCATGCCCCACGTATAGGCGAAGGGGAGATCGCGCCATTCCAGCGCCGGAGGCTCCGGGAGGCTCAGTTCCCGAAGGGCCTCTCGAACCCGCTCCGTCGCCCATTCCCGATAAGCGGCCAGGATCATCGGAGCTCCCTGCGAGCATCCAAGGTTTCCCGCCCAGAAACCAGCAGGGGCCGCCGATCGGCGGCCCCTGCTGGGGTCCAATGGCGCGCCCGGCAGGATTTGAACCTGCGACCTTTGCCTCCGCAGGGCAACGCTCTATCCAGGCTGAGCTACGGGCGCGTCCATCGCTTACATTTTAACAGGATCCAGTCGCTCTGACAAGCCCGAGCGATCCGCAAAGAATAAACCTCTGGTGGAGCGGCCGCTTCGCCGCTGCACCACCAGAAGTTTTCCACCCCAATGAAAGGGACGCTTCACTTAGGGCTGGTGGGGGTTGAAGGTGCGGATGAAGGCGATGATGTCCGCCAGGTCCTGATCGGTGAGGGCCGGGTTGCCGCCCTTCGGCGGCATATCCACCCCCGTGGTGTTCGCCGGATCCGTCGCCGGCCGCCCCTTCTTGATGAACTCCAGCAACTGGGCGTCCGTCTGTTGTTTCACGAAAACACTGGTGGTCAAATCCTTCCCCAAACCGGGAAGCCCCTTCGCATCCGGCCCATGACACGAGGCGCATGTGCCTGCGAACAGCTCTTTCCCTTTCTCCGGATTCCCCTGCAACGCCACCGCAGCCGGAGTGGCAAGCGGAGTTGGGACCGCCGAGTGCCCTTCGGAAGAGGCGATCGGAGGGGCCGTCTGGGGCTGCGGCATCGGGTAGAAAATCACCGCCAGGACGACCAGAAGGGCAAGGCCGCTGATGACAAAGGGCCATGGGCCGATCCGCTGCGAGGGAGCCGCCGCGGCCTCCGCCGCCGGCGCGGGCGCTTTCGCCTGCGCCGCTGGAGCCTGCCCGTAGGCCGCCTGGACCTCCCGGGTCAGCCAGACCATCAGAGCCGCCAGCAGGGCTCCCAGAATCAGCGTCGCCAGGAGGACTCCGCCGACCAGAAGCAACAGTTGAGCGGGTGACAGAGCCGGCATAAAACCCCACCTCGCTTCGAAAAGGATGGGTCAGAGCGCTTACAGGTTCGATCGAATTCTATGGGAAGGCGGGTGGGACGTCAACATGCCCTCGCGCTTTTTGGGGGCCTGGCTCCACATTGAGAGCCCTCTCATGCGAGGGGAAACGTTTTCTATGTGGTGTGGGCTGCTGACACGGCCCACACCACATCGCGGTGGAGGAAGAGGAAAAAAGTATTTGGGGGCGAGCCGGGCCCAAAAAGCGCCCGGCTCACCCCCAAACCCTCACGAGTTAACTAACTGCAAATAAAGCACGAGGGACCGCACCTGATCTCATCAGGAAGGAGAGGCCTCCCGGTGAACCGCCACAGCTCGCTCCGGAAGCGGCGGCAGGAACCGATGAGCCAGGTTGAGGGTGAGCAGCCAGGCCAGCGTGGACTCCGCTCCTTGATGGAAACTGACCCCGAGGGGCTCCAGCCCATCCCGACACCCGCCCGTCCTCAGGTCCGCCAAGGCGCAGCCGCGATCGTTCCAGCCCAGGAACCATCCCACGCAACGCTCCAGGACCTCCAACCACATCCGATCCTGGGTGGCCTCCCAGGCCCGGGCCGCCGCCTCGGCCATGGCCGCCCCCTCCAGAGGCTGCTGGGCAAAGCGGGCCCTCTGCCCCCCGCGAGGGAACCACCCCCGGTTGCCGATCCAGGAGAAATGGCCTCCTTGAGGGTCGGTTTGGATCTCCACCAGCCACCGCAGAACGGCGAGGCCCCGCGCGACCCATTGCGGCTCCCCCAGGCGATGGCCGGCCGCGATCAGCGCGGCGGGGAGAATTCCATTATCATACGTGACCACTTCATCACACCACGGCCAATCCGGCCCGGCGTGGGCCCGGAAGCGCTCGTCCAAGCGGCGGGCCAACTCCGCGATCCCTGCCCGCAAGCGGAGATCGCCTGGGAACTGCTCCAGGGCGCCGAGGCCGCCCAGCACCGCATACGCCCAGGGCCGCGGATGCTGGAAGGCCTGGCTGGCCGGCCAGGCTTCCTGGAACAGCGCCATAGCGACCGCCCGGATCTTCTCCGGCCCGAAGGCGATCGCCTCGCCCAGCGCCCAGAGCGCCCGGCCGTGGGCATCCTCGGACCCCACCTCATCCAGCCAACGCCGATCGTAGCCCATAAAATTCCGGAACCGCGCGGCCTCTGCATTCCACGCATGGTTCAGGAACGCCAGGTACGTTCGCATCAGCGGAAGATAGGAGGGATCCCGGCGCCGTGCCCATTCCCGCGCCATCAGCAACAACGCCCGCGCGTTATCGTCCGTGCAGTAGCCGAAACGGCGATCGGGGATCGTCCCACGCGCGTGTTGGAGCAGGCCGGTCTCATCGGTGAGCTGACGCAAATGCTCCAGGCGCACCGGAGGCCACCGCGAGGGACGAACGGGAAGCCATGCCGGACGGCTTGCGACTCGCGGGCGCCCCAGCACCTCACGGAACAGATCCAGGTAGCGGCGGCCGACGATCGGCCACGCCATCTCCTGTCCCCGCTCATAAGCGGCGCGGCGTAGCCGCTCTCGCTCCTCCGGGCTCGAGAGCAAGCGATCCAAGGCCTGGGCCATCGCCTCCGGATCCTGGAAGGGCACCAGCACCCCCCGGCCCTCCTCAAGGATCTCCTCCGCATACCACGAGGGCGTGGAGACGATGGCTTTCCCGCAAGCTAAAGCGTAGGTCAACGTGCCGGAGACGATTTGCTCCCGCGCCAGATAAGGCGCAACGTAGATGTCCGCCGCCATGAGGAACGTGAGCAGCTCCTCCCGGTCCAGGTAGCGATCGATGAGACGGATGTGGTCCTGCAGCCCGGCCCGCGCGATCTCCCCTTCCAGAAACCGGCGGTAGGATTCGCCGTACCGGCGGCGGACCTCGGGGTGGGTCGCCCCGACGATCAAATAAAGGAGATCCGGATGCCGCGGGGCGAGGGCTTTCATCGCCTCGATCATGACCTCGATCCCTTTGTTGGGGCTGATGAGCCCGAAGGTGAGCAAGACCCGCCGCCCATCCAGGCCCAGGCGGGCCTTGTAGCGTGTGGGGTCCTCGAAGGGCACCGCCGGCGCCCCGTGATCGATCCGAACGATCCGCTCCGCCGGCACCCCATAGCGCTCCACCAGGAACTGGCGGGCGCGCTCCGTCATCACGACCACTCGGTCCGCCCGGCGGGCGAGGGCGCTCAGGATGCGCCGTTGGCCCTCCAACGGCGAATACAGGACGGTGTGCAAGGTGACCACGAGCGGCTTGCGCAGGCCTTCCACCAGATCCAGCACATAGGCGCCGTCCGGACCGCCGAAGATCCCATATTCGTGTTGCAGACAAACCAGGTCGATGGGCGCATGGTTCAAATAATCCGTGGCCGCCCGGTAATCCTCCACAACTCCATCGCGGATCTCGAAGGCCACCTCCGGGCCGTACGCATAGCGGTGAGGGGGATTGGTGAGGGCGACAACCCGCACGGCCTCCGAGCGGCCCAGGGGCTGCCCTTGGGCTTCCGCCAGCGCCCCGGCCAGGTCGTGGGTGAACGTCGCGATTCCACACTGCCGGGGCACATAGGTTCCCACCAGCGCAACACGGATTCCACCTCCCATGGCCCTTTCACCTCGCCATCCAGGTTCGTTCCAGGGCCTCTGCCCTCGACCTTCCCCAGGCCGAGGCCTGATCGACCCGCCTGCGCTCGCCATCACAGCGGCGCGTGTTTCAGGTAATCCAGGAGCTGTTGGAGCGAGGCCGAAGCCATGGCGACGCAAGTATCCGCCGCGCCGTAATACATCAGCAGCTCCCCGGAGCGTGGGTCCACGATCGCGCCACACGGGAACGTCACGTTCGGAACATCCCCCACCCGCTCATAGGGCGCCCGCGGGCCGAAGATCCACTCGGTGCTCCGTCGGATCACCTTGCGGGGATCCTCGAGATCTAATAGCGCCATCCCCACCCGATAGATCCGGCCGGAAGCGGTCTGGCGCACGCCGTGGTAGAGGATGAGCCACCCCTCCGGCGTCTCGATCGGTTGGGGCCCCAGGCCGACCCGATCGGAGTCCCACCATCCACCCGGGCGCGCCTCAATGATCACCGTATGGTCCCCCCAGTGGCGCAGATCCGGGGAGAACGAGATCCAGATGTTGGGTCGAGCGCCCGGGGCTGTCGGCATCGGGCGGTGGATCATCGCCCAACGCCCCTTAAACCGACGAGGGAAGAGGCTGGCGTCTTTATCCTCCGGGGGCAGGATGGGGCCCAGCCGATGGAAGGTTCTGAAATCCGCTGTCGTGGCCAGGGCGACCAGAGGTCCACCCCGGGAGTACGCGACATAGGTCACCGCATACAGCCCCTCTTCCTCCAGGAAGACAATGCGGGGATCCTCGATCCCCCAGAACTCCTCGGGATGGCGCAGGGGATCGGGGACCAGGGTGGGCTCGGGATCCACCCGCCACCCGCTCCGCCCATCCGGGCTGCGGGCGACGGTGAGATGGGAGAGGCCTTGGAAATCCTCCACCCGGACCAGCAGGAGGACCTCATCGTTCAATCGGGTGGCGCCTGGGTTGAACACCGCGTTCGCCGGATACGGCCAGTCCGCGGCGGTCAGGATCGGATTGCCCGGATAGCGATGGAAGAGCTCCGGCATGGGAAGCCCTCCTGAAGGATTCCTCACCTTCCGGTTACGGCTGCCAAGGCGAGAAGGAACCCAGCGAGGGAAGGGCAATTGGGTTTCTCCGTGGGATGTGGACCGCCTTCGACGGCCCACGCCCCACGAAGGAAAAAACAACCACCTGCTGCCCAATCGCGTCGCACCACAATAGGAAAACGACGTAGAGCGAGCCCGTTTCGCCAGGCGGTGGTCGGATCGCTCCCTCCAGAGCCCAAATAGAAGTTATACACTCTTAGCATTAGAACAAGATTAGAGAGGCCCAGGCGGCGCCCTCGATGGTTTTAGCCTGCAACCGATGATCCACCGGTAGAATGGTATAATTCTGACCAGCGCCCGATCATATCCCCCGACAAGGAGCAAGGGCCTTTGCGTCTGCTGATCACCGGCGTGAGCGGATTCGTGGGGCGCCATCTGGCCGTCGCGTTGGCCCAGGAGACCAGCTGGGAGCTTTGGGGGTGGACCCGACGGCCCGTCGCCGGGCTGCCCGATCGCCTTCGGACGGCCCAGGTGGACCTCCGGGACCCTGAGGCCGTCCGTCAGGAGCTCGCTCGTCTGGCGCCCGAAGGCATCGTCCACCTGGCGGCCCAGTCGGATGTGGCGGAATCATGGCGGGATCCCTGGGGCACCTTCGAGACGAACGTGCGTGGAACTCTGAACCTGCTCGATGGCCTTCGGGCGCTGGGATTGCGGCCTCGTGTTCTGATCGTGACCTCGAACGAGGTCTATGGCCTCATCCGGCCAGAGGAAGTTCCCATCCGCGAAGATCAGCCGTTCCGCCCAGCCAACCCGTATGGGATCAGCAAGGCCGCTCAGGATTGGCTGGCCGCCATCTACGCCACGGCTTACGCCCTCCCGATCATCCGGGCTCGCCCATTCAATCACATCGGCCCTGGCCAGGATCCCCGCTTTGTGGTTCCCTCGCTGGCCCGTCAGATCGCTTGGATCGAAGCGGGATTGCAAGAGCCGGTGCTCCGGGTGGGGAACTTAGAAGCCCGGCGGGATTTCACCGACGTCCGCGATGTGGTGCGCGCCTATCGCTTACTGTTGGAGCACGGGGAGCCCGGCGAAGTTTATAATATCGGATCCGGCCGCGCGCGTTCCATCCGGGAGGTCATGGACACGCTCCTGGCGATGGCGCGGGTGAACGTGCGCGTGGAGATGGACCCTCAGCGCATCCGCCCCGTCGAGATCCCGATCAGCGTGGCCGATACGACCCGGATTCGGGAGCGTCTCAGGTGGCAGCCTAGGATTCCCTTCGAGCAATCCCTGCGCGATGTGTTGGAGGAATGGCGGGCGCGGGCGCGGGAGGAGCAGCAGCGCAGGCGTTCCTTATCCTAATCCCAAATTTTATGCGCTTGGTCCCTGCGCGGCCCCACCTCACAGAAGGCTTTCCCTCTCCCCCTCCCCGGGCGACGAAGCCCCATAGGGAGGAGGAGAAGAACGCAAAGTCAGCCCGTTTCGCCAAGCGATGATCGAATCGCGATCATTTGAAGCGACTACTGCTTTTAAATTTGGGGGTTTTTGAGGGCTGGGCCAGGGGCCTTCGGCCCCTGG
>NZ_JBHOQJ010000101.1:0-17668 GCF_042408365.1 Thermoflexus sp.
GGAAAAGCAGGGGCGGGCGCATAGAAGGGCCCGCCGCTGCATCTTTTCAAAAATCCGCCCCACCGGCTCTGCCTGCCCGGTCTCTCCTCATCACCTTCAGCGCCCGCATCAGGCCAGGCGTCGGCGCAACAGGTAGCCGGCCCCGATCAAGATCCCTCCAGCGATCAGAAGCCCGGCCCACAACGGGAAGGTGGTCGGCTCCCCGCCGGTCCGCGGCAGCACCGCCGTGATCTCCCCGCAAGCAACGTAGACGGAGACCTCCTGTGCCGATTTATGGACGTTGATGGCGAAGGGCTTCGCCAAGAGATCCGTCAACTTCACGTTGACTGTCGAGGTCGATTGGCCGTCCCGGACAGGGCTCAGCGGGAAAGTGGGCTTGGGGTTCAGGTTGGCACACGTGCCCTCGTGGATGTGGGCGGGCTGATCCACCCCGGCGGGGCCCGGGGTGAGGTTGATGGTTACTTCTGTCTGATCCCCCACCGCTCGCAGGACGGCCGTGCCGGACTGCCCGGATTGGTTCTGTTCTTTGAGGGTGATGGTGACGGTCTCCTGCGCCGGCGCGGCGGCGATGAGCAAAAGCGACCACAGGACTCCGAGGCTGAATATGATCCGCTTCATGGCGCCCTCCTTAGAGATTTTGATTTTAAATCCAGCGCTTACAAGCGAGGTGGCTCTTCCCTCTCCTCAGTCGCCCTGGTCCTCCAAAGCCAACGCGCTGAGATAGGCGATCAAATCGGCGACCTGGGCGTCCGTGAGGTCCGCTCCGACCGCCGGCATCTGCCCACCTCCCTCCCGGATCTGCCGGGCGATGAAGGCCGGGGTGTGCCGCCGCAGCTCATCGATCAGAACCGGGGCCGGCGGCTCGAACCCCAGTCCGCTGCCCGGCCATCGCCCGCCCTCCAGGTGGCATGATTCGCATCGCTGGCGGAACAGCTCCTGGCCCCGCGTCGCGGCCTCCGGATCGACCGGCGGCGGGCTCCGGTTGAAGGGCGGCTCGCCTTCCAAGGTTTGAAGGTAGGCCAACAGGCGCTCCAGCTCCTCCCCCTTCAAGCGATCCCGGAAGCCCGGCATGTCGCCCCGTCCGTTCAGGATCTGCGCCCGGATGAACCCTGGGGAATGGCGCCGGGCCACGCCGCGCAGCGAGGGCCCTGTTCCCGGCGCGGTTCCGCCTTGCGGATGGCACGTCTCGCAAAGCGTTGCGAAGGGCCCGGGTGCCGCTCCGGACGACGGCGTAGGGGAAGAGCGGATCGGAGCGCTGGCCGTGGGGGTGGCGGAAAACCTGGGCGCGGCCGGGCGGGCCTGTCCCGGCGTCGAAGGCGCCGGGGAAGCCATACATCCCATCCCTCCGATCACTCCCAATAGGATCCAGCGACGCCATGGACGATCTCCCATGGGCGAACCCCGAGGCGAAGGACAAGCTTCGAAGCGGCAATCCCGATCTTCCATTTTTTGATACGCAGCGAGCTTGCCTGTGGTTTATTCAGGCGGAAATGGAGGCCCGTGGTCTCGCTTACGGGGGTTTCCGGCTATCATGGGGAGGAGATCCCTTCAAGAAGGAGCCCAGCATGGCGCGGATCGGTGCCTTCACCTTTGTCCTCCATGCCCATATCCCCTACTGCCGGCGGGCCGGGCGTTGGCCCCACGGGGAAGAATGGCTGCATGAGGCGATCGCCGAGACGTATCTTCCTTTGCTCGATGTCCTCTACGAACTCTATGAGCAGGGGGTCCCCGCCCGCCTGACCCTCAGCCTCACCCCGGTGCTGGCCGACCAGCTGGCGGATCCTCTGATCCAGGAGCATTTCATTGAATATGCGGCCGATCGGCGGAGCCGGGCGGAGCAGGATGTGGCGCGCTTCGAGGCGGAGGGGAACGCCCACCTGCGGGAGCTGGCCCGATTTTACGTGGAGTTCTACGACCGACGGCTTCGAGGCTTCGTCGGACGTTACGGAAAGGATCTAATCGGGGCGTTCCGGCGTCTGCAGGAGGCCGGAGTGGTGGAGCTGGTGACCAGCGCCGCCACCCATGGTTATCTTCCCCTCCTCTCTCGGGATTCCTCGATCCGAGGCCAGCTGCGGACGGGGGTACAGACCTACCGGCGGTTTTTCGGGAGGGATCCCTTCTCCATCTGGCTTCCCGAATGCGCTTACCGGCCGGCTTACCGCCTTCCCGATGGGACCATCCGACCGGGCTTGGAGTATTTCCTCGCTCAAGAAGGGCTGCGTCTGTTTTTCGCAGAAACCCACGCGGTGGAGGGCGGGCAGCCGGTGGGGAAGGCAGCCGGCGAGGCCATCGGCCCTTACGGCCAAATCGTCCGCCATTATGTGATCCCGTTTGAAATCGTCGAGCAGGTTCGAGGGACCACCTACCGCCCGTACTATGTGGCCCGGACGGACGTGCCAGGGGGGGAGCATTCCGGCGTGGCGGTGGTGGCCCGCAATAACCGGACCGGGATGCAGGTGTGGTCCGCGGACTGGGGCTATCCGGGGGATTTCGATTATCGTGAGTTCCACAAGAAGGATGGGCGGTCCGGGCTGCAGTACTGGCGGGTGACCGGCAAGGTGGATTTGGGTGAGAAGGATTATTATCACCCGGAATGGGCGGCTTATAAGGTGGAACAGCACGCCCAGCACTTTGTGGATTTGGTCCACGATCTCCTGCGGGAGTTCCACCGCGCGACCGGGCGGATCGGCCTCATCGCCTCCAACTATGACGCCGAGCTCTTCGGCCATTGGTGGTTCGAGGGAGTGGATTGGATCGGGGCGGTGTTGCGGCGCTTGGCGGGGAGCGAGGAGGTCTGGTTAACCACGGCCCGGGAGTTCGTGGAGACCTATCCTCCGGACGAAGTGCTGGTGCTTCCGGAGTCCAGTTGGGGGCTGGGCGGCGGGCATTGGACGTGGGACAACCCGGAGACCCATTGGATGTGGGAGCCGCTCCATGCCGCGGAGGCCCGTATGGAGCGGCTGGCCGCCCAGCATCCGGAGGCGGACGAGGCCGTCCGCAAGGTCCTGAATCAGGCGGCCCGGGAGCTGCTCCTGCTCCAGGCCAGCGACTGGCCCTTCCTGGTGACCAGCGGCCAGGCGCGGGCATACGCCATCGAGCGCTTCATGACCCACCTGGAGCGCTTTGAGGCGCTCTGCCGTTCCGTCGAGGCCGGGCGCCCCGATGTGGACTTAGCGGAGGAGTGCTGGGAGCTGGATCGGGTGTTCCCGGATCTGGATTACCGATGGTGGGCTCCTGAGCGCGGTGGATCATAGGGCTTCCCAACGCCGTGGCGATGAAGCCGCCACAATGGGAAATTCATTGTCCTTCCACGCGCGGCTCTCCCTCCGCCCATCGTCGGATGGCCTCTTGAAGGAGCGCCCGGAGCTCTGGATCCGGCACATCCTCCGGCCGGTTGTAGCGCTGGCTGCCCACGGTGATCCCCAAGGTGCCATCTCGAAGGGTTTCAAAGCGGACCGCCCGGTGAGGGAGCTCGGGGCGCTGGCGGAGAAGGTCCTGCAGGATCTCATCGAGCTGCTCCGCCAGGGTCGGCGTGGACGAGCTAAGCCCGGGGGCGGGGAAGGGGAGCTCCGAGGAACCTTCGGTCATCGCTCGGATGGCCCGGAAGGCCTCTAGGACGAGCAGCGCGGTTTGGTGATCATGGATCTCCCGAAGATGTCGATAGCGCTGTTTCCCTACCTCAATCCGCCAGGTGCCGTCCGGGTCTCTCACCAGCCCCACGCCCGTTTCCACTTTCGGAGGCGGGGGCGCGCTGGCTCCTTGTGAACTTCTCCCTCCCCCAAGGGCGAGCCCGATCGCAACCCCAAACAGGAGGCCGACGATCAGCGCTCCGCCGGCAAATAAATAAATCAGCTCCAGGGGAACCATGTTCGCCTCATCTCCGTTTCACGGTTCATCCAGACAATGAGCCCTTAAACTGAGCTTGATGGACTTTAGGGATCTTTTAGGGTGGGGGGCCGCTTTCGGCGATCCCTCACTCTAAAAGGATTCCCCCTGTCGCCCAACTGTTTCCAGTTTACCCGAAAAGCGCGTTTTCGGGCGGAGAGGGGGGACGGTGAACGCTACAGCGACTGCTTCGCCCGCATTTGATTTAGAAGTGATGTTGTTAGTTGTTCCGTGGGGTGGCCAGTAGTTTCATTTCAGCCGTAAAGCGCTCCGACGGGGCCTGCCACCAGGGGCCGAGGACGGCTGCCCCTTGGGTCCTCTTTTGTCTCTCCAAGCTTCTGCCCTGGATCCCGGGAAACGGGTGAAATCCGCTGGGCGGCGGACGAGAACCCAGTCCGCCCCCAAGGGTTGGCCGCCCGGAAAGGCCCTACCGGGAGTTCTCCAGGACGTTGGGCCCCCAAAAAGTCCGAAGGACTTTTTGGGGACCCCGTCGGTCTGTGGAGATCCCTCTGGCGGCGGAACAGGCCTCCGGGCCCGGTCGACGAGCCACGGGTCGTTGAAGCAGGAAGGGACCGGTCGTTTCGTTTCGCCTTACAGGGCGAAATAAACGACGATGAGTCACGGAACGGTTTGCAGGCAGGCCGGGCGCCGGAGGCACCGGCCCCACCTTCAAAGCACGTTTGATCCCCCTCCCCACGGCCCGAAGGGCCGTGGGGAGGGGGATAGAGGGGGGATCATCCGCTCTCCTCACCGCGTATCTTCAAAATAAAACGCGGAAGAAGCACTACAAGTTCCCCTCCCGATATTGGACTTTTACTGTATTCTGCGCGTCTTGAGCTCCTGGTCCATGGGTGGTCGGGCGCCTGAGCGCCTGTTGGGCGAAATCGCGCGTAGAGTTCAGCGATGCACCCACACCCAGGTGCCGGGGTTATCGGGCGTGGCACGCACGAGGGGATTATCCCCGTAAGGCTCCGCCCACTCGAACAGCCAACGGGCGTCGATCGGCGCCAAGTTCACACAACCCCGGCTTTGGGGGAACCCGAAGCGGTCGTGCCAGTAGGTGCCGTGGAGCGCGTAGCCCTGATAGAAGAACATGGTCCACGGCACATCTTCCAAATAATAGTAGCCGAAGATGTCGCCATCCATCAATGTGGTCCGGACCTTCACCTGGATCCGGAAGAGGCCCGTGACGGTGGGCGTGCGGCTCCGCCCGGAGGAGATCAAGGTGGCGTAAACCAGACGATCCCCCTCATAAGCGGCCAGGGTTTGCTCGTAGAGATTCACCTCGATCCATTTCACGCCAGGTGGGATCCCTGCAGGCCGCTGGGCAGGGAACACCAGGCCCACGGCTTGCTCCTTCACCCACTGATCCGGGCCCACGCGGTACCACTTTTGATCCCCAACGTGGCGGATTTCCTCCACTGTGACCATCGTGTAGCGCTCCAGAACCGGCGCCTGGGGATGGGGCGCTTTGCCTGGCTCCTCGGAGGGGCGGGTGTTCTGCACGATCCAGCCGAAGGGTCGCGTGGGAGGTGTAGCGAAGGCCACGCCATGGAAGGTGGATGGGGCACCGAACGTCAGATACGAAGCCTCGATATATTCGTCCGGGTTAATGCGATAGAACACCTTCCCGCCGACCTCCGTCCGACCATGCACGCTGACCCACACATAGCCGGCGGGGAAGACCCGACGGGGCGCGCCTCCGCTCAGCGCATCCTCCGGCGAGCGATACGTGGAGGCCGGTGCTTTCACAAACGCATACGTATAAGGGACCAGCGATGGAACCTGAGCCGTGGCTCGGCTCTGGAAGGCCCCCGGGGGGTCCACCTGATTAGCCACTGGGGCTCGGGACGGGGTCCGGGTGGCGCTTGGCCGCGGGCAGAAGGCCGGATCCCCATCGGGCGGGATGCATCGGCCCACCATCGGGAGAACCCATAAAAAGAGAATAATGCCCAGCATAATGACCTCCGCATCACTGATTTGTCTAACCCAACATTAGAAGCGCAATAGATCTCGATCGTTCTTGCCTGGAGGTTGGTCTCTCTCTAATTATAACGTAATGGGGATCTAAAACGTTCCTGGACAGATTCTCTACGCGGAGCGGACGATTGGCCAACGTGTGGGACCCATTGGGGTTGACAACTGCTGCCCATTTTGTCGTTTCTCCAAGCTTCTTGCCTGAATCGTGGGAAACAGGTAAAAGCCTCTTGGCGGCGGGCGATAACCAAGCCGGCCGCCAAGGGTTGGCCGCCACAAAGGTTCTACCGGGAGTTCCCCTTGGCCTTGGAGATCGGTTGTGCGGCGGAACAGTGGGGAACCACTGGTCTACGAGCACCCAGTCGATGAGGCAGGAAGCGGCCGGTCGTCGATGGAGCCCAATCGGGTGCAGTAGACGACGATGTGTCGCGGAACAGTGTCCTATTCGAAGAGTCGGGCCAGTTCATCCCGGGGGAAGGGCTGTAGGGGTTCTCGCCGGCCGGAGCGCTCGATCCATCCCCCTTCCTCCGGAGGCCGAAGCTCGCCGATGATGGCCGCCGGGCGCCCGGACCGAGCCAGCGCGTCCCGGATGGCCTGAGCGTCTTCCGGTGGAGCTGCGATGAGCAGCGAGCCGGAGGCCAGCAAACCCCATGGATCCAGCCCATAGTGCTGACATAGGGCGAGGGTCTCGGGATAGATCGGGACGGCATCGCCATCCACCCGGATCCCAAGGCCCGCGGCCTGGGCCAGTTCCCATAACCCGGTGGCCAGCCCGCCCTCGGTCGGATCGTGCATCGCATGCACCCGTCCGGCTTCCGTGGCGATCCGAGCGTCTTCCAGCACGCTGATCCCGGGGGTGTAGAGGAAACCTGCGCACCGATCCAGGAAAGCCTCCCCGAAGACCGGCCGCAGCTCCTCGCGTTTCTCCCGTGCGATCACCGAAGTGCCCTCGATGGCGATCGGTTTGCTCAAGATCACCTGATCGCCGACGCGCGCGCCACGCGGGGTGATCAGTCGGTCCGGGCTCACCTCTCCGAGCATAAACCCGGCCACGATCGGCCGATCCAACCCGTAAGTGACCTCGCTGTGGCCGCCGATTAAAGCGACGCCCAAGGCCTCACACGCGGAGCGGAGCTGCTGGAAAACCTTCTCCACCAAGTCGACGTCCGTGCGCCCCTCCGGAAGGAGGAGGATGGCCATCATCCAGCGAGGGCGGGCGCCGGTGGTCGCGATGTCGTTGGCGTTGATTTGAACCGCGTACCAGCCGATCGCATCGGTGGCGAACGTGATCGGGTCCGCTTTGATCACCAGATAGCGGTCCCCCATCTCGACCACTGCCGCGTCCAGCCCAATCCCCGGCCCAAGCCGCACCCGGGGGTCCGGGATCGGGAAATCCAGCAGGCGTTGCATCAGCTCCAGCGGAAGCTTTCCGACCGGGAAGATCGTCGACATCGCTGCCCAACTCCTGGGGGGATTTCGCTTTGGTATCGAGTGCTGGGAGTTTCGGCGCGACGATTTTTGCTAGTGCTTTGCCCACTTTTAATTTTGGGTTTTTCGGGGGCTGGGGCCGTCCACTCCCTCCACTAGCTATCCCCAAAGCCGTAGATGAAGCGCCAGCAAAGTTTCTATCCGATCTGGGAGTTGCGCAATGGGTTCCCCGTGGGGGCTTTCGGCGCGGCGCGGGGCGTCTTGGGTGCCTGGCTCTGCGATCTTGCGCAGGGGCTGCCGACGGGGCTTTCATGCCCCAAACGCTTCATAGCGTCGGATCCCCGCGCGCCAAAGCATGGTCACCAGGGTGACCGCCAGGGCCAGCCACAGGCCTTGCGCGACAAAGCCCTGGAGGATGCGATCCGGCGGCAGCCGCCCCAACAGCATCTCCAGAGGAAACGATAGCACGAGGGGGAAGGGTGTCCAACGCAACAGCTGCTGGATGCCCTCTGGCATCAGCGCCAGGGGGATCACATATCCGGACCCCAGCGCTTTAATGAAGAACCAGACCTCGTGGAAGGCCACTGCCTGGGAGGTCCAGAAGGCGGTGAGGCCGATGGCGTATTGAAAGAAAAACTCCAGCAGCAGGGCCAGGAATGTTGCGGCGGCGACTCGGATCAAGTTGATGGGCGCGAGATCAAGCTGGGGCCCGGGATACAGATAGAGCGCGATGGCGATGGGAGGACCGACCAGCAGGGCCTGAAGGGGGCGGGAGGCCAAGGTGCGGGCGAGATCGTAATGGATGGGGTGAAGCGGGCGTAGCAGCCGCGCGCTCAATCCCCCGGTCCGGATGTCCCGGTTGAGATCCCAAACGATCCACACCCCGGTCATGCGACGCAGGAAGATGGCGGCCAGATAATAGCCAACAAAAGCCCCCGCATCGAAGGATCCGATAGGCCCTTCCTGGGCCATGGAAAGCCAGACGGCCAACATCACCAGCGGCACAGCGCCCGAGAGGATCCAGATGAGGATCTGGACCCGATACTCTAAGGTCCGGGCCCAATAGATGCGCAGCAGGGTCGGATAGGCCCGTAGGGTCGCGCCCAGAGCGGCGAGCGCTTCCGAGGCTCGGGAAGGCTGAGAGAAAGTTTCCATGGAACCCACACGTTCTCCCCGAAGAGCTTGCGTGAGCACCATCCCTTCGGATGGCGCCTGGGGGTGTTTCTATTCGTGGACGGCCTCCTCTTCCAGCCGTCGAGCGGTGAGTTCGGGATCCATCTGAGCGGCCTCGGCGAAAACCCGACGGATCACTTCTTCCACCGGTGGCTCTTCAATCGCCAAATCCGTCACCGGGAGAGCTGTGAGCATGGCGGCCGCGATCTCCGCCGTCCGGGAGCGGGGGACTTGCAGCTCGGCTCGGTGAGAGTTCAAGCTCAACACCTCGCCGAAGGGGGCGAGGGCGCTCATCGGGAGCGGTTGGGCCATGGTGATGCGCACGATCCGATACGGGGCCACCCGCTCCGCCAGGGCCTCCAGATCCCCATCGTAGAGCAGGTGGCCTCGATGGATGACCAGCACCCGTTGGCAGAGGGCGGCCACATCGGCCATGTAGTGGCTGGTGAGCAAGACCGTGGCGCCGGTCCGGCGGTTGTATTCTCGCACGAACTCCCGGATCCGGGCCTGCATCGTTACATCCAGCCCGATGGTGGGCTCGTCCAGGAACAGCACCTGGGGTCGGTGGAGGAGGGCCGCGGCCAGCTCACATTTCATCCGCTCGCCCAGGCTCAGTTTGCGCACCTGCTTCGTGAGCAGCCCCTCCAGTTCCAGCAGCTCCGTCAGTTCCTCCAGCGTCCGTCGAAACTCCGCCTCGGGGATCCCATACACAGCCCGGTTCAACAGGAACGTCTCAATCGCCGGAAGATCCCACAGCAACTGCTGTTTTTGTCCCATCACCAAGGTGATTTGCCGCAGGAAAGCCCGTTCCCGGCGCTGAGGGACGAACCCCAGCACCCGGACCTCACCGGCGGTCGGATGGAGGAGGCCGGCCAGGATCTTGAGCGTCGTTGTTTTGCCGGCGCCGTTGGGGCCGAGGAAGCCGACCACCTCGCCGGGTTGGATGGTGAACGAAAGGTCCTCCACTGCGCGGACCACGCGATAGCGGCGATGGAAGAATGCCCGCAAGGAGCCCATGAGCCCGGGCGCCTTGTGGTGCACCATATAGTGTTTGTGAAGATGATGAACCTCAATGGCCGGCATGGTCTCCATAATTCTTGAGCCTTATGGGCCTTAAGGATCTTCAGGGGCTAGGGCTCATTCGCTCTTCCACCGCATATCCCCGAAAGCGAGCACCGCGGATTATTGCTTCTCTTGGGGATGCTCCGATTGTGGGGAGATCGGCGGCTGGGGTTGCGCCCGCTCCTCCAGCCCCATCGTGGCCAGCAGCAACAACATCCCCACCACAATCGCGCTATCGGCCAGGTTGAAGACCGGCCAGAACTTGAAATCCAGGAAGTCCGTGACGAAACCGAACCGGATTCGATCGATCAGGTTGCCGAAGGCGCCGCCCAACTGCAGCCCCAAGGCGATCCGAATCGGCCAGCGGGCGGTGGACAGCTGCTGGGTGTAAAGCAGGAGGAAGGCGATCACCACCACAGCCACGGCGACCAGGATCGAACCCCATTCCCGGAACAGCCCGAACGCGATGCCGGTGTTGGTGACGTGGGTGAAGGTGAAATAGCGGGCTAGGGCAGGGATGGGCGCCCAGGACTCGTAAAGCGCTAAGTTCTCCCGCACCCAGGCTTTGCTCAATTGGTCCGCTGCGAAGGTCAGCAGGGCGATCAAGGCGATGATCCATCGTCGTCCCATAACGGTCCACCCCGAACAGGAAGTCCGCAGTTGGTTTTCTCGTGGGGGCTTTAGGGCGGAGCCGGGCACCAAAGGCGCTCAGCTCCGCCCCTAAAAACAATTTTCATCCCTCGTCCCACAGCCCTTTAGGCCGTGGGGCGAGGCATGAAAAGGGATGGGACTCTTCCACTTCCTCCTACAGGCTCCGAACGGCGTAACCCCTACCCTAGGGTTGCTCAAAGCATCCCCTCTCATATCCAAGGTGGCGGCGAGCCGGTCGCGGAGCGGACCTGGTTACTGCCCTGGGAAGATCAGCGTTCGCGCCTCGACTGGCATTCTAAGCAAAGAGCCGCGAAGGGAAGTGCCTTCAGCCGGGCCACATCGATCGGCCGGCCGCATATCTCGCAGATCCCATAGGTTCCCTCCTCCATCCGCCGCAGCGCTGCCTCTACTTCGCGCAGGCGGAGCTCCAGATGCCGCCGGAGGGCTGTCCGGGTGGCCTGATCCATCACATCCGTCGCATCATCGGCCATATGATCATGGTACCCGATCCCCTCCGGCGCTCGGGCATCCAGCCGGGCCAGTTCTTCTCTTAACCGGATCTGCTCCTCCTCCAACGCCCGGCGCAACCGATCGAACGGGATCGCCATTGTTCCTCCCCCCACCGCTCTGAAGGGCCATCGGGATGTTTAATCCCCTCCACAGGGAATTGTAACCGATCGTGTGCCTTTCGGTGCAATCTCCGCTTTTCAGAACCCTCTCCATACGGATTTCGTAACAGCTGCCTTGTTCATCCGAGTGTTTCTTCCATCCTTTGTTTTAGGTTATGCGATTGGGAAGACCAGTGGCTCCTCCCCCTTCCCCGTCGCCTTTGAACGGGGGGAGAAAAATTCTTTGGGAGCTGGGACCGTTTGCGGTGCTTCGTCCATTTTGGTTTGGATATGGGATGGTGCGGGCCAACGCCCCCAAACCCCCAGGGAAACGGCTTAAAAGCGCGCTCACTGGAAGAAGCATGAGTTTTTGGGATGTGCGATGAGGAATGTGGATGGCCCTTTCCTCCCCCCATCCCGCAGCCTGAAAAGCTGTGGGGAGAGGGCTCCTGATCGATACGCTTAAGGCCTGCGGGGCCTAATGAGCGCTTGGGGTTTGTGAAAAAGATTTAACCTCCTCTTTGCGGAACATAAAACCTCTTTTCACCCTCTGTCCTCCGACTTCTACTACGATAAAAGCGAAGCTGAAAGGGAGGAGATACGATGGAGGCGATGATTCAAGTGGATGAGCGGCTGCGGCGGCTTCGGGAGGAGCTCACTCGCCTGGTTCGGGAGGGGGAGGACGAGGAAGGGATCCGTCTCCGAGCCCTGTTGGCAGAGATGGAGCGTCTGGAGATGCTGCGCCAGGAGCTGCGAGCCTGGCAGCCGGATCGACGACAGATCTCCCTCTCGTGATCCCCATCCAGGAGCATGCCTGAGCGCTGCGATTCGGGGGAGGAGGGAAACGTGCCGATGCGAGGCTCTGATGAGTTTTCGGAATGCCTGAGTTTTTGGAACGCCCTAAGCTGCCGGGCGGCGGGGATAGCGCCGGGCTATGCGGAGCTGGCGGATTTGCGGTTCGCCCTGGATACGGGTTGGGCGATCGAGCCGCCGATCTATGTTTACCAGGAGGTGGGGTGGCGGCCCTACTATCATATCCTCCTCCGGCGCGGCGAGCATCAGGTGTTGCTCAGCCTTCCGGAAAGCGAGGCGCTTCGCCGCTTTCTGGAGGAACATGGAATTCAGCTGGAGTTGCACCCGGCTCGTGGGCGGGCAAGGCCATCGCAGCCCAAGCCCTCCCGAGGGGGCAACAATGACCTATAGCTCCTGGTTTCCCTACATGAGGTCATTGAAGATGGCCTGGTGCGGGGAAACGAGGAGACAGCGGTCCCCGTTTCCTCAATAACCTATAAGGAGGAGCTCATATGAATCCGCGTTCCGCTCTGGCTGCGATCCTTTTGGGGCTTGTGCTGGTGGTCACGGCCTGCCAGCCTGCGGCCACGCCCACCGTCAGCTCTGCGCCGACATCCCCGGCGTTAAGCGGCGAGATCAAGATCGATGGCTCGTCGACCGTTTATCCGATCTCCGAGGCGGTCGGTGAGGAGTTCCAGAAGGCCCACCCGAACGTGAAAGTGGTGGTGGGCATCAGCGGGACGGGTGGGGGGTTCCAGAAGTTCTGCGCGGGGGAGACCGACATCTCGGATGCCTCGCGCCCGATCAAGACCTCCGAGATGGAGACATGCCAGAAGAATGGCATTGAGTTCATCGAGCTGCCGGTCGCCTACGACGCCCTTTCGGTGGTGGTCAACCCGAAGAACGATTGGGTGGCCTGTATCAGGGTCGAGGAGCTGAAGAAGATGTGGGAGCCCGATGCCCAGGGGAAGATCACCCGGTGGAACCAGGTGAACCCCCAATGGCCGGACGCCCCGCTCAGCCTTTACGGCCCGGGCACCGATAGCGGGACGTTCGACTACTTCACCGAGGCAATTGTAGGCAAAGAGGACGCCAGCCGTGGCGATTACACGGCCAGCGAGGACGACAACGTGCTGGTTCAGGGGGTGGCGAACGATCCGTACGCTCTGGGCTATTTCGGCCTCGCTTATTACATAGAGAATCAGGACAAGCTGAAGGCCCTGGCGATTGACGGCGGCAAAGGGTGTGTTTTGCCCTCCGAGCAGACCGTCCGAGATGGCAGCTATCAACCGCTCTCGCGCCCCATCTTCATCTACGTGAACCGGAAGGCGGCGGATCGGCCGGAGGTGGAGGCCTTCGTCCGGTTCTATCTGACGCAGGGCCCTGCCCTGGCGAAGCAGGTCGGTTACATCCCGCTTCCGGATACCGTCTATCAGCTCGTGCTTAAGCGCTTCGAAGCGCGCAAGGTGGGGACCGTCTTCAAGGGCGGGCCTCAGGTGGGGGTGAGCATTGAGGACCTGCTGAAGGCGGAGCAGTGATCCGTCCACAGGCCATTCCGGGGTGGGAGGCCGCCGGAAGCGGCCTCCCACCCCCGCGTTACAGGAGGGCAGCGCTCGCGTTTCAGCGGTTGTCGCTTCCTGCCTTTATAATACTGGTGGGAGTTACGCGGTTGGTTTTCTCCTGGGGGCGTTTGGAGTGGAGCCGCGCGCCTTCGGCGCGGCTCCACTCCAAAACATTTTCGGTGAGGGCCATTCCACCTCTTCTCATGGGCTTCGATCTGCGTAACCCCTAACTGGACTGGATTGAGAGGGCATTAAGAGGGCGGGGTGATTTCGGCCCGGGCCAGCAGGGGGGCTTCCCACACCTCACGATTCGGAGCAAAGGAACGATGGGGCTGACGACCCGCTCGGCAGTGGCGGTCCAAGCGGCGCGTCTTCAAAGGGGGATGGCCGCTCAATGGCGGGAGCTTGGGGAACTGGTCATCCAAGCGATCCTTTTCTTCGCCGCCATGGTCTCCGTGTTCACGACCATCGGCATTGTGGCGGTTCTGGTTGTGGAAGCGATCCCCTTCTTCTACCAGGTGTCCCTTGTTGAATTTCTCACTGACCCCCAGTGGACCCCCTTGTTTGCTCAGAAACACTTCGGGGTTCTACCTTTAGTTACGGGGACTTTTCTCACTTCAGCTATCGCCCTGGCCTTGGCGATACCGGTGGGCCTGTTGAGCGCCGTCTACCTGAGCGAATACGCGCCGGCCCGGGTCCGGGCGATCCTGAAACCTGCGCTGGAGATCTTAGCGGGGATCCCCACAGTAGTTTATGGCTACTTCGCCTTGCTCTTCGTCACACCTCTCCTGAAACGGGTGGTCCCGAACCTGGAGACGTTCAACGCGCTCAGCGCAGGGCTGACGATGGGGGTGATGATCATCCCGTTGGTCTCTTCGCTCAGCGAGGACGCTCTCTATGCGGTGCCGAGTTCTCTGCGGGAGGCCGCTTACGCCCTGGGGGCGACGCGTCTGGAGGTGGTGGTGCGGGTGATGATCCCAGCGGCGCTCTCCGGCATCGTCGCTTCGTTCATCCTCGCGGGGTCCCGGGCGATCGGGGAGACGATGATCGTGGCCATCGCCGCAGGCCAGCGCCCCATCCTGACCCTGGATCCTCGGCGGGCCATTGAGACGATGACCGCTTACATCGTGCAGGTCAGCCTGGGGGATACCCCGCATGGCACCTTGGAGTTCCGAACGATCTTCGCGGTGGGCCTGGTCCTCTTCCTGTTCACGTTGGCGCTGAATTTGCTTGCGATGCGGATCATCGAACGCTATCGGGAGATTTACCGGTGAAGGGCTGGCCAAGGCCTAGCCCTGGTGAAGTGATCCGATGGGCCTATAGGGGGAAGAATTCTCTGGGGTCGGGCAGGGGCCGAAGGTTCTTGCCCGACCCCAGGAGCTCTGGAGAGAGCGAACGGGTGGTTGTGGTTTGAGGGCGTAAAGGCCGCAGCAGGTGGTCTCTATGATTTCCGAATCCCCTGGGGAATCCGGATGGAGTGGAAGATCAATGGGGCGACGACGGCACCGGGAGATCGCGGGCAAGGTTTTTGAGGGGATTGCGCTGGGGGCTACGATCTTCGGCTTGCTGGTTTTATTCCTCCTGCTGTTGGACGTGGCCCGCCGCGGCCTGGGTGTTCTATCCTGGGCCTTTTTCACCAATTATCCCTCTCGGTTCCCCGAGCAGGCCGGGATCCGCTCGGCGCTGCTGGGGACGCTATGGGTGATGGCTTTGACCGCTTTGTTTTCGGTGCCCCTGGGCGTGGCCGCGGCCATTTACCTGGAGGAGTATGCGCCGCGCAACCGGTTGACCCGTTTCATCGAGCTGAACATCAACAACCTGGCAGGGGTGCCCTCGATCATCTATGGGCTGTTAGGTCTGGAGCTTTTCGTGCGGGGGATGCGGTTGGAGCGGAGCATCCTGGCGGGGGCCCTCACCCTCGGCCTGCTGATCCTGCCCATCCTCATTACTGCGTCCCGGGAGGCCTTGCGGGCGGTGCCGATGAGCTTGCGGGAGGCCGCCTTCGCCTTGGGGGCGACCCGCTGGCAGGTCATCCGTCATCAGGTGCTGCCGGTGGCCTTTCCAGGGATCCTCACCGGGATGATCCTGGCCCTCTCCCGGGCCATCGGTGAGACGGCGCCGTTGATCACCATCGGGGCGCTGACCTTCATTGCCTTCGACCCGAAGAGCCCCTTCGATAAATTCACGGTGCTCCCGATCCAAATTTTCAACTGGGTCTCCCGCCCCCAGGCGGGCTTCCATGCCCGAGCGGCAGGGGCGATCCTGGTGTTGCTGGTGGTGCTGCTCACGATGAACGGCCTAGCGATTTATCTGCGCAATCGCCTGCAACGGCGCTACCACTGGTGAGCTACCGGTCGGTTGAATTGTGGCTCCGCTGCAGGGGCGTAAATTTTTCTTCGCAACAAGGCAGAATGGCGTATAAGGTCTGAGCGTATACTGACCGAGGGGAGAGCAGGGGATGGAGGAGATCATCTTGGAGACAGAGGACCTCACCGTTTACTACGATGGCCGCCCGGCGATCGAGGGGATTCGTTTGAAAATCCCCCGTCGCCGGATCACGGCCATCATCGGCCCTTCCGGGTGCGGCAAGAGCACCCTGTTGCGCTGCTTCAATCGCATGAACGACCTCATCCCCTCCGCCCGTGTCTTGGGGAAGGTTCTCTTCGAGGGCATTGATATCTATGGGACCAACGTGGATGTGGTGGAGATCCGACGGCGTATTGGCATGGTCTTCCAGAAGCCGAATCCGTTTCCCAAAAGCATCTATGAAAACGTGGCCTTTGGCCCTCGCATCCAAGGGATCCGGGACCGACGGAAGTTGGATGAGATTGTGGAGCGCTGCCTCCGCGCGGCGGCTCTGTGGGATGAAGTCAAGGATAAACTTCACCAAAACGCGCTGACCCTATCCGGTGGGCAGCAGCAGCGCCTGTGCATTGCGCGGGCCTTGGCCACGGAGCCCGAGGTGCTGCTGATGGATGAGCCGGCTTCCGCCCTCGATCCGATTGCGACGATGAAGATTGAGGACCTCATGCGGGAGCTGGCCCGGGAGTACACGATTGTGATCGTCACCCATAACATGCAGCAGGCCGCCCGGGTCAGCGATTACACCGCCTTCATGCTGGCGGGAGAGGATCGGGTAGGTCGCCTCATCGAGTTCGGCCCGACCCAACAGATCTTCACCCGTCCGCGGGACCGGCGGACGGAGGACTACATCACCGGACGGTTCGGATAAAGAGCGATGAGCGTACGCAAATGGCGTGTGCTGGTGCTTTGCACAGGGAACGCGGCCCGCAGCCAGATGGCGGAGGGGTTGATCCGCGCGGCCTTCGGCGATCGGGTGGAGGTGTTTTCCGCCGGCACGCACCCGGCGGGCTATGTACACCCCTTCGCGATCCAGGCGCTGAAGGAGATCGGGATTGACATCTCCGGCCACCGCAGCAAATCCATAATGGAATTCCTCGGTCAACCCTTCGATCTGGTCCTTACCGTGTGCGATGATGCCGCCGAGGAATGTCCCGTCTGGCCCGGGCAGGGGGAACGGTTACACATCGGATATCCGGACCCCGGACGATGGTCGTGGGATGAGGAGGGTTTGCTGGAGGAGTTCCGTAGGCTCCGGGAGCGCATGCGGGCGGAGCTGTTGCCGGTCCTGCAGCGCTGGATCGAGCGCCGGGAGGGAGAGGAGAGGGAACGCGGCCCCTAAGATGCCCCGCCCTCATGGACTTCTGGAGTTCCTGTGAGATGCGGGCTATATAAGCAGCTCGCACCTCGCGGAGCAACTTCGTTGTATAGAGGAAGCGAAAGGGCTGCGGAAAGGGTGGGAGGCCAACTGCTCCCTCGAGTGAGCGAAGCCGCAGCTCACGTGATCCCAAGACCCAGAAGATGAGGAAGCGAAATGGTTGACCCGGAGCGGATCTCGAGCTACCATGCGGAAGCCAGGTCAGGGACAGGAGAGGAGGGGCCGATGCAAGCTCGGGTGATGTTGGAGCGCGATCTGAGCGCGATCCGCCAGGACGTGTTGCGGCTGGGGAGCATGGTGGAGCAGGCGATCGACCGCTGTATCGAGGCCCTGAAACGGCTGGATGTCGGGATGGCCCAGGAGATCGTCGCCTTCGATGAGGAGATCAACCGCATGCGCTATCAGATTGAGGAGGCCTGCCTGGAGACCATTGCGACCCAGCAGCCTATGGCCAGCGACTTACGGGCCATCATCGCGGCGATGTTCTGCGCCACCAATCTGGAACGCATGGGCGATCACGCCAAAAGCATCGCCAAACTGACCATCGAGATGGCCGACGAACCCTTGCTGAAGCCGCTGATCGATATCCCCCGCATGGCCCAGATCGCAAAGGAGATGCTCCGACAGGTTCTGGAAGCCTATGTGGAGCACGACCCGGAGAAAGCCCGCGCCGCCGTCGCCCGCGACGACGAGGTGGATGCTCTGGATGAGCAGGTCTACCGGGAGCTGATCACCTATATGATGCAGGATCCCCGCACCATCTTTCGGGCCACGCGGCTGCTCTGGATCTC
>NZ_JBHOQJ010000129.1:0-3091 GCF_042408365.1 Thermoflexus sp.
GAAATAAAGCACCCGGTCCAGATTGCGTCGGGAGATATCGAGCAGCAAGCCCAAATAGGAGGGGACCCGTCGGGTATACCAGATGTGGGCCACCGGGGCGGCCAGCGTAATATGCCCCATCCGCTCCCGGCGCACCGTCGCGCGGGTCACCTCAACACCGCATTTCTCGCAAACGATTCCTTTGTAGCGAGGGCCTTTATACTTCCCGCAGTAACATTGATAATCCCGGGTGGGGCCGAAGATCACCTCGCAGAACAGGCCGTCCTTTTCCGGCCGCAGCCGGCGATAGTTGATCGTCTCCGGCTTGGTAACCTCGCCGTAAGACCAGGACAGGATTTGCTCCGGCGATGCCAGTGAGATCCGCAGCGCGCGAAACTCTTTGGCCTCCACAGGCGCCTCCTTGAGGACGAATTACATAATGACGGTGAATGATTACAACGCGAACACCATCGACGAATTGAGCCAATCGAGGACAGAGCTTATAGCTTGTCGGAATGGATCTTTCCGGACGCAGGCAAAATCTTCCCATCTCCTTGATCGCCGTGAAGATCGTGCGGGATTGAGATGGGGGACTTGTTCAGATCACGGGCCGCATTCCCAAGCGGAATACCAGCTTTCCATCCCGGCTGGATCAAAAGAGGCGTTTGTTAACCGCCCTTCCAGCCCCTCGCACCCGGCCGATAAAAAACAACAAAAGACCCTTCCCTGACATTTTTGAGCCAGGGATTGGATCTCTTACGCCGATTTGGGCACGAGGGACAGGTCTTCATGAGGGCTATCCCTAACTATAGGCAAAAGGTGTGGTTTTGTCAAATTTGCCGGCTGACCCGGTGGCAGCCACCTGAGGTGGCTGCCACCGGGTCAGCCGGCGCTCGAGCGCCCGTTTTCGAAGATCTCCAAGGCCCATAGACCTCAAGAATCACATAGACAAAGCATTGCACCCAAGATGGTTTATAATTGAGATGCAAGGAGCGAAAGCAGTTATTATTCTGATACTGGGGAACAGGTGCGTCCAATGCGTCGCTGGTCTTCCATCGGCTGGATCCTCCTGGGTTTAGCGGCCCTGGCCTTGGTGGCGGCCTTTCTGGTTTTCCTCTACACCCATCCGGCCGTCGCGGCGGTCCTCCGGGATGTTCTGATCATCGCTCTGACCCTACAACTGATCTTGCTCGCAGCGGTGTCGATCTTTCTGGTTTACCGTCTGATTCGCCTAGTCGACTGGGTGCAGCAGGAGATCCAGCCGATCCTCCAGCGCGCCCGGGAGACGGTGGACACGGTGCATGGAACCAGCATCTTCCTGGGCCGGCGTCTGGCTCGCCCCACCATCGAGGCGGCCAGTGTGGCAGCTGGCGTCACCCAGGCGCTGCGAACGTTGATCCGCCTGTTGCGCGGTCGATCCCTGTAAAACCGGCCCAGCTGTGCCCAATGCTTATCCTAAAATCTCGGGCAAGGAGGTAACGATGACGGAGCGGGAGAGGGATGGAGAGTTTGGAGCCTTCCTGGCCGGGTTTCTGACCGGAGCCTTAGTGGGCGCTGTGGTGGCCTTGCTGTTTGCTCCGCGTCCGGGCGAGGAAACCCGACGGCTGCTGCGGGAACGGGGGATTGAATTGAAGACCCAGGCGGAGGAGGTCACGGCCCAAGTTCGTTCTCAGACAGAAGCTGCCCTGTTGGAGGCGCGCCGTCGCGCTGAGGAGGCTGCAGCAGAGGCCCGTCGCCGCGCCGAGGAGCTTCGCAAATGGCTGGAGGAAAGCCGGGCCCAGTTTGAACAGATGATGGCCCAGCGTCGGGGCACTGCAGCTCCGACGACCGGCGAGCCACCTGCAGGGGGAGAATCTCTTTGATGCGATCAAGGGATTGGCTGCTGGTCTACGAGGCGGGGAGCCTGATCGAGGGTCAGATGATTCAAGCCCGATTAGAACAGGAAGGGATCCCTGCCCGGCTTCGTTACGAAGCCATCCACACATTAATCGCGCCTGCCTTCTACCGGGTCGAGGTTCTGGTCCCGAAGGACCGTGCAGAACAAGCCCGGCAGATCTTATCGGGAGAGGATCTCCCCTCCGCATCAGGTCCGGAAGCCTGAACTTGGTCAGCGACGCTGGAACGGGCTGGCGCGATGGGCAGGCAGGGGGCTTGGAGCTGGGGCCGGTCGCCCAAGGCAGCCTGACTAAGCTCTGGAAGCTGCCTAACCCAAAAAGCCTCCGCGCGGTTGACGTTTGGGCAGCCCCATGTTATGATCTTCTTCGGCATCCCGTTCCCAGAAGGAGGCCCATATTTCCACGCGAAAGCATCGAGTGAATGAGGCGATTCGGGCCCGCCAGGTTCGGTTGATCGGCCCGGATGGAAAGCAGGTCGGCGTGGTTCCCCTGATGGAGGCCCTCGCCATGGCCCGTCAGTATGGCCTGGATCTGGTGGAGGTTGCCCCTCAGGCGGATCCCCCGGTCTGCCGCATTATGGATTATGGCAAGTTCCTCTATGAACAGGCCAAGAAGGAACGGGAGGCTCGTAAGGCGCTCAAACAAATCGTGGTCAAAGAGATCCGCCTGCGCCCCACGACGGATCCGCACCATGTGGGATTTAAGGTGCGGGATGCCCGGCGCTTCCTGAACGATGGGAATAAGGTGAAGGTTCAGGTTCGAATGCGTGGGCGCGAGATCACACATCTGCAGCTGGCCACAGAAATGCTCCAGCGCTTTGCGGAGCAGGTGGCCGATGTAGGGATGGTGGAGATCCCGCCCAGCATGGAAGGCCAGAGCATGGTCATGGTGCTGGCCCCTCTGCGTCGGAAAGGAGGGCAACCAGCGGAGCGGAAGGTCGAATCCAGTTCGGAGGTGATCGGAGGTGCCCAAGATTCGGACCCACAAGGCGACCGCTAAGCGGCTTCGCTATACCGGAAGCGGGAAGTTGGTGCGAGCGAAGATCGGACGCAGCCACCTGCGGCGTAAGCGCGCCAAGCGCACCAAGCGGCTCTATGATGAGATGCTCACAGTGAGCGAGCCCTCCGTTTATAAACGGGTGAAGCGGTTGGCCCCTTATCTGGAGAAGCAGGATTAGGGTTCCCGGGGGCTTTAGGGGCCGAGCCGCGCGTCTTTGG
>NZ_JBHOQJ010000302.1:0-2025 GCF_042408365.1 Thermoflexus sp.
CCGCGGCCTTGCGGGCCGCGGGGAGGGGGGGAAAACCTTTCGGGGGCGGGGCAAGGGGGCTCTGGCTCTCTGCCCAGCTCCCGAAAACCCCAAAGTTCAAGCGGCAGCCGCTTACGGGTGGAACGCCTGTATAGACGAGCAGGCACATTGTGGCGCTTGTCCGGTCATAGGGTCAGCTATCGCGTGGGGACAGGCTCACCCGAGCGCCAGCGGAAGGTTCGAGCGGATACCGGGCCGGCGGGAACAAAGCGCACTGTTCCATCCCGCTCAACCACCCGTCGCACCACTTGGACGGTCCAGCGGAAAGTGGGCATGGCGGGCGCTTCGCCGATCGCTGCCTGGAGGAGCGCCGCGGGGACGTGCCAAGCGGTCGCCCGGGTGCGCAGGTGGCCGACCTCGATGCCGTCTTCTCGGAACAACCGCACCTCATACCATTCGCCGACCTCCAGCCGGCCCACGGAAACCCACTGGAGCAGAACGGGGAGGCCACTCCCCTCGATCACAGCCCCATCCGGCGGGTAGAGCAACGGAGGCGGCGGATAGGTCGGCTCCGGCGTGGGCGTCGGCACGGGGGTTGGGCCGGGGGCCGGGGTGGGGGTGGCCAGCGGGATCACCAGGCTCTGGCCCGCCTGGATCCGTTCGGGGTTCGCAATCCCATTGACCGTCTGGATCACCTGCAAGGGGACTCCATATCGTTGGGCGATGGCCAGCAGGGTCTCCCCCGGCTGCACTATATGGACGATCTTATCCGGCCTCGGGGTTGGGGAAGGCGTCACCCCTGGGGGCAAGGTCGGCGTCGCCAGGACCGGCGTTGGGGTATAAACCGGCACCAGGAGCACCTGCCCGACCACAATAAGATCGCCGGAAAGACTATTCAGCTGGCGGATTGCCTCCACGGGGACGCCGTAACGCAGGGCGATGTCGGAAAGGGTCTCCCCGGCCTGGACCTGGTGCTGGAGCGGCGGGATCGGCGTGGGGGTCCAGGTAGGCGTCGGCGTCTGTGTAGGCGTGGGCGTCTGGGAGGGCGTAGGCGTTTGGGTCGGCGTGGAGGTCGGGCGGGCCATCATCGCCCGCGCCATCCGGATCACCCCCCACACCCCTCCGATCAAGAGGAGCAGCACAAGCGCTGTCCCCAGCAGAGCGGATCGCCATGGAATGGGTGGCTCCGGCTCCGCTTGAGGGGCTTCCGGAGGAAGGGTCAGATCCGCCCCGCACCGCCAGCAGGTGCGCGACCGGCGGGAAACCGGCATCCCACATCGGGGGCACCGCCGGAAGGGACCAGAGGGACGCGCCTCGCTCATGGGGAGGATCCATCCAGGCCGAGGATGGGAGCGATCCCCTGCATCGCTTGCAATACGAGGGCCACATGCTGATCCAGGGGAACCCCTAACTCCGCAGCCCCCCGTTCAATATCCGCGCGGTTCACCCCAGCCGCGAACCGCTTATCCTTCCACTTCTTGAAAACGGCATCCGCGGTCACGCTGTAGATGCTGCGATCCGGTCGGACCAGGGCCACGGCCGTGATCAGGCCGGTTAGCTCATCCACAGCGAACAGCGCCTTATCCCGAAGGGTGGTCCGAGGGACACCGGTGACCTCGGTGGCGTGGGAAAGGATCGAACGGATGATGTCCTCCGGCCAGCCACGCTCCCGCAGGATCCGTGCCCCTTGATTCGGGTGACCGTCAGGGGCCACATGGGGATAGCGTTCGTAATCGAAATCGTGCAACAGGCCAACGATCCCCCAAGACTCCTCATCCTCTCCGAAGCGGCGGGCGTAAGCTCGCATCGCGGCCTCCACCGCCAACATATGGCGGCGGAGGTTCTCGCTCTGGGTGAACTCACAAACAAGAGCCCACGCATCTTCCCGAGTGGGCATGGAATCCACTCCCTCTCGCGCAGAATCAGGTGGAGAAACATTTTGTGCCATAGAGGCCCGGATGTCAAGGAGGTGATGGGACGCGGCAGGGCTTTTTTAATAATCGACAATATGAACTTCATGGGGGTTTGGGGGCGAGCCGGGCACCT
>NZ_JBHOQJ010000138.1:0-15727 GCF_042408365.1 Thermoflexus sp.
AAAAGGGCGGCCACCGCACCGAGGCCGAGCCAGTACGGCCATCCCAGCCGGAGCCCGAGGCCCAGGCCGATCAAGAGGGCAAGCATCCCCAGATGGTTCAGGCGGGCCAACCGGAGCGCCATCGGCACCCCGAAGCGGGCCGGGACGCTGTGGAGCCCCTCCCGGCGGTCGAAGTCCACATCCTGGCAGGCGTAAATCAGATCGAACCCGGCGATCCATAAGGTGACGGCGGCGACCAGGATCCAGGCCGGCAGATCCTCCGGCTTCCAGAAAGAGCCGCGGAGGGCGATCCAGGCGCCCATGGGGGCCAGGCCATCCGTGAACCCCAGGATCCAGTGGCTGAGCCAGGTGAAACGCTTGGTGTAATGATAGCCGATCAGAAACACCAGGGCGCCGGGAAGCAGCGCCACGCACAGCGGGTTCAGCGCCCAGGCGGCGATCACCAGCACAACCCCTGAAATCCCCACCGCCAGCTTCATGGCTCCCGGCCGAAGCAAGCCGCGAGGCAACGGCCGATTCGCCGTGCGGGGATTCCGCGCATCGTACTCCCGATCCGCCAAGCGGTTCATGCTCATCGCCAGGGTGCGGGCCGCCGCCATCGCCACCGTGATCCAGAAGACCTGCTCCCAGCGCGGCCAGCCCCTCGCCGCCAGCAGCATGCCGATGTAGGCGAAGGGCAACGCAAAAACCGTGTGCTCGAATTTGATCGCCTCCAGGAAGATCCTCAACCCCCGCCACATCCGATGGATCCCTCCGCAAGGTCTACGTTGTTGCGCCGTGGTGATACAGGCGCTGATGCTGCGTCGATTGAAATCGCCCGTTTCAGGCCTTCGGCCAACGGTCGGCCTACGCCGACCGGGATCTTCCGCGCCCGCGGAGGCAAACGTAGGGCACGCAGCGCTCCAGGAGGCCGATTTCCAATCGGCGTAAAGGACATCTGCTGCTACCCACGAAGGAATCCGGCCCCGCCCCTGCACCTCCTTGTCGCCTATGGTTCGGAGCCATCCTCCCAGCGGTCCAGAACGGCCACGAGCTCGCTCAACGAGCGAATCGTGGCGTCCGGTCGAACATGGCTTGAGGGCGGTGGGGGGCCGCCGGACATCGCCGCCCAGATCCCGCGCATCCCGGCCAGATGGGCGCCCTGGATATCCGCCTCCAGCAGATCCCCAACGACCGCGATCGCCTGCGGGGGAAGCGCCCATGCCTCCGCAATCCTTAAGAAGAGGGAGGGATGCGGCTTCCGCCATCCGACGGCGGCGGAGATCACGATGGGATCGAAGTAACGGCGTAGGCCGAACCGATCGATCAGCCGCCAGGAGTGATCCGCATCGCCCGAATTGGTGAGCAGGGCCAGCCGGCAGCCCCGGCGCTGAAGCGCCTCCAGCGTCGAGAAGGTATCCGGGAAAGGCTGCCAGCGGGCCTCTTGCGGGGCGAGGAAAGCCCGCACCACCTCCCGAACAACTTCCTTAGATAACCCGGGGTGGCCCATCTCATCGAGGGCGAGCGCGAAGGTCTCCACCAGCGGATATTCCCGCCAATCCTCCTGCCAGCGCCCATACCGGCGGGCCATCCAGCGCTCCACCGTGTCCACGAAGGCCGTCTCTTCGATCCGTATGCCATGCCGGCGTAACACCCCAAGCGCCGCGGCGAACATTTCCTGACGTAATTCCTCCGGATTCGCCGGAAGCTCGATCAGAGTATGACCGAGATCGAAGATGCAGCCACGGATCCTCATTGATAATCCCTCGCTGAAGCATGAGGTTCAGGTCAAATGGTCCCACCGCCTTCGGCGCCTTTTTCCCTTAGGGGGAAAGGGGAACGCTCCCTCCCACCGCCTCTCAGTTCGCCCCGGAGCGGTGAATGGGAATCGGACCGGCGGATCGCAACCGGGCCCAAAGCTGGGCCTTCAGCGCCTCCAGCCGCTCCCGATAAGCGGGGGAGCGCACCCCCTCAACGGTCATCAGCAGGGCATCCTCATTGTTATCCCGATAATAGCGCGGCCGGCGGCCCGTGATCTCCAGTCCGAACTTCCGATAGAGGTTCTGGGCCACGAAATTGGAGGCCCGGACCTCCAAGGTGATCAGGTTGGCGCCCAGGGCGATGGCTTCCTCGACCAGGGCCAGAAACATCAGCTCCCCCAGGCCGCGGCCCCGCCATGGGGCATCGATGGCGATGGTGCTGACATGGGCCTCATCCGGCACCAGCCAGAAGCCCCCGTAACCCAGGATCGGCAACCGTTGTGGAGGAAGAGCGGGCACCGCCGCGCGGACCTCACGGGGCCGTAGGACCAAATAATGGGCATTCGGGTTCCGCAGAATCTCCTGCTCGTACGCGCGTATCGGCCATGGCATGGAAAACGCGCGCCGCTCGATCTCCATCACCTCCGTGATATCTTCCCACCGCATCGGGTCGATTTGGAAAGGCACCGACTCCGGGATCTTCAGGGCAGGCATTTTCACCTCACGTGTTTCAGGCTCGGCCCCCGAAGGAGCAGACGAGGGAGGCCCTGCCCTCCAGGCCCTCGGCTGGCCCTACTTATTTACCCCTCGGGGACGCTGGGGGTGCGCAGATAGGTCGGGCGCAGCAGGGCCGGGTCCGGCCGTTCTCCCGCCTGATATCGGGCCCAGGCCAGCCGGGCCGCTCCCATCGCCCGGGATGGTCCATCCCGGGGGACCAGCCAGGCCGCGACGGGAGGTCGCGCCAGCACCTCATGATCCCGCGCGGTCCATTCCCCGACCAGCCAAACCCCAGGGGTCCAGGAAGCAACTAGCGCCTCCGCGGTCGTCAGCACAGGTTCTCCCCCCGGCACCCATCGCTCCGCCCACCGGTACCGGCGCAACGCCAACCGTCCCCTCCCTGCCGGAAGGATCACATCCAGAGTTTCCATCCAAGGGGGGAGATCCGCCAGCATGGCTTCCTCTGTCCCGATCCCGAACAACGGGCGGTCCAGCGCCATCGCCAACCCCTTGGCCGCCGCGATCCCGGCCCGCAGCCCGGTGAACGAGCCCGGCCCGCTCACCACCGCCACGGCGACCAGATCCTCCGGGGTCAGATGAGCCTTCGCCATCACATCCTGGCAGCGCTGGATCAGGTCCGCCGTGTGCCGGTCCGCCGTCCGCCAGTAGGCCACGGCTACCCACTCCGCCCCATCGGAGAGCGCCAGCGCCAGCCCCAAGGTCGCGGTATCCAACGCTAGTAGATAGCCCCGGTTCTTCTTCAACTCGAAATCCCCCCACCCGGCCTCGCGGCTGAAGGATAACTTCCTGGGCGCTCGTTTCCCCACGGATACGGGTTTTACCGCGGGAGCAGGTTCATTCTACGCCCTCCAACGCTCGAAGCGCCTCCAGACGCTCGAAGGGGAAATCCCCTACCGCTTCGATCCGGATGCAACGCACGGTCTCCCCGGCGGGGAGGATCGTCACCCGAAGATAGGGCTCGAGGAGCAACCCGGCCGCCCGCTCCGGCCACTCGATGGCGATGATCGCGGACTCTTCAAACAGATCCCATAAGCCTAGGGACCACACCGCGTCCGGGTCTTCCAGCCGGTAAAGATCGACGTGATAAAACTTCCCTCCCTCGGGCAGCGGATACGCCTGGATCAGAATGAACGACGGGCTTTGAACCGGTTCGGTGACCCCCAGGCCCTCCGCCAAACCCTGGATGAACCGAGTCTTCCCGGCCCCCAAGGGGCCCTGAACGGCTACAATGTCGCCGGGCTGAAGCCGGCGCCCTAAAGCGGCCCCCATCCGCCGCGTCATCGCTTCGTTCGTGGACACCCGCTCCAGAACCCGCACCGCGGCCATTCAGCCCCCTCCGGCTATGGGGAGGGCACCCACAAGGGGTGCCCTTACCTCAGGATGCGAATGCCTTTTGGAGAGGCGCCCCCCAATCGGAACGGCCCCACCCGTTCACCTGCGCCGGCGAAGCCACCAGAGAGCTCCCCCCACAAGGCCGGCGAACCCAACAATCCCCCCCGCCCACCAGGGCAGATCCTGTGGGCTGAACGCATGGCGGATCCTTCCGAGCACCCCCTCCTCCCGTGGAACCGCTCGGCCAAGGGGGATCCGCTGGGCGGCTTCCGGATCAAAGGGTTGATCGTCCGCCGGGATCCCATGTTGTTGGAGCAGGAAGGCGGTAACCGCCCGGTAGTCCTCTTCCGCCAGACTCCCCGGCGCGTGGAATGGCATGCGGGCGCGGATGTAAGCGTAGAGATCCGCCGCCGTCGCGAACCGCCGAAGGGTGTTCGGCCCGATCAACGCCGGGACAACGCGCGGAAGCGTGAAGCCGTTTTCAGGATAAGGCTGGGGTCCGTGGCAATTCGCTTTCCAGCAATTTTGATGGGTCGGCGGCCAGGTCGCCCGCCATTCATCGGTCAGCCCCTGCCCCCGGTCCCCGTGACAGGTGGAACATCGGCGGGCGAAGACGGCCGCCCCGCGCTCCGCTTCTTTCTCCTGGTAGGCACGGGCGGGACCAACGGGAACCCAGAAGGCCAACCCCAGCATCCCCAGGGCTACCCCCCACCACGCTACGGGAAGCAGCCTGGCCCGGCGGATCCCCCACCGATGCATGGAGAAAGCCTGCGCGCCCATCTTCAACCTCCGCGATCGGGCGGGAAGACCGCCTTCGGCGGCCACCCCATCCCTCAAACCTAGAGTGGGATCCTTTTTCACGCCTTCGGCTCGATTTCCATCGGCGGGAGGTCGCCCATCGCTTCGATCGCCCGGCGAAGCTCGTTCACCAGACGCCGAATGGGGTGCGCAGCGAATTGGTCCGCGTAGCTGAGCGCCGCTGTCTCCGGATCGACCGTTGGGCCGTAGATCTCCCGGAGATAATACAGGTGATCCATGATCCACAGATAGAGATCGGCCTCGGTCCGCCCTGGGAAATCCTCCAACAGCCGGTGCTCGCGGACGGTTTCCACCACCGGCAGATAAACCGTGTCATACCAGTGGGCCACCGCCTCGTCCTCGGGAATCTCACGGCCCTGTTCGAGGCCCATGAAATAACGATGCACCGCGATATGCTCCAGCAGGCGGTGATACCCCCCAGCGATGGTGAAGCGGATGTCCGCCTCCGGGCGGAGGAGATCCAGGTGGGTTCGTTCCAAGAATTCCTCATATTCGTGGAGGATCTCCAGATCCTCCGCCCGGAGATCCGGCCCGACCGGCACGCGGCACCGCACCTCGATGACCTCCGCCTCGATCTCCGTCCAGCCCAGCGCCCGAGCCGCAGAGATCCGGTGGTGGCCGTCCAGGACGAAGTAGGCTTCCCCCACCTGATAGAGCCGAACGGGCGGGAGGCTGGCCTCCTGAAAGAGGATCGTGCCGACCGCGACCCAACGGTCGGCCATATGGGAGCGGATGGGCAGGAAGGCCCGGTCGAAGTCCTGGTAGCGGTTGACGCTGCCGACGATGTGATCCAGCGGAACCCGCCGGAGGCCTCGATAGACCGAGCCCCGCAGGCTCAGTTTCTCTTTCACCTCATCGAAGGCCAGCAGCCGGTTCGGACGCCCGGTCAGGCGGGCGATGAGGCTCCGGAGCATCGCCTGAAGGCGTGCCCGTCGATACCGGGCAACGACCTCGGCGGCGGCCGGTTCGGGGCCATGCGGAGTCTCCCACATCTTTCACCTCGATTTCCAGCACATAATAGGGAAATACGTTGATCACCAAGGTCGGGCCGATCGGAGTGATCGGACGGGGCCCGTAAAAGTGCAGATGTCCGTGCAGAAAATAGCGGGGACGGAAGCGTTGAATCAGCCACCGGAAAGCGGAGAAACCCCGATGGGCCAGGTCCGCCCCATCGCCGATGGCGCGGGGCGGCGCATGGGCGATGAAGAGATCCACCGCCCGCCCGTAGCGACGCCGGTTCCAAAGCAAAAGCGGAACCATGCGAAAGACCCGGAGCCACATCTCCTCCTCGGAGTATTGATAACGGCCCTCCGGGTGATAGCGTCGGGAACCCTCCAGCCCGCCCAACAGCAAGCCCTGCTCCCACATCACTTTCCCATCGAGGTTCTGGCCGCCCTCCGGCGCATAGCGCACCCGTCCATCGGCAAGGAGCTCCGGCCCGTCGTGATTTCCATGCACGTAGAAGAGCGGCGCGTTGAACAGCTCCATCAGGAACTCTAAATATCCATATGGTAGATCCCCGCACGAAAGGATCAGATGGATCGGGGAGAGCCATTCCCGAGCCTGCGGCGTGTACAACGCCTCCATCGCTTGATCGGAGACCGCCAGGATGCGGAGCCGGCGCCCCTCGCTCATGGCCATTCCCGTTGATAGTTTCGGGACAATTTCGCCATCACAGCCTCGCCCAGATCGATATCGTGCAGGCGGGCCAGCTGCAGCAGATAGAGCATCACATCCGCCAGCTCCTCGGCCAGCGCCTCCCGGTCCGCGACCTCCTTCCACTGGAAGAGCTCCAGCACCTCCGCCGCCTCCAGCACCAGCGAGATCGCCAGGTTGCGAGGGGTCTGGGGCCGGGGCGAATCCGGCCGATACCAGCCTTTCGCGGTGACGAATTGTTCCATCGCCTGTTCGAGTGCGCGCAAGTCCATCGCCCCTCCTCGCGAAGACACGCATCTCAAGATCCCACTCCTCCCTAGCCTCTCGTGCATCCTCCGCATTCGTTTTGGGGATGTGGTGGAGGGAGCGAATGCCCCCCCTCTCCTTCCTCTCCCTTCCCTGCGGCCCTTGGGGCTGCGGGGAGGGGAGAGAAAAAATCGTTCGGCTGGGCCGATGGCCAAGAACGGGCGCTCAAGCGCCTTACTCCAAACGGCCCCCGAAAACCCCAAAGTTAAAAACGGACAAAGCACTCATTAGGGATTTAGAGGACAAGCGCCAGAGCGCGACGATCACGCATAAAGTCTATTCTCCAGCGCCTTAGTTGTAAAATCAAAAACTGAGCACAGGAACCGAATCCGTGGGACCTGAGGCCGCGCGATGGAGTTCAAAGATTACTACGCGATTCTAGGGGTTCGTCCGGACGCCACCGAGGAGGAGATCAAGCGGGCTTATCGGAAGCTAGCCCGGCAATACCACCCCGACGTGAACCCGGGGGACAAAGCGGCGGAGGAGAAGTTCAAGGAGATCAACGAGGCGTATGAAGTGCTCTCCGATCCGGAGAAGCGCCGCAAATACGATGAGCTCCGCCGCCAGTATGAGGCCTGGCGCCGGGCCGGCTACGACCCCCGCCAGTTCGATTGGTCCCCATGGGTCCAGCCCGGTCGGGTGCGGGTGGAGGTCGGGGACTTGGAGGATCTGCTCTCCGGGTTCTCGGACTTCTTCGAGATGCTGTTCGGCGGGATGCCCCGGCGCAGCCGCGGATGGACAGCCACCCGGGTTCGGGGCCGGGATATCGAGCAGCCCGTGACCCTCACGCTGGAGGAGGCCTTCCAAGGGACCACCCGGATCGTCCGCACCCGGGATGGACGACGTCTGGAGGTCCGGATCCCGCCAGGGGTGCGAACCGGCTCCCGGGTCCGGGTTCCGGGGGCTGGGGAGCCAGGTTATGGCGCCCCCCCGGGGGATCTATACCTGGTCGTGGAGGTCGCTCCTCATCCCCGCTTTGAACAGCGAGACCAGGATCTTTACGCCTCGTTGACCATTGATCTCTACACGGCCGTTCTCGGAGGCGAGGTTCCCTTCCGCCATCTGGACGGCCGGACCCTGATGGTGCATATTCCACCGGAGACGCAAAACGGCACGTTGATCCGCCTGCGGGGGGAAGGCATGCCTTCCCCCCACCATCCGGGCGAACGGGGGGATCTTTACCTCCGGGTCTTGGTGGAATTGCCCCGGAACCTGACCCCCCGGGAGCGCGAGCTGTTTGCGGAACTGGCCCGCCTGCGCCGGAGCCGGTAGCCGGTAATGCCGGCGAACGCGAACCTCCGGCGATGTGGTCGGGAGGGCGACTTTCAACCAGGCCTGAAAACCTCCGCGGAGCGATCAGCCATGGGCTTGCGAATTCGACACGGGATGTGGGTTCTCGCCGGGCTGCTCCTGGTGTTCAGCGGATGCCGGCCTCTCCCTTTTCGGGAGCTGATCTTCGTCACCCCGACGCCCCCTCCCGGCGGAGCGGCGGTGGTCCCTGCTGGACCCCCTCCCACCCCTCCGCCGATCCCTTCCGGGCTGGATGAAGAGGAGCAACGCCTGGTCGCCATCTACCAAAAGGTGTTGCCCTCCGTGGTGAACATCGACGTGGAAGGGGCGGAGGCCTCCATCTTTGGGAGCGGCTCTGGGTTCATCTACGACACGCAGGGACATATCGTGACCAACAATCACGTTGTGGAACAGGCCCAGGAGATCTGGGTGACGTTCTACGACGGCACGGTGGTGAAGGCCCAGGTCGTCGGGAGGGATATCTACAGCGATCTGGCGGTGATCCGCGTCGAGGCGCCCGCCCAGCTGCTGCGCCCTGCGGAGCTGGGGGACTCGGACACCCTCCGGGTGGGCCAGAAGGTGGTGGCCATCGGCAACCCCTTCGGGCTGCGGGGGACGATGACCCTGGGGATCATCAGCGCCCTCGGCCGGGCGCTGGAGACGCCGACCCGCTTCCAGATCCCGGACGTGATCCAGACCGACGCGGCCATCAACCCGGGCAACTCCGGCGGGCCGCTGGTGGACCTGCAGGGGCGGGTGATCGGGGTGAACTCGGCCATCCGCACCGATCCCAACGTCGGGACAGCCAACATCGGCATCGGGTTCGCGATCCCCGTGAACACGGTCAAACGCGTGGTCCCCCAACTGATTCAAAACGGCCGGGCCCGCTACCCCTACCTGGGGATCACCTCCACCGGCGCGATCTCCCTCGCCGAGCTCCGGGCGCGGGGGTATGATGTCCCCACCGCCCGCGGCGTCTTGATCCAGGAGGTCGTCCCCGATGGGCCGGCCGCCCGGGCCGGCCTGCGGGGCGGCAGCCGCGAGGTCCTGGTTCGGGGGGTTACGGTCTTGCTGGGCGGGGACATCATCACCGCCATCGACGGCCATCCGGTCTCCTCGTTCGATGAGCTGGTTTCCTACCTAGTCAACCGCACCGAGGTCGGGCAGACCGTGACCTTAACGATCCTACGGGATGGACAGGAAAGGCAGGTCCAGGTGACCCTGGAGGAGCGGCCCGCACAATGATGAGGCACGCCGGCCCGGGGGCGAATCGGGGGGCGCGTGAGCGCCGGAGTGGGGTGTTACCGTTGTGACCGTTCCGCTCAACCTTTGAGATTCTAAGACGAGGAGTTCAGGGGATGCGACGCACCTTGTGGTTGGTCCTGGTCGGGCTGCTGCTGGTCGTCGGGGGTTGCGCGGCGGCGACGGCCGGCGCGCTTCTATGGGCTCGGGCGGCGCTGACGCAGCCCACGGGCGGAGCGTGGCTTCCGCCCTCCGCCCCTCCCACTCCGTCCCCCACCCCGACGCCCATCCCGGCGGGGGCCCTCTCTGAAGCCCGGGCCTTGGAGGCCGCCTTCATCTCGGTGTACCAGCGGGTCAGCCCATCGGTGGTCCACATCACCACCCGGGCCACCGCCTTCGATCTGTTCCGAGGCCCGATCTACCAGGAGGGCACCGGGTCGGGGTTCGTGTGGGATTCGGAAGGCCACATCGTCACCAACAACCATGTGGTGGAGGGCGCCGATCAGATCGAGGTGATCCTCGCCGACGGCGCCACATACTCCGCCGTCCTGGTGGGGGCGGACGCTTACAACGACCTGGCCGTGCTCCGGATCCGGGCGCCCCGGGAGAAGCTGATGCCGGTGACCCTGGGGGACTCCTCGCGGCTGCAGGTCGGGCAATGGGCGATCGCCATCGGCAACCCCTTCGGCCTGGATCGCACCATGACGGTGGGGGTCATCAGCGCGCTGGGCCGCACCCTGGAGCTCTCCGACCGCCCTCTGGGCGAGGTGATCCAGACCGACGCGGCCATCAACCCGGGCAACTCCGGCGGGCCGTTGCTGGACCTGGAGGGGCGAGTGATCGGGATCAACACGGCGATCCGCTCCCCCAGCGGCGGCTCGATCGGGATCGGGTTCGCCATTCCAGTGAACACCATCAAGCGGGTGGTCCCGGAGCTGATCGCGCGCGGGCGTTACCCGCACCCCTGGTTAGGGGCCTCGTTCTTCGAGATCACGCCGGCCTTCGCCGAAGCCTTCCGCCTGCCGGTGGACCACGGCCTGCTGACCGTGCAGGTGGTGCCCGGCAGCCCGGCCGATCAAGCCGGGCTGCGCGGGGCGACCCAGCGGGTGCGCACCCGCTTCGGCGATGTGTACCTGGGCGGGGACATCATCACCGCGATCGACGATCGCCCCATGCGGCGGGTGGACGACCTGGTGATCTATCTGGAGAACTACAAGCGCGTGGGGGATACCGTGACCCTCTCCATCGTGCGCGACGGCCGCCCGCAAACGCTGACGGTCCGGCTGGGGGAACGCCCCGTCAGGTAAACGCGGGGGCCATTCGTTTTCATCGCATCGCACCAAAGCGCCGGTTCGCTCCTTTGCCCATCGCAGGAGCCGGGAGGTGAGGCGGATGATGGAGGCTCGAGCTTTCCCGGTCGAGGTGGTCGATGAGGATGAGCCGCGCTATCGGATCGGGGTGGTGGCGGCGATGGTGCAGCTGCACCCCCAGACCATCCGCTATTACGAGGCCATCGGCCTGATCTCCCCCCGGCGGGTCCGGGGGAGGATCCGGTTGTACTCGGAGCGGGATGTGGAGCGGTTGCGTCAGATCGTGGAGCTGACACGGCTGGGCGTCAACCTGGCCGGCGTGGAGATCATCCTCCGCCTGCGGGAGCAAATCGCCGCCCTCCAGGCGGAAATTGAACGGCTCCGCGCGCTCCACGGCGTGGAGCCACCCACACCCTATGACTGAAGCCACGATGAGCGATGGGAGGTTTGAATGACCTTGCGCATTGTGAGCGACAACCGACCGGTGGAACTGGACGCGCCGCTCGCTGAAAACCTCGTCAAAGAAGAGGTCCGCCGTTACGAGAACGGGCCTTATCGGGCCCTCACCCTCTACCTTTGGTTCCAGACCCGGGAGCGGCGCGCGATCATTCGCTTGACCGACCGCCTGCGACGGGCCGTGCAGGAAAGCGGGGTCCGCGAGGGCTTCGCCCTGGTCAGCGCCATGCACATCACGGCAGCGGTTTACGTGAACGATCACGAAGAGGGGATCATGCAGGATATGATGGAGCTGCTGGACCGTCTGGCGCCCTTTCGTGCGGATTACCGCCACCACCGCACCGGCGAGGACAACGCGGACGCCCATCTCAAGAGCCTGCTTCTCCATCACGAAGTGATCGTCCCGATCACCAACGGCGATCTGGATCTGGGCCCGTGGCAGGAGGTCTTTTACGCGGAGTTCGACGGCCAGCGCCGCAAACGGGTCTTGGTGAAGATCGTCGGGATCACGTAACATGCTCGGCTGTCCTTCAGGCCGGATCACCTTCAACCATCCCACGCACAAGGATCGGGAACGATGCACCTGGGCGTATGTCTGCCGAATTACGGACGGGCTTCGTCGCCTGAGGCGATCCGCGAGGTAGCCCAGGCCGCAGAAGCTTTGGGGTTCGATTCCATCTGGACCACGGATCACATCCTGGTGCCGGAGGCGCATTACGAGCCCTACGGCCGCATCTTCGAGACCTGGACCACCCTGGCCTACGTGGCCGCGCTGACCCAGCGCATTCGGCTGGGGACCTCGATCCTGCTCCTCGGGCTGCGCAACCCGGTGCTGGTCGCCAAGCAGGCGGCCACCCTGGACCAACTATCGAACGGCCGCCTGATCCTGGGCATCGGCGCCGGATGGCTGGCCCGGGAGTTCGAGAACCTGGGGGCCTCCTTCCAACGCCGCATTCGGTTTCTGGAGGAAGGCATCGCTCTAATGCGCACCCTGTGGGCCAACCCCCGTCCGCGCTTCCAAGGCCGCTTCTTTCGGATCGAGGACGCGGTGTTCGAGCCGCTCCCCGCACAACCCGGCGGCCCGCCGATTTGGATTGGGGGGAACACGGAGGCCGCGGTGCGGCGGGCGGCCCGCCTGGGGGACGCCTGGCATCCGGTGGGCCTGGACCCGGAGACGCTCCGCCAGCGCGTGGCGCAGCTTCGGGAATGGGCGCATGGGCGCCTGATCCCGGTCGTCTGCCGGATGTACATCGCCCTGGATTCCCAGCTTCCCCCGGTGTACACTTCACCGACCGGCGAGCGGCGGATGCGCTTGACCGGCTCCGCGGAGCAGATCCTGCAGGGGCTGCACGCGCTGCGGGACGCGGGGGCGGATGGGGTGATCCTCACCTTCGAGGCGCCCTCCGCCGAAGCCCAGATCGCTCAGATGCAGCGCTTCATGGCGCTCCGGCCCCATCTCCCGTAAAGGCATGGGCGTCTAAAAACGGTGGAGGCACGATTCCAAAGGAGGAGCGCGATGCTGGGACATCCGCTCGGAGAAGGGCTTTGGTTGCGCCTGCTGGAGCGCCACCACGCGGAATCTTTGTTCGCCCTGACCGATCGCAACCGGGATCATTTGCGCCCGTGGTTGCCCTGGGTCGATCGGGTGAGGGACGTCGTCGACAGCCTGGCCTTCATCGAGGAAGGGCTGATGCGGTTCGCCCGGGGGAGCGGTTATGAGCTGGGGATCTGGCGGGAGGGGGCGCTCATCGGGGTGATCGGCGTCCACGGGATCGATCGCGCGAACGCGTCCACATCCATCGGCTACTGGCTCGATGCGGGGCACCAGGGCCGCGGGATCATGACCCGCGCGGTCACGGCGGTGCTCGACGATTTGTTCCTCGACCGCGGGCTGCACCGGGTGGAGATCCGCGTCGCCCCGGAGAACCATCGGAGCCGGGCCATCCCCGAACGCCTCGGCTTCCGGATGGAGGGCGTTCTGAGGGAGGCCGAGCGCCACAGCGACCGCTGGGGGGATCTGGTCGTTTACGCCATCCTGGATCGGGAATGGAAGGCCGCCCGCCGTGCAATCAGGTAGGGGCGCCCCTTGTGGGCGCCCTGACGGGCAGGCCTTGGGCCTGCCCCTACAGGCGGCATTCGCATCCTTTGTAGGGGCACCCCTTGGGGGTGCCATGTGGAGGTTAGGAGGACAGACCGTGGAAACCCATGAACATTCCTGGCTTCCCATTCCGATTACCGTGAGCCTCATCACCCTGGGATGGGTGATGGTCCGGCTCATCCCTCCGGACGGTCCGGAGATCGCTTTTCAGGTCCTGGGCTCTCCGCTGGGGTTTCGACTGACCCCGACCGTTTGGATCGGCCTTTTCAGCGCGGCCCTGGCCGCCACCGGGACGGAATCGCTCCTTCAATCCCATCCACGTTTCCGGGAGGAAGCGCCCTGGCGCCAGATCGGCCGCCTGATCACCCCGATGTGGGTGGCGGTGGGCGGGTTGATGTTCACTTTGCAGCTCCCCCCCAGCCCGATCTGGTTGATCGGCTTGGGGCTGGCCGGATTGGCGCTGACCCTGGCCATGCTGGGCGAACGCTACCGCCTGGAGACCACAGGGGTTTCGAAGTTGGTGACTCCCCTCATGACCCAGGCCTTGATCTATCTGGTCACCCTCGCAGCGATCGTATGGATCCTCCAAAGCGGGTTCCGGACGCTGCTTCTCATGCTCATCAGCGGGGTCCTGGCGGCCGGCCTCGCCCTGGCCCGCTTGGTCGAAGCCGAGATCCCGGAGCGCCGGCGGTGGCTGTACGCTGCCCTGATCGGGTGGAGCATGGCGACGGTGGCGGCGGCCTTCCGCTACTGGCCCCTTTCACCGGTCACGCTGGGGTTGTGGTGGATGATCCTGGCCTATGAGCTGGCGGAAATGAGCCTCTGGTTCCTTCAGGGGCGCCCCCTCTCCCCCCGCGTGGCGGTGGAGTTCGGAAGCCTCGGGCTGCTCGTCGCCTTGCTCGCCCGCTGGGTGGCGGGGTGAAAGGGGCCCGGCGGATCTCCCCTCCAAACGAACAACAGGGGCCGCTTTCGGTGGCCCCTGTTGCCTCAAATTACGGAAAGCCGAACGCGGTTAGGTGGACTGAAGCGCGCAACGGAGGATCAAGTACTTCGCGTGGGACCAGAGGAGGGGCTTGGCCACCGGCCCCCAACGCGCCTCCCATTCGCCGTAGCGCTCGGGGGCGAGGAGGTGCCCGGACACCTGTTCGGGCAAATGGCCCTCCGCATCGGCCTGGGCCTCCACCCAATCCAGGAGCTCCCGCGCCCGCTGGATCTCGGCGACCTCCATATAATACCAGCCCAGCCATGCGGCCAACAACACCCACTCCCCCCCACCGTAATAGGTATCCGCCCGGTAACGATGGACCCCGCCCCCCGGGCAGCGCAGCTCCCGCTCGATGGAGGCCACCGTGGCCCGCATGAGGGGATCCTCCGGGGGGAGCAGACGATAGGGCGTGGCCACCCCCACGAGGCTGGCATCGATCCGGTAGGCGGGGTCGGGGGCGGGTGGGATGTATTTGACCAGGCGCCCTTCTTGGACCCCGTGGGTCAACACGAAGCGACGCACCTGCTCCGCCACCTCTATGAGGGCGTGGCCCTCGGCTCCCAGCAAGGTCCCCGCGGCGCGCAGGCCGGCGTAGATCGCCGCCAGGGTATACGGATGCTGATAGTGCGGGTGCTCCTCCCACAAGTCGTAACAGGGCCGGGCCCAGAGAGCGCTCAGGTAGCGGGCGGCCAGCGCCACGGCTGCCTGCCCGTCCGGTGTCAGCGAGACCCCGGTGCGCTGAACGTGCTCACTCAGCGCCCACAGCCAGGTTCCGAAGCCGTCCAGCTGGAAATCGGGCCATCCCTCGGGCCCCTCTTCCCCCTCCAAGGTGTAACGGGTGTGGAGGTAATCCTGGCCCAGCGGTTCGCTGCGGGCCGCCTTCTCGATCGCCCGCTCAGCTTTGCGGGCGTGGCGCAGGATCGTGCGAATGGCCCAGTCGTGGAAGCTCCGCGCGCTCCCATGCTGGCCCGCCAGGTCCATGGCGTAGGCGATGAAGGCGCCGTCCCGGAACCACGAATACCGGTAAACGGGGAAATGGGGGGATGCGACGTACGCCCCCGTGGGGGCTTGGTGGGCTGTGATCACGTGAACGCTGTGTTGAAAGAGATCCATCGCCAAGGTCGTCTCTCGAAATAAGCTAGTTGGGGTTTAGGGGGCACGTCGAAGCTGAAGCCCATATTCCGGTCGCAAGCGTTCAGCCTGCGAACTCGATCACGATAAGATCCCAATATTCCAGCCTGGGAACGGTGAATGCGATGTAGTTCCCTCGGGTATCCTGACCGGACTCGAATTCCAGGAGCATGGCCCGAGGGGTGGCGAAATCCGGTGAGGCCAACCAGACTCGTTTCACTTCACGCGCTGTATGGTAGCGGACGCGCAGCTCGTTTAACGGTGTGGGGGGCATCGGCGACAAACGATTCCACTCCGGGCTGGGGATATCCGACAGGTTGATCAAGCTGATGGTTTCAAAACCTCCACCCTGTCGGGTAATGATCCAAACCTTCCCGCAGGCCCGCTCGGGATCGGTGTTTACTCCCTCGATTGTCACCCTCCTGGCCTCCTCATCCGTGCTATCCTGGGTTCCCAGGGCCAGCACGTTCTCGTAACGAACGGCGAAATCGTAATAGCGGCGCAGTACCTCCCTCAGGTCCTCACTCAGGGGCTGGTGTTTAGGGAAATAGGGATCGGCCAACATGCGGTCCCTCTCGCCCAGCTCGATGTGGTAGCCGCCGCTGGCGAAGATCACCGCATCGGC
>NZ_JBHOQJ010000165.1:0-6634 GCF_042408365.1 Thermoflexus sp.
CGGGCGCCTTCGGCGCCCGGCTCGCCCCTGGTTTTCGAGAGCTGGGCCGGAAACCTTCGGGCCGCGGGGAGGGAGGAGAGCCATTCACTTTGTGAAATGAAGCACTACGGGGTAGGCACTGGAGATGGCAGTGGAACAATCGTCGGGATTGGGAGCTCCGGTGTCGACGTCGGAAGAAGTTTCGGCGTCGGGCTGGGGGTGACCGTCGGGATCGGGGTGGGGGTGGGCACAATCCCATTGTCCACATAAGTCCGGATCTCGCCCACAAAGGCCTGCCCGGAGCGATTGAAGGCGGTCACCCGCAGGGCATACCAGCCAGTAGGAAGATGGGAGGCGTCCCAAACGGTGAGCTGACCGTCGCGCACCGGGGCTAGATGCGGACCGCTCAACCACTGCCAAGAGACCCCATCCGCCCCCACGATCCCCCATTCCACGTTGTAATACGCGAAATCGGGAATCCACACCGTTCCCAACACTGGAACCATCCCGCGTACCACGGTGCTTTCGTTCGGCCACCGGATGATGACCTCCGGGATCGCCACCACACAGAGCTCCGTGGGAGGCTGAGGGATCTGACGCTGTTCCGCCCACCAGCGCCCCTCCTCGGGAACCACGTAAAAGACCCGCTCGATCGGCGGGCCGGGACAACCCTCGGTGTAGAGCAATCCGGTCGCCCCGTCGATCATCACGGCTTTCCAGAGGTCGTGCTCCGGCCCGGGCGGGGGCTGATCGGCGGCGAAGACCTCTATCCGACGGCGGTCCGGCGGACAATAGGGTGAGGGCCGGGTGCCGGAATCCAGGCAGATCTCCACTTCGATGATCCCAGGCGGCCGGCGGAACTCCCGGGGCGGCAGGTTCAGGATACGGTGAGCTTCCTCCATCACATCATGCCAGACTGGGGCTGCGCCCGTGATGCCGGTGACCCCTTTCATTTCAGAGTTGTCAACGTTCCCCACCCAGACCCCCACCACCAGGTCCGGCGTATACCCCAAGGTCCAGTTGTCGCGGAAATCGTTGGTGGTCCCCGTCTTCGCCGCTGCCGGCCGGGAGAGCTTGAGCGGGCTATTGGGTCCGAAGGCCGCTCGACGCGCCTCGTTATCTGAAAGAATGTGGGTGATCAGATAAGCGTGCTCCGGCCGCATCACCGGCTGCCCTGGGGGAGGCGTATATTCGTAGAGCACGTTGCCGAAGGCATCCGTGATCTTCCGGACCGGGACCGGGGGCACCCGACGGCCTTCATTCGCGAAAGCCGCATAGAGGCCCACCATCTCCAGCAACGGCACTTCACCGCCGCCCAAGGTGAGGGAGAGGCCGTAATCCGGGCGGGTCAAGGTGGTGATGCCCAGATCCCGGGCGCGTTGGAGGAAGGCCGGCAGCCCGATGAAGGCCAGCGCTTTCACCGCCGGGATGTTATAGGAGTTGCCCAGCGCATAGCGAACGGTCACCGGACCATGGAAGCGCCGATCATAATTGACGGGCTCATAGAATCGCCCCGGGCCGTCCGGGAACCGGGATGGCACATCCCAGATCAGCGTTGCGGGGGTCCACCCCTTCTCAAAAGCCACCAAATAGGTCAGCGGTTTGATCGAGGAGCCCGGCTGGCGGGGAACGAGGGCCATGTTAATCTGGCCGCCGTGTGCCGTGTCGTTATAATCCGGGCTCCCAATCATGGCCAAGATCTCTCCCGTGCGGGGATCCAAGATGACCACCGCCCCGTTATGCACATTCTTGTCCTTGAGTTTCTCCAGATGCGCCCGCAGGACCTGGGTGGCCATCCGCTGGAGGCGAAGGTCCAAGGTGGTTTCCACCCGCAGGCCGCCCCGGTGAAGAGCTTGGGCGTTGAGGCCGAATGTCTGCTCCAGCCATTGCTGCACATAGAGGGCGAAATGGGGGGCCTCCGGCGCTGGCGAGGTCATGGCAGGCTTCTGGAAGGCCCGAGCAGCCATCTCCTGCGCAGCGGCTTCCGCCTGCTCTCGGGAGATATACCCGGCCTCGATCATCAGGCGGAGGACATCCCGCTGGCGCCGCAGGGCGCGTTCCCGCCCTTCCGGAGTAAATGGATCGTAGAGCGCTGGCGCCTGGGGGAGGCCGGCCAGGAAGGAAGCTTCGGCCAAGTTGAGATCTTTCGCTGATTTCCCGAAATAGGTGCGGGCAGCCGCCTCCACGCCGTAAGCCAGGTTCCCATAGTAGATGGTGTTGAGATAGATCTCCAAGATCTGCTCCCGCGGATAGCGACGGATGATCTCAGACGCCAGCACCGCCTCTTTGATCTTCCGCCGCAAGGTGCGCTCAGGGGAGATCAGCAGGTTGCGCACCAGCTGCTGCGGGATGGTGCTGGCGCCGCTCACCACCTCCCCTTCCCGGATCGCCTGGTAGAGGGCGCGAGCGATGGCGATGGGGTCGAACCCAGGATGCTGCCAGAACCGGGGGTCCTCCGTCGCCACCGTGGCCTGGATCAACCACGGCGAGATGTCGGAAAGGCGGACCAACTGCCGGCGCCCGCTCTGAGGGTCCGCGAACTCCCCCAGCAACTCCCCGTTGCGATCCACCAGCACAAGAGAGGTGGAAAGGTTCAGCGCCCGCTCCTGTAGGGCTTCCGGCGGCGGTAACTGCATCGCCACATAGACATAGCCGGCGAGCGCGGCCGCGCCCCCGGCCGCCCCCAGGAGCAATAGGATCAGCAGGACGAAGAGGAGGGTCCGGCCCCACGAGCGACGCCGTGGCGCCGCGGAAGATCGTGGGGGATGGGGCGGGATCCTCGGCGGCCGCCCTGCGGGAGGCTGCCGAGGGATCCGCTGCGTGCGGTCCCGCCCGGGGACCCGCCAGCCCGCCGTCTCACTCACATCGCCGGTAGGATGAGGCCAATGTTCGCTCATCAGACGGATCTCCGATTTTTCCGAATCGTACGGCCTCAAAGCCTCTCCAACCTTTCGGAGAGGAATCTAACCCTCTCCGCTTGCTGTTGCCCTTTCAGGCCCGGAGGAGAAGGCCAAGCGCCTGCCATCCGAAGCGCCCCTCCGGGCGATCTTAGCCCTTTGGCCGGAGCCCCATGCGTTGCATCAGGAACACCGCCAGTTCCTCAAGCTCTCCGAATCGGAAACATGGCACCCCGACATTTAGAGGGGAATCCGAAACCACCGCCCAGCGCTCTTGCAATCCCTCCAGAAGATCCAAGCCTGTCTCCTGGCGAATCACCTCAATTTTGGGCATCGCCTCGTTTTTAAAGCCCTCCGCCAGCACCAGATCCAGCCCATCGAACTCCCTCAAGACCTCCGCCAACGTCAGCGGGCGGTCCAGGCGTCGGGACAGCCAAAGCCACTGAGGCGTGAGGCCAAGGACCCGCTCGGCGCCGGCCTCCCGATGCCGCCACGTGTCCTTTCCAGGCTGATCCCACCGCATCTCCCCATGAGGATCGTCCTTGATCGTGCCGACCCGAAACCCCCATCCTCGGAATATCCGAACCAGGCCCTCCAGGACAGTGGTCTTCCCGGAGCCCGAGCGCCCAACAATGCAAACCACTGGAGGATATTTGGAATCCATCCGCATGCATCCCCCGGCCATGCTCTATCCGGATCGAAGCCGCACGTTGGGGAGCTGATGCTTCTTCCACGAATATTTTTTATCCTCCCTCCCCACGGCCCAAAGGGCTATGGGGATCCAAGGGATGGGGCCATCTGCTCCTTCCATGGCCGTAGCAGGGCGCTTGGCTGCCCGTTTGTGCAATCCCCCAACCCCCAAGGCCCGTGAATCTTTTCATGATGAACCTACTAACATCACCCCGATATCGTTGACGTTCGTCCCTGTAGGACCCGTGCGGATCAGGTCGCCGAGGGCCTCGAAGAAGGCATAGGAATCGTTGGCGTTCAAATGGGCCATCGCATCCAGGCCCAGCAGATAAGCCCGATGGACGCTCTCGCCATCGGCGATGGCTCCGGCGGCGTCTGTCGGTCCATCCGTGCCATCTGTCCCCAGGGAAGCCACCACCACTCCCGGCCAGCCCTGCAGAGCGATCGCGGCCGCCAGCACAAGCTCTTGATTCCGTCCGCCTCGCCCGCTTCCCCGCACCGTCACGGTGGTCTCCCCTCCCCACACGACACAGGCCGGGCGGGGAACCGGGCGGCCAGTGGTGAGGATTTCCTTGGCGATGGCCACGATCACCCGGGCCACCTCCCGGGCCTCCCCTTCCACAAAGGTGGAAAGCAGGAACGGATGATACCCCAAGCGAGCGGCCTCTTCCAAGGCTGCTTGAACAGCTAGACGATTGCTGGCGACGATCACATGTGTAACCCGATGAAAGATCTCATCGCCCGGCTTAGGGGTCTCAGGGATCTTCCCGTGCAGCCCGAGCTCCAGATGGGTGCGCACCCGGAGCGGGATCCGCTCCAGTAAGCCGTAACGATTCAGCACCCGCCAGGCATCGTAGAAGGTGGAAGGATCCGGCGCCATCGGCCCCGAAGCGATCACCGACAGATCATCCCCGACCACGTCGGAGAGGACCAGGGTGAACACAGTGGCGGGGAAAGCAAAACGGGCCAATCCCCCACCCTTGATCCGATCCAGATGTTTACGCACGGCGTTCAGCTCATGGATCGTCGCCCCCGCACGCAACAGCAGATCCGTTACCGCCTGGAGATCGCTCAGGCTGATCCCCTCCACCGGCCAGGTCGCCAGGGCGGAGCCTCCACCGCTGAGGGCACATAGGATGAGATCCTCCGGCCCCGCCTGCTCAGCTATGGCGGCCAGCGCCTGAGCCCCCCGAACGCTGTTCTCGTCGGGGACCGGATGCCCAGCCTCGATCACGATCCACCGCTCATCCAGGGCGGCGGCCAGATGCCCATATTTGGTCACCAGCACACCTCGATCCAGCCGACGGCCCAGCAACACCTGGAGGGCATAGGCCATGGGATACGCCGCTTTGCCCAGAGCAAGCACGAACACATGACGATAGCGATCCAAGTCCAGACGGTGCTCTCCAACGATCAGCTGGTTTCCTTCCCGACGGACATGACGTCGAACGGCTGCGCTAGGATCCACCGCTCCCAGCGCAGCGTGGAGGATCCGCATGATATCCCTGCGAGGATCGCGTTTCATCCCTTCATCGGACATAGCACCGATCTCCCTTTATTATGTTCGTATGCATATTTTGGGCACTCATTCCATTCGGTAGTGGCCCTCCCCGCGCGGCAAAGCCGCACGGGGAGGAAGGAAAGAGGGGTGGGGCAATTCCCCTCACTGCGCATCCCCTTTGAATTTTTGAGGTTGAGAGCTCGCCACCACTGAATGGGGCAACCACCCCACTTGGGGTGAGGAGCCCCCACCCGATGCTCGCGCTCAGACGGCTACCTTATTTATAACCCAAGTCGCCCATTCGTTCTCCGCTGGGATTTGTGAGAATGGGGGTTCCTAGCCTCATCCCGAAGAACGGTGATCCGGAGAGGACAATCAACAGCCTCTTCGTTCATGAGGATGCTTTCATGCCCGTTTCGCCTACCTTGGGGGGTCCAACAGTTTCGAGAGTTTACGTTCTAAGGGGCCGGTCGCGCAACTTTTGACCTTGTCACGTCATCTGTGGATCACATGAGTTCCTGAGGGCGTTCACTGACACTTCGTGAGGATGCCCTGCGGGCGCCTTCCCGGTAGTGATCAATCAGGCGGCTCAGGGCCATCCAATCGGAGACCAGACAAACGAAACCATGGCCCTGAGGCAAGGGGACGTAAGGGCCAAGCAGCCAGCGGATCCAGCGAGCGGGCAGCGGGTAGCCGTCGGTCTCGATCACCAGCACCGCATGATCATAAAACGGCTCCACCCACCGCCAGTGATGACGGGGGATCTGAGGGAAAAGCTCAGAGAACACCGTCGGTCGCGTATTGCGGATCCGTCGGTAGGACACCCGGAGCGCAAAAAAGGGAGACCGGAAAACCAGCGCCTCCGGCCGCGGCTCTACCCCTGAAAGCCGACTCCCGATCTCCGGGATCCACCAGACCCCCAGGACCGCGCCCGCCAAGACCAGGAGCATGGGATCTCGGTCCGGCGGCCATGGGTATTCAATCTCTACAAAGACAGGAAAGTAATATAGCCCAAGCGCCAGGAGGGCGGTCAGCAGCGCAGGCCCTCGATACATCCGAGCCAGCCGTTGATACAACAAAAAAGGAAACCGACGGGGGCGGAGCGCCCCTGATCTCCGCCCCTCAGCAGGTGGCCGGATGGTCTCCCGAAGGCCGCGCAAGGACATCGCTGGAGGAGTCGGGATTCTCAAGTAATATTGGCCGCCCGGCAGCGCAGTGTTTCTTCCTTTAACGGGTTGCGCAGTTGGCTGCCTCACGGGGGTTGGGGGCGAGCTGGAACATCGAAGCACCCCGCTGGAGGGAGCCGGAAGAAGCGCGGTCAGCTCGCATGTGCCGCTAGTTCAGCTCTTGCAACTCCCCAGTGACCATGAAGATCACCCGTTCGGCGATGTTGGTCACCCGATCCGCGATGCGCTCCAAGTTGTGAGAGATCCAGAGCAGCCGCGTGGCCCGAAAGATGGTGCGGGGATCCTGCATCATATAGGTGATCAGCTCCCGGTAGACCTGCTCATCCAGAGCATCCACCTCGTCGTCGCGGGCGACGGCGGCGCGGGCTTTCTCCGGGTCG
>NZ_JBHOQJ010000167.1:0-20471 GCF_042408365.1 Thermoflexus sp.
CGGGCCGCCGAAGGCGGCCCGCACCCCACGAAGAAGCCCAGTTCCCCCCTTCGCGGAATGGGCCGGGCGGGAGTCGAACCCGCACGCCCCTCACGGGGCAGCAGATTTTAAGTCTGCCGCGTCTGCCGATTCCGCCACCGGCCCAACCTCATTTCATTATTTTAACCGAACTCGCCGGAGATTCGAAAGAGGGTCTGATGGGATTGCTCCTTTGTCCAGATGACCATTCAATTCCCTGGCGCTTTGTCCATAACTTCGGGGGTTTCAGGGATTGAGGGCCATTTGGAGTGGGGCGCTTGAGCGCCCATTTTCGGTCATCTTTCCCAGCGCTCGAAAAACCCCCCGGTGAAACAGCTGGAAAGCGCATTAGGTCAGAGCTCAAAATCAATTATGGATAAAGCGCTGGAAGGCCCTGAAGAGGCACGGCGAATGTTTGACGGGCCAGCCCAGCTCGCCTATCATACTTACTGCATGCCCACTGGGCAGGAAGGGCTTAAATCTGTGGAATCCTGAACACGAGGCGTGGAACCAATGCCGCCATTGTTGGACGTTCGCAACCTGGAGGTGCGTTTCTTCACCCGGGATGGGGTGGTCCATGCGGTCAACGGGGTCTCCTTTCAGCTCAACGAAGGGGAGACGCTGGGGATTGTTGGGGAATCCGGGTGTGGGAAGAGTGTGACCATGCTCTCGATCCTGCGCCTGATCCCCCAGCCCCCTGGCCGCATTACGAAGGGCGAGGTCCTCTTCCAGGGGGTGGACCTACTGAAACTGGATGAGGCGGATATTCGTCACATTCGAGGCTCCAAGATCGCCATGGTGTTCCAGGACCCTATGACCTCTTTAAACCCTGTTCTCACCATTGGGCGACAGATCACGGAGGTCCTGGAAACCCATCTCAATATGTCCCCTGGGGAGGCCCGCCAGCGGGCGATCGAGCTTCTGAAGATGGTCGGGATCCCGAACGCTGAGGAGCGCCTGAACGATTATCCGCATCAGTTCTCCGGCGGGATGCGACAGCGGGTGATGATCGCTATGGCGCTGGCCTGCCATCCTCAGATCCTCATCGCGGACGAGCCTACAACGGCTCTGGACGTGACCATCCAGGCCCAGATCATCGATTTGGTGAAGCGGCTCCGAGACGAGCTGGGGATGGCGATTATCTGGATCACCCATGACCTCGGGGTGGTGGCCGGGTTGGCCTATCGGGTGGCCGTGATGTATGCCGGCTATATCGTGGAGGAGGCTCCGGTCCTGGAGCTGTATCATCATCCTGCCCATCCGTATACCATGGGGCTGCTGGGATCCCTACCTCGCCTGGATCGGCGGGAGCGCCGGCGGTTGGTCTCCATCGATGGGATGCCTCCGGATCTGCTGGAACTGCCGCGGGGTTGCCCCTTTGCTCCTCGCTGTCCTTATGCCTTCGATCGTTGCTGGGAGGAGAACCCCCGGCTGGAGGAGATCGCTCCAGGTCATCGGGTCGCATGCTGGGTAGATGTGACGACTGGGAGGCCACGGTGAGCCGGAACGGACAGGTCTTGCTTCGGGTGGAAAACCTGGTGAAATGGTTCCCGATCACGCGGGGGATCATCTTCACCCGCACGATCGGCTACGTGCACGCCGTGGATGGCGTTTCCTTCGATATCCGGCGTGGCGAGACCTTGGGGTTAGTTGGGGAATCCGGATGCGGGAAGTCCACGGTCGGCCGGACGATCCTGCAGCTGCATCGGCCAACGCGGGGCCATGTTTATTTTGATGGCGTTGATCTAACGCAGCTCAAGGGAGGCGAGCTGCGGCGAATGCGGCGCCGCATGCAGATTATCTTCCAGGACCCCTACGCCTCACTGAACCCGCGTATGACGGTGGGGCAGATCATCGCCGAACCTCTGGAGATCCATGGGGTGGCGCGGGGGAAGGAGGCCCGGGAGCGGGTGGAGGAGCTGTTGCGTCTGGTGGGCCTGAACCCGATCTTCGCTGATCGCTATCCGCACGAATTCTCCGGCGGGCAACGGCAACGCATCGGCATCGCCCGAGCACTCGCCCTCCAGCCGGATTTCATCGTATGCGATGAGCCGATCTCCGCCCTCGATGTCTCCATCCAGGCCCAGATCGTGAACCTGCTTCAGGAGCTCCAGGAACGATTTCAGCTCACTTACTTATTCATCGCCCACGATCTGGCCATGGTCCGGCACATCAGCGACCGGGTGGCCGTGATGTATCTGGGCAAGATCGTCGAGCTGACGGATCGGGTCGAGCTGTATGAGAATCCGCTCCATCCCTATACCCAGGCCCTGCTCTCGGCCGTTCCCGTGCCAGACCCGGCGGTGGAGGCCCGCCGGCAGCGGATCATCCTGCGAGGGGAAGTCCCCAGCCCGGTCAACCCCCCAAGCGGCTGTCGGTTTCATCCTCGGTGTCCCATCGCCCAGGAGATCTGTAAACACATAGAGCCCGAGTGGCGAGAGGTCCGCCCGGGCCACTGGGTAGCATGTCATCTCGCGGAATGAAAGGACCAGGCGCGGATCCTGCGTTGTTGATAGTCTCCCCAACGGGTGGTGGGATCTTTCTGTGGGGAATTTCGGTGGAGTGAGGATGGGACACGGTGGAGGGGCACCCATAAGGGGTGCCCCTCCACCGTATAGTTTAGATCCGTTCACAAACGGAACCGGGGATCCTCTCGAAGCATCCGGCGTAAGCCTTCCTCAAGGAAAACCCGCGGGCGATATCCGAGGAGCTGCTCCGCCTTCCGGAGATCGGCGCACAATCGGGCCACCCCACCATCCTGCGCGGGGCTATGAATCACTTGCACCCGCCGCCCGACCGCCTGCATGACGATCTCCGCCAGCTCATTGATCGAGGTCTCCCGGCCGCTCCCCACATTGATAATTTCCCCGTTCAGGCCCGCTCGACGTCCAGCGGCCACCAGGGCCTCCACAACATCCTCCACGTAGACGAAATCCCGTGTCTGGGTTCCATCCCCAAAGATCACCAGGGTTCCTCCTTCCACCGCCTGCTTGAGGAAGCGGGAGGTGACGGGGGCATGGGCCGCCGGAAGAGGCTGACCGGGGCCGTAGGCGTTGAAGATCCGCAACACCACCACTTCGAACCCCCACAACTGCCCCAGGGTCAGAACGAAGTGTTCGGCCGCCAGCTTGGTTACCGCGTAAGTGGAGCGGGGGCGGGGAAGAAGCCCTTCGTGAACCGGTTGAACCGGTTGATCGCCATAGACGGCACCGGAGGAGGCCAGCACCAAGCGCTTCACCCCCGCATCCCGCATCGCCTCCAGCAAGGCCACCGTCCCGCCGACATTCACATCCTGGTAGATCCGGGGATACAGGATCGATTCCGGCACCGAAACCCGCGCGGCCAGGTGATACACCAGGTCCACGCCTTGGAGCAGCGTCCAGAGCCGGGGGACATCCCGAACATCCCCCCGGGTGAACACCACTCGGGAATCCAGGCGCTGGGGATCTCCAGCGCTCAGATCATCGAGGACCAGCACCGCATGGCCCTCACGGGCCAGTCGGTTGGCCAGGGCCGAGCCCAGGAACCCTGCCCCGCCGGTGATCAGGATCCGCATATCACCTCCCGCTCCCCTAAGGGTTTGAGAAATTGAGAAAGCCACCGGAGGCGGCTGGATCACCCTCTTGAGCATCTATGACGTGAGCAGCCATCCCACCAGTGCATCCATATCGTAAACCACCTGGGTAGGCCGCACGCCCTCGGGAACGGGTTCCCGATAGCGATTCAACCAGACGCAATCCAGTTTCAGTTGGAGAGCTGGTCGGATGTCGTGGAGGATGCTCTGGGCGATGTGCAACACCTCCTCTCGACGGGCAGCGTAGCGGGAACAAAACGTCAACCAGTGGCGGGGGTTCGGTTTATACGTTCGGGTGTCCTCTGCGGTGATCGCCCCATCGACCTCCAGGCCGTGACGCCGGATGGTCTCCGCCAGCAGATCACGATCCACATTCGAGAGGATGACCCGCCGAAAGCCCATCACGCCGAACGCCTTCAGGCCATCCACTGTATCAGGGAAAGGCGGCCAATCGGGCACCGAATTCGCGAAGCTCTGGGCCTCAGCATCGGAGAGCCGGATGTCGAAACGGGAAGCCACCGCCCGCGCGCTCTCCGCCAGGATCTCCCGATACCGCCGGTAAGGCCCGGACTCCAGGCGATGCTCCTCCTCCACATACACTTGAAGCAATTCCTCCGGCGCAGGATCCACGCCGTGCCGGCGCAGGATGCCCCCCAGATGTTCGGCGATCCCGGCCCTCCAGTCGATCAACGTGCCGTAACAATCAAAGGTCAGAAAGCGATAGCGTGCCATAGCGCGGCGCACCCCCTCATAGGGTAAATCCCTCTTGATTTTAGTTTTTGGGATATGCGATGGAGAGGCGGATGGCCCCTCCTTTCTCCTCGCGATGTTAGCTTATGTGCAGGTTAATTTGTATCTATTCAAGCGCTGATTGAAAATTGCCCTGTCGGGCCCGCGCCGACCTGGGCTCCCCTGGGGGCTTGCGCGCCGATTGAACTCGTCCTCGCCAAGGCCTGCAGCCGATGGTCGGCCTGCGCCAACCGGACCCCACGAAGCTGAACAGTTGGGTTAATTTCTCCCTTGCGCCCGTTCTTGGTCGTTCCCCTCAATCCCCAAGGCCGAGGATTCCGAAGCGTTGACGAATGGGGATGAGCGAAGGACAATTACATGGCTCGTGTCGGTGTGCGGAGAAGCCTGCTCTCCCCTGTTGCTCAGGAGCTTCCTTCCCTGTCCAATATAGCCTGGGAAACCCAGGCGGCCGGTCCTTGGCCAGGCGATCTATTGTAACCTGAAAACCGAGTAAGGGGGTAAGGTAGTTATTTCGGAATGTGATCGTGAATGCGGGTGGTTATCTCTTATTAGTGCTTCTTCCCGTTTGTCGTGGGGTGCGGACTGCCTCCAGCGATCTGTACCCCACGCAGAAAAAATAAACAATCATCACCGAGAATAGAGCGAGCGCTCAGATTCGGATCACGTCTCCTAAGAAACAGGGATGATGGGACGCGAAGGAATGGACGGAGAGTTGGAACCTGCGATGGAATTGGATATCCGAGGGGAGGTCTGCCCCTACACCTACGTGAAGACCCGGCTGGCCCTGGAGGAAATGGCGGTGGGCCAAGTGCTCCGGGTGCTGGTGGACTACGAGCCGGCCACCCGCAACGTTCCCCGGAGCGTCGCCCTGCAAGGGGATGAAGTGCTTAAGGTGGAAGCGATTGGAGAAAGTGTATGGGCCATCTGGATCCGGAAACGGAACCCCTCTATCTGAGCGTGGGGGATGCTCAGCGCATCCTCGCGCACGTCCAGGCGGAATGGCCACTGGAGGCCTGCGGGCTCCTCGGGGGGATCGGCCGGCGGGTGCTAGCCGTTTATCCCACCCGAAACGAGCTGGCCAGCCCGGTTCGCTATCGGGTCCACCCGGACGATCTCATCCGCGTGATGCTGGAGCTGGAGGCTCGCGGATGGGAGCTGGTGGGGATCTATCATTCCCACCCTCACGGCCCTCCAGTCCCCTCAGCGATCGATGTGGCGGAGGCCTATTATCCCGAGGCCGTCTATGTGATCGCCGCACCGGTCCGGGGGGAATGGAACTTGCGGGCCTTCCGGATCGTGGATGGAAAAGCGCTGGAGGTGCCGCTTCAATGGGTCGAGTAACGATCCAGCCCCTGGAGGAGCTTTTTCAGACCGCAGGAAGAGAAGCGCAACGAATGGTGAGACCGCAGGCTTCGATGACCACCTTTTTACCCGCTCTCCCCCAGCTTCGGCGTTCGCCCCACCGATTGACGCTCATGCAGTGTCTGGCGATGATCGGGCTATTGCCCATCTTCGCCGGATGCGCGATCATCGGCTTTCCCGATACATCCTTTACCCAAACACCCACGCCAGCTCCAACCGCCACCCCAGTGCCGACCCCCACCCCCTCCACGTGGCCGCTCGGATGGCATCCCGCGCTCCCCGCGGAGGTTCGGTTGGAGCTCCAGCGACGGCTGGAAGGAGATCCCCGTTGGCGGTTCGTGGGGGACGAGGGGGCGATCACGCTTGGCCCTGTTCTGATCACCGCCCCGGTGCGCTTGGGGATGTGGATTTATGCCCTGGCTGCGCCTTTTCCCACTGTAACCGATGAAGTGTCGTTCTCCGCGGTTCGCGCTCGCTGGCAGGGTCAGGCCTCCCTCCCGGGACCGATCCTGGTCGCCACCGAGACGCTGTCGATCTTTACCACCTTATGGGGTCCGCCCGCCCCGGAAGCCGTGATCTCCGTATCCGAGGAAGAGCTGGTCGATCGTCTCTGGGCAATGCGGACGGGATGGGCGTTGATTCCCTTTCATCGGCTGGAGCCTCGCCTGAAAGCGATAGCCGTCGATGGCCTCTCCCCGATGGATCGTGGGCTGGACCCCGAGCGGTATCCCCTGACGGTGTGGTTCGGCGCGGCGCGCCTCCCACCCGGATTCCCCGCGGCGGATTTTCAACAGGCGGCCGGATGGCTGACCAATCGGGATGAGCGTCAGATGACCGTGCTGGCCATGACCGGCGTCACTGCGTTGGTTCGGGGGACCGCCGTGCAGATGGAGCGCTATGGGGTTTTGTTCCCGGCCCGCGACATCGCGCCGTGGCTCCAGAGCGCCGATTTGACGCACGTCAGCAACGAGGTCTCGTTTTGGGAAGGCTGTCCTCCCCCACAACCTCGAAGCGGCGTGGTGTTCTGCAGCCGTCCTCGCTACGCGGAGCTGCTCACTTACATCAGCACCGATATCGTGGAGCTGACTGGGAATCACCTCATCGATTACGGGCGGGCGCCGTTTCGAGCAACCCTGGATCTCTATCAGCGCCTAGGGATGCGATATTATGGGGGAGGACGGAATCTGGGGGAGGCGCTGCAACCGTTGCGGGTGGAGCACAACGGGAACCGGCTGGCCTTCATCGGCTGCAACCCAGTAGGGCCGGATTACGATTGGGCCACCCCGACAGAGCCCGGCGCCGCCCCGTGCGCCCCTGAGCTGGAAGAAGCGGTCCGCCGCCTGCGGGCCGAGGGGTGGCTGCCGATTGTGACCCTTCAGTATTGGGAGTTTTACGATTACACGCCGACCCTTCAACAAATCCAGGACTTCCGCCGCTGGCGGGATCTGGGGGCTGTCATCGTGAGCGGCAGCCAGGGACATCACGCTCAGACGTTCGAGGTGGGACCCGGATGGTTTATCCATTACGGATTGGGAAATCTGTTTTTTGACCAGGTGGATCCGGTCGGGGTACGGCAGACCTTCATCGATCGCCACGTATTCTATCAAGGCCGATATTTAGGGGTGGTGCTCCAGACCGCCTTTTTGGAGGATTTCGCCCGCCCTCGCCCGATGACCCCAGAGGAGCGTCGAGCTTTGCTGGAGTTGTTGTTTGAGAAGATGCCTTAAGGTGGTCGCGCCTCACGAAGGATACGCCGTGGGGGCAGCGAATGGCCCTACCCCCTGGATCTCCCCTTCCTACGGCCCGAAGGGTCGTAGGAAGGGGAGGGAAAGAACCATTCGCCAACCCCTTAGGAAGCCATCGCCCGCACCGGAAGGCGGCGGATCGCTTTTTCAATGCGCTCGAGGGCCTTCTGGATGTTCTCCACTGAGTTGGCAAAGGAGAGGCGCAGGAAGCCTTCCCCATACTCCCCGAAGGCGGTTCCCGAGAGCACGGCCACCCCTGCCTCGTCCAGCAAATAAGCCGCCAACTCCCGGGACGCTAATCCGGTCCCCTCGATGTTCGGGAAGGCATAGAAGGCACCCTTCGGCTTCAGGCACCGGAAGCCCGGGATGCGGTTCAATCCCTCCACGATCACCTCCCGCCGCTCCCGGAACGCAGCGACCATCCGGTCCACGTCATCCTGAGGGCCGGTCAGGGCGGTGATCCCAGCGATCTGGGTGAAGGCCGCGGTGCATGAATTCGAGTTAATCATCAGGCGGGTCACCGCTTCCGCCAACGGCTCGGGCATCACCCCATATCCCAGCCGCCATCCGGTCATCGCATAGGTCTTGCTGAAGCCGTCCAAGATGATCGTGCGCTCCAACATCCCCGGGAAGCTGGCGATGCTGACGTGCTCCCCTTCATAAATGATGCGGCTGTAGATCTCGTCCGAGAGCACCACCAGATCGTGCTTCAGGCACAGCTCGGCGATGGCGGCCAAGTCCTCCCGGGTCAGGACCCCGCCCGTGGGGTTAGCCGGGGAGTTGAGGATCAGCATCCGGGTCCGCGGCGTGATCAGCCGGGCCAGCTCCTCCACATCCACACGGAACTCGTTTTCCATTCGCAGACGCAAGGGGACGGGATGCCCGCCCACGAAGCGAATCATGGACTCGTAGATGGGGAAGCCCGGATTGGGATAGATCACCTCATCCCCTTCCTCCACCAAAGCGAGAATGGCGAAGAACATGATGGGCTTCCCCCCAGGAACCACCACCACGTTCTCCGGGCCCACAGGGATGCCACGGGTGCGGCGGATGTAATCCGCGATGGCCTCCCGAAGGGCGGGGATCCCCGCTGCTGGGGTGTAGTGGGTGTATCCTTCATCCAGCGCGCGCACGGCGGCGGCCTTGATATGGGCGGGGGTATCGAAATCGGGCTCCCCGATCTCCAGATGGATGATCTCCCTCCCTTGTGCCTCTAGGGCCTTCGCCCGCGCCAGCACCTCAAAAGCGGTCTCCGTGCCCAACCGAGACATGCGTTGTGCGAGCCGCATAGGGGCCTCCTGTCCGAAAGAAAGCGTAGGTACCTCCGCTCCTAGCTTAATTATGGGTGCAAAGAAGATCTCCCACAAATCCCTTTCTCACGTAACGGCTATTTCGTCCGCTTTTTCGGGGGTATGGGGTGGAGGCGAATGGCCTCTCCCCTCCCTACCGCTCTTTGAGCTGCGGGGAGGAAGGGGAGAAAACCCCTCGGAGTTTGGAGACTGTTTAGTTTTTGAGATATGCCGTAGGGAAGGCCACCAGCCCCTGAGCATCCCCAAGGAAACTGCTTAAAAGCGGATTTAGTCCTGTAGAAGAAGCGGCAGGGCACTTGAGTGCCCGTTTTTGTAGCCCCAACCTCCCAAGCCCCCCAATTCAAAGTGTTCCTGTTCAGCGGTAAAATTCGCCTTAAGCTCACCGCCTTGAAATCAGCGTCCATGGCGTCGATGCTGGAAGTTCGCGATCTAACGTTTCGTTATGCCACGCGGCAACAGCCAGCTGTGGTGGACATTTCCTTCTCCGCTGAAGAGGGGGAAATGCTCTTGGTGGCAGGGCCCAGCGGATGCGGGAAGAGCACCCTTTTGCGGGCGCTCAACGGCCTGATCCCCCGAAGTTATAAAGGGGAGCTCCAGGGTCTCATCCGTATCGGCGGGCATGACCCGCGGGCGTGGCCGTTGGCCCGGCTCTCCCAACAAGTGGGGACACTGCTTCAGGATCCGGAGCGTCAGATCGTAGCCGCGGATGTCCTGCACGACGTCGCTTTCGGGCTGGAGAACCTGGGCTGGCCTCGCTCCAGGATCCTGGAGCGGGTAGAGGAGGTCCTGCACGCCCTGGGGATCGCCCATCTGCGGGATCGGCCTACTTTTCAACTCTCCGGAGGGGAAAAGCAACGCGTGGCCCTCGCCGGGGTCCTGGCGATGGCTCCCCGGATTCTCCTCCTGGATGAGCCCTTGGCTTCTCTGGATCCCCAGAGCGCTCAGGATGCCCTGGCCCTCTTCCGACGGCTTCATCAGGAGGGCCATACCATATTGCTTGTTGAGCATCGAGTGGAAGATGCGATGAAAGCCCATCCGGACCGGGTGCTCTACCTGGAGGAAGGACGCCTAACCTTTAATGGGGATCCAGAGGCGTTTTTCGAACGTGTGGATCCGACCGCAGTGAAAGTCCCTTTCCCGGTCTGGATGCAGCGCTGGCCCGTCATTCGAGAACGTCAAGAGCCGCCGGTAGAAATCCCGCCTGCCTCCCCCTCTGCGCCGCCGCTCGTAGTCTTTGAAGGCGTGTCCTTTGGCTACGGCGACGGTCCAGATGTCGTGCATGAGATCCACACGGAGATCCGGAAAGGGGACAGCTTGGCCATCCTAGGTCCGAATGGAGCTGGGAAGACCACCCTGCTCAAGCTGGCGATGGGATTGCTGAAGCCCCGGAGGGGCCGAGTGTGGGTGGGGGGGAAGACAACGCGAGACCAGACGGTGGCAGAAGTCGCCCGCACGATTGGATACGTGTTCCAGAGCCCGAGTCAAATGCTCTTCGCACCGACCGTATGGGAAGAAGTGGCCTTCGGGCCACGCAACCTGGGCCATCCCCCGGAACAGATCGAGTCGGATGTCCGCTGGGCGCTGGAACTGGTGGGGCTTCTGGACCAAGCGCGCGTCTCACCCTGGGCTCTAAGCTTCGGTCAGCAGAAGCGAGTCACCATCGCCTCGGTGCTTAGCATGCGCAGCCGGATCCTGGTGATGGATGAACCAACGGCGGGCCAGGATTATCAGGCGTACATGCGATTGATGGGCTCGATCGCAGGGATCGCCTTTGGCCCCGCTCAGGCGGTGGATGCTATGGTCTTCATCACCCACGATCTGGATCTGGCGCTTTCCTTTGCGAACCGAGTCTGGGTAGTAGCGGATGGTCGCTTGATCGCCGATGGCCCGCCGGAAGTCATCTTCTTGAATCCAGAAGTGATGCGACAGGGACGGCTGGTTCCCACATCCCTTCTCGAGGCTAATTTGCAGTATCTGGGCCGAACCGGGCGTTTTCGGCGAGCAGATCAGCTCGCAGAATTCCTTCATGGATCGCGTTGAGCTAACCACAGGCGGTGCGGAGGTGTAACACCCCTACATCACCTACTGCTTTCGTTTTGGGGATAGGCAATGGAGAGGACATCCGTTCCCTCCCCCCTCCCACAGCCCTCGGAGCTGTGGGAGGGGGGAGAAACGATCCTCGGGGGCTGAGGGCCGCCTGCAGCGGCCCTAGCACCTGAGGATCTTCAACTGCTCGAGAGCGGGTTCGGTCCTATCTAACAATCAAATATGGAAGAAGCACTGCTTCCGTTTCATTTATAATATCTTTTGAGGGCCAAGCTGCTTGTAATTGCTTTGTCCGCCTGAATTTTAGGAATATTCGGGGGAGGGACGGATAGCCCCTCCCCGCCGCCCTTGGAGCTGCCGGGAGGGGGAGAGAAAGAATCCTTTCAATTTTTTATGTCGGAGGGAGCCATGGCGCGCAAAGCGTTCACCTGGTTGATTCTACTGATTGTGGTGGTCGCGTTGATGGGATTGGCCAGCCTGATGACTGGAGAGTCCGGAGCGCGGCTCCAGGGCTTCGGCTGGCTGCTCTGGGTAGCGATCGGCGCGGTCTTGGTCTACATCGTCTACTTCGCCACAGCGGACCACCCGGCGTGGCAGATCGGCACCCGTGAAGTGGTGTATATGGCCATCGGGGCGGCCCTCTACGGCGTGTTCTCTTACTTGTTCAACGGCACCGTCTTCGTGGTCCCCTCGGTGAGCCAAGTGGCCCTGCGCCCCGCCATTGTCTTCCCGGTCTTCTTCGGCTATGTATTCGGCCCAGCGGTGGGCTTCTTCACCGGGGCGGTAGGCAACATCTTGGGGGATTTCCTCACCGGATGGGGGGTGTTCCCAGCTTGGGATATCGGGAACGGCTTGGTGGGATTGGTAGCCGGGCTTCCGATGATCTTGGGCCGGGAACGGGCTCTGAACATCCTCACAGGAATCGTGGCCGCGGTGGGAGTAGCGCTGAGCCTTTGGGCCTTAACCACGGAGATCGAAAGCCCCTTCTTCGGAGGGCCGCTCAGCTCGTTGATGCGCTGGGTGCCGCTGATCGGAGCGATCCTGGTGGTGGCCCTCCGGTTCGCCCTCGGCACGAACATCGCCCTGGCCTCGGTAATCGTGTGGGGTGCGGTCGCTAACATTGTCGGCATCGGCTTCGCGGCGATCGCAGACATCTGGATCAACGGCTATCCGCCGGCGGTAGCCTTGTTAGGAGAGTTCGTGCCTGCAGCGGGCCCGAACATCCTGCACGCCGCGATCCTTACGCCATTGCTCGTGGCCGCTTATAACGCCCTCCAGCAACAACTGGGGCGGGGCGCTGGGGTCGCATAAGCGGATCCCCCGCCGTAGGAGGAGAGCCTTGCTGGTGACCTGGCCCTACCGGCGGCGAGGAAGTTTCCTGGAGGCCTTCGACCCACGGGCCCGCCTGCTTTTCGCCCTTTCCCTTATGCTTTCCACACTCTTCTTTTGGGATGTGCGGATGCTGGCGGGCCTGTGGGCGCTCGCGCTTTTCTATTTCCGGCTGAACCGTTTGACATGGCGGGAGACCCGCCGGGCGTGGCTGTTCACAGGCTTTGTCGCTGCGGTGTTCGTCACGATCACTTTCCTTACCGGCCGGGGCGGCTTTGAGGTCTACCAAACGGAGCGGCTCCTGGCCCGCCTTCCGCTCCCTGTGACCGTGTTCGGGTGGACCCCCGCGGTGAACGTCACGGTGGAGCGGATGTTCTTCGCGCTCAGCCAGATGTGTCGAATGGGAACCGTGATCACCGCGGCCATCCTGATCCCTTACACGATGGATCCCACACAATACGGCGTGGTCTTCCGAGGCCTGGGGCTGCCGGATAAAATCGCTTACGCCATGGATCTGGCGTTCCGGTTCATCCCCACGTTGGGTCGAGATGCCATGCAGACGATGGACGCCCAGCGGGCTCGAGGCTACGAGCTGGAGAACATCCGCGGCGGCCCTCTGGGACAGATCCGCCGCCTCGCCCCCCTGGTGGTGCCCGTGACGCTTCATGCCTTGATGATGGCGGAGGACATCATCGACGCGATGGATCTGCGCGCCTTCGGAGTGGGGCGGCGGACATGGATCACCGAGCTGCGCTTCCAGGGCCGCGATTTCGTCCTGCTCGGACTCAGCGCTGCGCTGTTTTTCGGATCGATGACGGCAGCGGCCCTGGGCCTCGGCCGGTTCTGGACCCCTTAATCGCCCTGGAAAGAGCGCGATGGGACCCCTAGGCTCAACGTATGACCGGTGAAAGCCACCAGAGGACCAGACGAGGGGTCACGTGGACCTCGATCCAGGCTGCGAGGAGCAGAAGCGGCATCGCGAGCAGAAACAGCTTCAGCCAGTCCGCCCAGGCCATGATCAGGCGGTCCCGCAGGCTCCGCGGGCCGGGGGGCGTCAGCAGGGTGAGCCCCAACCGAAGCGCCCCTGCCAGCACCAGCCCCACCGCGGGCAGCTCCAGAATCCCATGGGGAAGGATCCCCAGCAGGCCGGCGATCCCCAACCGGAGGTCGCTGGCGAAGAGCCCTCGCAAGAGCACCCCAATCACCCCCATGAGTCCCATCGGGTAAAAAGCTGCCCATAGCCCCAAGGTGAGCACGCCGATCAGCGTGTTCAGAACCAGCGCCCGCAGGTTGTGGAAGAAGATCCGCCATGGAGTGAACGGAAGGCCCTGCTCAACGGAGAGGTTTGTGGCCTGAAGCTGGCGAAGAAGCTCATCCGGTGAACCAACGAGGGCGGGGAGCCACAACCAGGCGATCCCGAACCCCAGCAGCCCCAGCGCCGCCAGGGTCGCGAGCGCCCCAGCGGAACGCCGAACCGGGTGCCCGATGTGATCCCACAGGTTGGAGATCGGCTGCGCAGGATCCCCCTGCCAGAACACACGCCAAAAACCCCGCAGGATCCCCACCAGGTCCAGCGTGTCAAACTCTGCACTGAGAAGCTGCTCCCGGTTGAACAGCACAACCCCCATGCGGACCAACAGGATGGCGTAGATCACCAGGATGCACAGCACGATAACCAGCGTTCGGTAGCTGCCCCAAAAGAGCAACGAGGACTCGAAGATCAACAACATGGAAACGGGGAGGACGATGAAGCTGGCCAGCAGGTTGGCCCCGCGCACGCTGTTCGACTGGGTGGAGATCACGATGGCACCGGCGACCATCACCACCGCGTGCAGGACCAGGATGCTGGGAAGGAAGAACACCAACGCGGGATCCGGCCTCCACGCGCCGCGAAAGGTTAGGATGAGCAGGTAAAGCATCAACCCAAGGAGCGAAGTAGCCGTGGGAACCACCAGGGCGGCCAGTCCCTTCCCGATGTAAAGCTGTAGATCGCCCAGCGGAGCGGCCAACAACGGCTCCATGGTTCGCCGTTCTTTCTCGCCCACAAACGTCTCCAATGGGATGACCAAACAGACCGTCAGGGGAAGGAAACCGGTCGCCAGGGCCAGGAAAGGCAACAGGCGCTCACCGATCAACTGAGCGCCAAACTGGGCAACATAACGGGTCGCCGCCTCCGCGGAGAGCAGGGAGAGGACCGGGAACGCAAACAACAAGAAGACCAGCGGGGCAATCATACGCCAGTCTCGCAGGATGTCCAGAACATCCCGTCGGAAGATCCCCCATGTCCCTCGGATCCATTCCCCCAGATCGCCCAGCGCCGCTTTCACGGGCTCGATCGACCCTTCGGACTCCCATCGGGAGGAAACAGTTTTCAAGGCCAGACTTGAGGAGGAAGTCGCTGCGCTCCCGCGCTCCGCCCCGACTGGATGATCCTCTGCTCCGGTGAGGGACATAGAGGGTTCCGCCTCGCTCAGGATCCGAAGATAGACCGTCTCCAGCGGGCGAGGGACCTCCGATAGCGAGACCACCGGGATCCCTTGGGCGATCAGCGACGCAAGGAGGCGAGGGTTCTCTCGGTCCGGATCCTGAACCGGATAGCGGATCCAGTTCGGCCCACAGGCCATGATCAGCAGGTCATGGGGAAACGCTTTCTGAGCCTCCTCCACAGAGCCTGCGAGACGGAGTTCATACACAGGCGGGCCCATAAAGCGTTCCCGCAAGGCCTGGGGGCTTCCCTCCACCAGGATCCGACCCCGATAGAGGATCGCGATCCGATCCGCCAGGGCCTCGGCCTCATACAAGTTATGGGTGCACAGCAGAACCGTATGGCCATCCTCCGCGAAGGAACGGATCATCTCCCGGGCGACCTGGGCGCTTTCCGGATCCATGGCCGATGTGGGTTCATCCAACAGGAGCACCGGAGGGTGATGAAGGAAAGCGCGCAGGAGGGCCAGCTTCTGCCGCATCCCTTTGGAATAGGTGGCGATCCGCTGGTGCAATACCTCCCGGAGCCCCAGCCGGTCCAGCCAGCTCTCCAGCCGCTCCTGGAAAAGCGGGCGAGGCACCTTATAGAGATATGCGAAGAACGCCAGGTACTCCTCGCCGGTCATCCGCAGGTAAAGCCCTGGAAGCTCGGTCAGCAACCCGACGCGACGGCGAACCTCCTGGGGTTGCTCCACCGTGTCATAGCCCGCCACCAGGGCCCGCCCCGCCGTGGGCCGCAGCAGGGCCGCCAGCATCCGGACCGTGGTGGTTTTCCCGGCCCCGTTCGGGCCCAGCAAAGCCACGACCTCGCCGGGCCGAACCTCCAGGTTGACCTCCTCAACGGCGACCACCGTTTCGAAGACCTTCCGAAGCCCTTCCGACCGGATCATGGCTGATGGCGCTCCGGGGCGCTCAGCGTTTGCATCGCCCGCCAGGCGCGCTGCAGTGCGGTGAGGTGAGCGAGAACCGCAAACAGGATCAGCAGCGGCCCATACCACCCGGTGAGCAAAGCAATTAGGATCAGGAGGAACCGCTCCAATCGGGTGAAGAGGCCTTCACGAAGAGAAACCCCTAATCCTTCCCCTCGAGCCCGCGTATAGCTGACCATCAGGGCGCCCAACAGGGCGACCCCCGCGATCCATCCGCCCCAGGCCATCCCCGCGCGTTGCCAGGCCGCCCCGATGCCGAGGAGGATTGCCGCATCGCTATAACGATCCAGCGTGGAATCCAGGAAGGCTCCGGCCGGCGATGCCTTCCCCGACAGACGGGCTAAGGTTCCATCCAGGGCATCACACAATCCACCGAGGGTCCAAAGCAACACCGCCCCCCAGCGGAGATCCAGCCCGGCCAGCAACCCGGCACCCGTGCTGAGCAGAAAGCCCAACACAGTCAGGGCGTTGGGATGGATCCCCCAGCGCTCCAGAGGTCGTGTCAGCCTGGCCAGCCAAGGCTCGGCGAATTCCCGCCATCGCTCTGCGCTCACCCAAATCCTCCTTCGTAGGCCGTGTGGGGGCGCCCACAAGGGACACCCCTACACGGTCGCATCCAATGGAAAGATCATGCGGCCGAGAGCGCCCTCCGAAGAAAATTGGGCCTCCAAGAGGCGTGCCCCTCCGCCTCTCAATACGGCCGCGCCAGCATGCGATAGCCGTTCGGCTGGCGGGCCTGGAGGACCTGCAACTCCTCCCGCTGACGTCGCACCTCCTCCAGATCGATGCGGGCCACCACATAGCCCTCGGTCGGCTCGTCCAGGGAAGCGAAAACTTGACCTCGCGGCCCAACGATTATCGAATCCCCAACGAACTCGTAAGTCACCTCTTTGCCGACCCGGTTGGCCCCAACCAGGAAGAACGTGTTCTCCAGCGCCCGCGCCCGGGTTAGGATCCGCCACTCCTCCCGCAGCGGCTGCTCCCAGGCCGCAGGGACCGCCAGCAGCTCGGCGCCGCTCAGCGCCAGCACCCGTGCGGCCTCTGGGAAGAGCAAATCCCACCCGAGCAACACCCCCAAAACGCCAAAGCCGGTTTCGAAAACCGGGAATCGGTATCCGCTCCGGAACAACAAGCGCTCCTCCCCTTTGAGATGAACCTTGTGATACGCGCCCAGGGTCTCCCCATCCGGGCCGATCACCACCGCCGAGTTATAGAGAATGGTCTCCACCCGCTCCCGCACCGCCATCCCGAACACCACGTGAACCCCGAACTCTCTGGCCTGCTGGGCGATGCGATGCGTAGAGGGCCCGGGGATCCGCTGCGCCCATTCCGTGAAGCGTGCCCCACACTCATAGCCAGTGGTCGCCAGCTCCGGGAAGACAATCAAGTCCACTCGCTGCTCACTGGCGATCCGCGCGATCCACTCCGCGATGCGAGCCACGTTGTCCTCGACCGCATTCAACCGGGCGTCCATCTGAACGGCAGCAACCGTGATCTCACGCATGAAATCCTCCTTGCGATGTATATGGCCACTTGGGGCGCAGATGGGGAGGGATGATTATTTTTCGCCTTCCTCAGGCCTCCTGCTATTATACTGAAAGCGCAATCATGAGCGGGCCTCGCGTGCTCTACTGGGGCATTCCACGAGGGGTGCACCGATGGATGGGGGCAGGGCCTGCCCTGGCCTGGAAAGCCCGGAGAAAATGCCTTCGCAAATCGAAGCTCCTGGGATTCGATCATGGCGACTCGCAAGCCGATGGTCGCCCTCGTGGGGCGGCCCAACGTGGGGAAATCCTCCCTCTTCAATCGATTGATCGGGCAGCGGCTGGCCTTGGTCGATGAGCGGCCAGGGACGACACGGGATCGCCTGCATGGAGAGGTGATCTGGAACGGTTTCGCGTTTACCTTGGTGGACACCGGGGGGCTGGAGGTGCTACCTCCGAAAGCGGAGGCCGGCCTCCGCCCGGCTCAGCCTCTGGCTGAGGATTCCGCCTCCTTCATCCCGCAAATCCGGGCCCAGGCGGAGATCGCCATCGCGGAGGCCGATGTCCTGGTGATGGTGGTGGACGTCCAGGCGGGCCTCACCGCCGCCGATGAAGCCGTGGCCGAGGTCCTCCGACGGACCCAGAAGCCGGTCCTGGTGGCCGCAAACAAAGCGGACAACGCCGCCCAGCGGGAGGCGGCGGTCGAGTTCTACCGGCTGGGGCTGGGGGAGGTTTACCCGATCTCAGCGCTCCACGGCACGGGCATCGGCGAGCTGCTGGACGCCATCGTGGCGGCCCTCCCTGGCCTGGCCGAGGTTGAGGAGGAAGAGGGGATCCGCATTGCGATTGTTGGCCGTCCAAATGTTGGGAAATCCTCCCTGCTGAACGCCATCCTGGGGGAGGAGCGGGCGATTGTCAGCCCGATCCCGGGGACCACCCGGGACGCCATCGATACACCGATCGAATGGGAGGGAAAGAAGATTGTCCTCATTGACACGGCGGGGATCCGCCGCCGAGGGCAGATTCAACCTGGGGTCGAGCGTTACAGCGTCCTGCGAGCCTTGCGGGCCATCCAGCGCAGCGACGTCGTCCTCTTGGTGCTAGACGCAAAGGAAGGGATCACGCACCAGGACGCGGTGATCGGCGGGATGGCCGTGGAGGAGGCCCGCAGCGTGATTCTTGTGGTCAACAAGTGGGATCTTATGCTGGACGAGCAGGGGCGTCCCCGGGTGAAGCCGGAGGAGTTCGCTCAGCATATCCGCCAAACCATGAAGTTTCTCGACTATGCACCGATCCGCTTCGTGTCCGCGAAGACCGGCTATGGGATTCCCGCATTGCTTCCCCTGGCGCTCCAAGTGTATCAGGAACGGCACGCACGTCTGAGCACCTCGGAGTTGAACCGGCTCATCCGGGAGGCGATGGAGGAACATCCCCCGCCGACGCGAAAAGGAAAGCCCTTGAAGATTTATTATGTCACCCAAGCGCGCACCGATCCGCCGACCATTGTGTTCTTTGTGAACGACGCGGATCTGGTTCACTTTTCCTATGAGCGTTATCTCGAAAACCGGATCCGCGCCCGTTATCCTTTCACAGGGACCCCGCTTCGCCTGGTCTTTCGGGGTCGTGAGCGGGAATCCTAAGGGGGTCTTCAAGGGATGTGGGTTGCCGAAAGGAGTCGTCCCACCTCTGCGTGAATGATCTTTCCCTGGAATTTCGATGTGGGAGGATGGAATAGAGGGCATCCGTGTAGGGGCATCCACAAGGGATACCCTTACACGGGGTTTTCGCATTGGGGGGCTACCCCGCTGAAAGCAATCTATACTCCTGGCACAACTCATCAGAAGCTCGTCACCGGAAAGGGTTCCCTATGACTCGATTGCTCTCTTCTTTTCGTTTCTGGATCGGCCTGGGATTCGGCCTGATGATCTTGGCCGCCTGCCAGCCCGCGCCGTTGCTGCGGACGGCGTCGGTGGCCCCGGATCTTCTCACGCCGGACGCCGATGGCCGCAACGATGTAGTGTCGATCCGCTACGCCCTAGGCCGCAATGCGGTGGTCTCCATCTATTTCCTCGGGGCGGACGGCGTGCCCCACTATTTCCGACGGGAACAACCTCGACCCCAGGGGGACTACGAGGTTCTGTTCAACGGCGTGGTGGAGAACCAGCTGCTCCCGGATGGACGCTATACCTGGGTGGTGGAAGCCCGGGATGAACAGGAAACCGCTCAGATCACTGGCACTCTTGTCGTAAGCGGATCGAACCCACAGCCCCTCCAGATCACCGGCTTCAGCGTCTCGCCGCCTGAGATCACCCCGAACCGGGACGGCCTGAGCGACCGGGCGACGATCAACGTGTGCGTCAACCGCCCGGCGCAACTCGCGGTCTATTTGGAGGGCGCTGACGGTGTCCGCTACCCGGTGCCCCGAAAGGAAGTGCAGCTCCGCAAGCCCGGAGAGCCCGGCTGCCATGTGTTCGACTATGACGCCGGGGTGGATCGCGGCCAGGAGCCTCCGCCGGACGGGGTTTACACGGTCTACGCCATCGCCGAGGACACGCTGGGGTTGCGGGATGTGGTGACCGGAACCTTGACCATCCGCGAGGGCGGCGTGCCGCGGGCGGAGATCCTCAACGGACAAGTGGAGTTCCGATCGAATATCTCCTCCGGAACCGGCGATTATATCCCGGTTCCGCTGGGAGGTTTCCTATATTTCACGCTGACCGTGCACAACTATGGATCAGTCCCGATCCGCACCAGCGGGCCGCCCCCGGGGACCTGCTACGATATGAATCAGACCTTCAACGCGCCGCAGCCCGGCCGCCCGGAGGGGTGGGCGGAGGAGTCGGGGGCCTGGCGGGTGGGCATCGACTTCGACACATCGCTGCGGAATTACCCCTTCCGGTGGGCCGTGGGCCGGCCGGAGGACCTGGAGACCCGCATGATCGATGGACGGCCTTATTACTATCTGCCGGCCGGGCGGACCGCTTTGGTGACCGGCTGTATCCGAATCACCCAAGTGCCACCCCGCAACCCGCTTTACTTCTGGGCTGGCCTGATCCACGAGGACGTGGAGATCGCGCCGCTGAACAACCGGGTCGATCCCCATCGGGTGCTCATCGAGGGGCCGTGAGGCCGCCATCCGCTGCCGTTTCTATTATCATCCATTTCGGTCCCGGAGCACTCCGACTGGGCCCCCGCCCGCAAAGGCCCTCCCGGGAGTTCCCCGGGAAGTGACGCCTGTGGAGATCGGCTCTGCGGCGGAACGGGCCTTCGGGCCCGGTCTACGAGCACCCCGTCGATGAAGCCGGAAGGGGCCGGTCATTTAGGACACCCATCCGGGTGAAATAGATGACAATGAGTCACGGAACAGTTTCTCGTAGGGGCTTTGGTGGGGCCGGGCGTCTTTGGCACCCCGCCCCCCCCCCCCCACCCAACCAACCCCC
>NZ_JBHOQJ010000168.1:0-8237 GCF_042408365.1 Thermoflexus sp.
GGGGGTTGGGGGCCACCTTCGGCGGTCCCCAACCCCCGAAAGATTTTTCTTCACTCCTCCATCTGCTGGAGCAGAGGGGCGATCCGGTAATAGAAATCCAATGATTCGGGGTTGATCAAAGCATCCCGGTTCACGACCGGCCGCCCGTTGATGATGTTCGAGACCGCCGTCTCCACCTTCTTCAGGTTGAGGGTGTAGGGGATATCCGGCGCCTCCATGATGATCGCCGGCACATGGCGAGGCGAGGCCTTCTCCCGCAGCGTCCGGCGGATCTTCTCTTTTAACTCCTCCGTCAGGGTATACCCAGGGGCCAGCTTCACGAAGAGGACGATCCGCTGATCCCCCTTCCAGCTCTGTCCCACCGCCAAGGCGTCGGCGATCTCCTCGAGCGACTCCAGCGGCCGGTAGATCTCCGCCGTGCCGATCCGCACCCCGGAGGGCTTCAGCACGGCGTCCGAGCGGCCCAGGAAGGTGATGCCCCCCGTGTCGCTGTGCATGATGATGTAATCGCCGTGCCGCCACACATTCCGGTTCGGATAGAACTCGAAATAAGCTTCCCGATACTTCCGACCGTCGGGATCGTTCCAGAAGTAAAGGGGCATCGAAGGGGAGGGCGCTTCGCACACCAGCTCGCCGGGCTGGTCATAAACCGGATCCCCCTTCTCATCGTAGGCCTTGATCTTCATCCCCAGGGCCGGGGCCTGCAATTCCCCGGCGTAGACGGGGAGCGTCGGGCTGCCGGCGGCGAAACAGCCGTTGATATCCGTGCCCCCCGAGATGGAGTTGAAGTGCAGGTCGCTCTTGATCTCCCGATACACATATTCGAACCCCTCGGCGGAAAGCGGCGAGCCGGTCTGGGAGATCTCCCGCAGGGAGGAGAGGTCGCAGACCTTCCGAGGCGAGACGCCCTGGTTGCGCAGGAAGTTGATATAGCTGGCGCTGCAACCGAAGATGGTGATCCGCTCTTCATCGATGATCCGCCACATTTGATAGGGGTCCGGATAGTTGGGGTTTCCCTCGTAGAGGACGATGGTGGCGCCCACGGCGAGGGAGCTGAGCAGCCAGTTCCACATCATCCAGCTGGGGGAGGTGATGTAGGTGATGACGTCCTCCCGCTTCAGGTCCGTGTGCAGGATGAGCTCCCGGAGGTGGCTGATCAGCACCCCGCCCGCGCTCTGCACCATACACTTGGGCTTGCCAGTGGTCCCGGAGGAGAACATGATGTAAACGGGGTGTTCGAAGGGAAGCTGCTCGAAGGCGATGGGCGGGCAGCGGTCCGGCGCCAGGAACTCCTCCCAGCGGACAGCGTGGGGGATCGCGTCGATCTCCGGGGCCTCCGTGACGTAGGGAACCACCACCACTTTCTCCAGAGAGGGGATGTTCCTCGCCACCTCCGCGACGTTCTCTAAGGTGAGAAAGCGTTGGCCTTTGTAGAAATAGCCGTCAGCGGCGAAAAGGACCTTGGGCTCCAGCTGGCCCAAGCGGTCCAGGGCGGCGGGGGCTGAGAGGTCCAGGCCCACGGAGGCCCACACGGCGCCCAGGCTGGTGGCGGCCAGCATCGCGATGGCCGTCTCCATGAGGTTCGGCATATAGGCCACCACCCGATCCCCTGGTTGCACCCCCAAGCGGCGCAGGGAGGCGGCCAGGCGCGCCACGGTGTTATGGAGCTCCGCATAGGTCATCGTCCGCCGCGTGCCTTGTTCGTTCCGGAACACCAAGGCCAGGCGGTCGTCGCGATAGCGCAGGAGGTTCTCCGCGAAATTCAAGTAAGCCCCGATGAACCATCGCGCGCCCGGGAAACGGGTCAGATCGTCCACCACCTGCGTATAAGGCCGGGAGGCACGGATCCCCACGAAGTCCCACACCGTGGCCCAGAAGTCGGGGATGTTTTCGATCGACCACTGGTAGAGGTCCCAATACGTCTGGAAGTTCCGGTTGTGCCGCGCATTCACATATTCAATGAAGCGGGTTATGTTCGCCTGGCGCTTCCGCTCCTCCGATGGCACCCAAAGCGGTTCCTTTCCCTTCTTCATGGAAAATCCCTCCTGAGCCGGATGCGCTGGGTAGAAAGCGACAAACGGGAAGCGGCGGTGCTTACGGATCCCCCGGGTTGGTTAGAAGACGTAGGGCATGATAAGGAAAGCGATCGAAGTCACGACGAAATAGACAATGAAGAACACGATCGCGTATCCCATGATGTTCCGAAACTCGGTCTTGGCGATACCGAGCAGTGGAATCGCCCAGAACGGTTGGATAACGTCCGTCATCATGTCACCCCACGCATAAGTGACCACCAACTGGTTGAGTGGCACCTTCAGGTTCAGTGCAGCCTGGACGATGTAGGGCGCTTCGATCGCCCACTTGGAACCACCCGATGGCACAAAGTAGTTCAGAATGCCAGAGTACCAGTAGATGAACAGCGGAAAGGTTTGAGGGGTGGCAATCGCTGTGAACCAATTGGCCATCACTTGCGCCAACCCCGAGTCTCGGATGATCCCAAACATCCCTGCGTAGAAGGGGAACTGGATCAGAACGCCCCAGACGTGGGTTCCTGCCTCCGCGGCGGCCTTGAGGAAGGAAGCAGGCGTCCAGTGGAAGAGGATGCCCAGGATGAGAAACATAAAGTTGACGGAGTCCAGGGTGATCCCGCCAAACCCCTTCGTCGAGTAATTCCAAAAGAGCCAGACGAGCCCCATCAGGCCCACGAAGAGATTGACCCACGGGGTGTGCGCGATCCAATCCGCAAATGTCTTGATCTCCGGCTTGGGTTCCTCCGCCTCCTCTTTCAGCAGGGAGGGATCCGCCTCAATCGTGTCCTCAGGCTTAGGATGCATGCGCATGGCCAAAAATGTCCAGACCACCAGGACGATAAACGCCAGGATGAGATTGAAGGGGGTGAAGATGGTCTGGGTCACGCTGATGATCCCCATCTCCTTTTCCATAAAGTGCTTAGGGGTCGCTACCAAAAGCGGCGCGGAGGCGGAGAGGCCCGAGTGCCACATCCCGCCCAGGCCGAGGTAAGCCGCGCAGACGAGGAGACCGTAGTCCACCCCGCGTTGCTTGCGCACCATGTAACGCACGAAGACTGCGCTGCCGACGATAGAAAGGCCCCAGTTGATCCACGCCAGGAGCATCGAGACAAGGGCCATCAAGCCGACGCTCTGGACCGGATTCCTGGGGATTCCCGCCAGCCAATTGAGGGCGGCCCGCACGGGGCGCGAGGCGGAGAGGATATAACCCGTCATGATGATCAGGGCCATCTGCATCGCAAAGGTATGCAGCACCCAAAAGCCGTTGCCCCAATCTTGGATCAATTGATAGGGCCCGTGCTTGCCGAACGCCAGGGCCAAGAGAAAAGTGATCACCGTCAGGAGGACCGCGATGATCCAGGCATCGGGAACCCAGCGCCTCGTCCAGTGTGTTAGCGCAGTCGCTAATCGCTGTAACATGGCTCACCTCCTTAAGATGTCCAGGTGGTGATTGCTTCCGCCGGGCCACGAACCGTTCGCTTCGGACTGCTCTGGGGGAGCGCAAGGGGCATGGGAGCGAGACCGGGCCCAAGGCCGGATCCGAGCTCCGAAGGGGATCCCATGGCCATCGATCCGCCCACTCGAACCAATGCGTCCATTTCATGGGCCCCGATACCGAAGAAGTCTGATTCTATTATATGCAAGGCTGGAGGGGATAGGCAGGGTTTTTCCGCCCTCAGGATGCCCGCGAGGACGATGCCAGGGTCCGCAGAACGATTTGCGCATAGAGGCCCATCGCCAGCAACCGGCCCAGCCCGGATAGGGCAAAGAGGGGGTAGAACCCCCAATGCGAGGCCATCCATCCGCCGACCGCCGCCCCGGCCGCCGAGGCGATCCCTACGATGAGGTTATAGAGGGCCGCATAACGGGGACGGGTTTCCTCCGGGGAGAGGAACAGCAGGGTGTTGAAATTGCACAGGTCGAAGCCGGCCCATAAGAAGCCAGCCAGGGCGTTGATCGGCACGATATGCCATGGGGAGCGGGCCAACAGCCAGGCCCATGGAAGGAGCGGGATGAAAAAGCCCGCCCGCAGAAGCGCCCGCGGCGCCCCCCAGCGATCGCTCCAGCGGCCGAAAAAGGCCTGCCCGAACAGCGCGGTGAAGGCGGAAACCGCGGTCAGCAAGCCCACAGCCCGGGCGTCCGCGCCCAGGTTCCGCACCAAGTGAACATTGAAAAACGGGCCGGCGAGGAAGAGGGAGAAGTTCCAGATCCCGGCAGTGGCCAGGTAGCTCAGGAAAACGGGATGCCTCCGGATCTCCCGCCACGGCGGGAGCCGCTTGGCACGCACCACCCCGGGGCTGGCTTCCGGGAGGCTCGCGAACACGGCCAGCCCGATGGCCCCCAGGGCGAAGGCGAGGGCGAAGGCCGCTTGATATCCTCGGAGGCCCCCTAAGGCGGTGATCAGCCAGCCGGCGACAGCCACCCCGATCAAACCGGCGACACCGCTGCCGATGTTGCGCCAGCCGAAATACCGGCCCCGGATCTCCAGCGGCACCCACTCGCCGACCAGGCTGGTCCAGGCCGGCGCCCCTAAACCCCACAAACCGGCCCGCAACGCCCCCGTGAGCACCACTGACCAGATGGCCGCGGATCCGCTTAGGAAAAAAGGCAGCAGCGTCCAGAAAACTAAGTTCGCCCGGGCGAGGCCAACCGCGATCACCACCAGCGCCTTGCGACGGCCCCAGCGTTCCGCCAGCCGGGCTCCGGGGATCAGCAGGGCGGCGTAGATCAACTGGGCGAGGCCGTTCAGCCATCCGATCTCCCGAGGCCCGGCCCCCATGGCCAGCGCGAAAAGGGGGAGGTAATCGACCACGAAGGCGTCCGAGAGGCGCGCCAGCACGCCATCCCACCAGAACCGGCGCAGCGTGCGGGAGGAGTTCCCCGGCGGTGCGCCCTCCTCTTCCATCGATTCCCCCCGTGGGAAGGCCGGCAGGGGGAACGCCATCGCTTTCACGCTTCGAAAAACGGAACGAAACGGAGACCTCATGGACGGCCCTCGCTTCAACTTGTCTGCGATGCCCAAAAGGATGTCGGCAAAGCTCGGCCCGCGAAATTCCACGAGCCGGTAAAATCCTTATCAGTTAGGATCCCAGCCCGAGATGGAGATCATTCCCATGGATCCCCGTAAGCTGCTTCTCGCCCTGCGCTTTGTTGGCCTTCGGACCGCCCTACGGGCGGTGTGGAGTGCATGGGAACGCGATCGGGCTGAGCGTTCGATCCGGATCCCCCATCCGGTCCCCTGGCAACCGATCCGCCCCCTCGAACGGATGGACCTGCTGCCCGACGGTGCCCGCTTCAACGGCCCCGACGCCGAACTGGAGGTCCGTTTCCTGGCCTCGGATGTCCTGCGTCTCACCTGGACCCCCGGCCTTCTTCCCCTGCCTTATGCGGTCGTCCGCGAAACGCTGGAGGAGACCCCGATCGCATGGGCCCCCCAGCCGGATGGTTGGGTGCTGGAGAGCTCCGCCGTTCGGATCGCCGTGAGCGCCCACGGCCGCCTGCGCTTTCAGACGCCGGCCGGATGCGTGTGGCGGGAGGAGGATCCTCCGGAGCGGGGAGGCGGGGCCTGGCGCCACCGGATCCGGCTCCGGCCTGAGGAACGATTATACGGCTTGGGGGAGCGAGCGGCACCGCTGAACCGCCGCGGCCGGGTCTACCGGATGTGGAATCGAGATCCGGGCGGGAGCTACGGTCCGGATGCGGATCCGCTTTACCTGGGCATCCCCCTCTGGCTCAGCCTGCACTCGGATGGGGCCTACCTGGTCTTCTATGAGAATCCCTTCGACGCGATCTTCGACCTGGGGGCCACGGAGCCGGACGCGGCATGGGTGACCTTCGCCGGTGGCGCCTTGCGTTATTATGTGTTCTACGGCCCTCCGGCGCGCGCCATGAATCGCTACACGGAACTCACTGGCCGTCCGCCTTTGCCCCCTCGCTGGGCCCTCGGCTTCCACCAGTCCCGCTGGAGCTATATGAGCGCTGAGGAGGTCCGCGCGGTGGCCCGGGGGTTCCAGGAGCATGAGCTCCCGCTGCAGGCCATCCACCTGGACATCGATTACATGGATGGCTATCGGGTGTTCACCGTGGATCGCCGGCGATTTCCTGATCTCCCGGAGCTGATCCGCGAGTTGGAAGGGCAGGGGATCCGAACGGTGGTGATCCTGGATCCCGGGGTGAAGATCGATCCGGACCATCCTGTCTACCGAGAGGGGTGGAGGCAGGGGGCGTTCTGCCGCTTACCGGACGGGCGGATCTATCGCGGGCTGGTATGGCCGGGGTGGTGCGCCTTCCCGGACTTCACGGATCCCCAAGTGCGGAGGTGGTGGGGCTCCCATTATCGATCGTTTGTGGAGATGGACGTAGCCGGGTTCTGGCACGATATGAACGAACCCACCACGTTCACCGCGTGGGGGGAGCCCACATTCCCTCGGACGGTCCGTCACGCGTTGGAGGGGCGGGGAGGGGACCATCGGGAGGCGCACAATCTCTACGGCCTGTTGATGAATCAAGCTGCATGGGAGGCCTTACGGGAGCTGCGTCCGGATCGACGGCCTTTCCTGCTCACCCGATCGGGGTGGGCGGGCGTCCAGCGCTACGCATGGAACTGGACGGGGGACACGGAGAGCACATGGGCGATGCTCCGACGAACGCTGTCGGTCGTCCTGGGATTGGGGCTTTCCGGGATCCCATATACCGGCCCGGACATCGGAGGGTTCAGTGGGGCGCCGTCGGCGGAGCTGTTCATCCGCTGGTTCCAGGCGGCGGCGTTCATGCCCTTCTTTCGGAGCCATGCGGCGAAGGGGACCCCGCGACGGGAGCCATGGGCCTTTGGGGAACCGGCCCTTTCCATCATTCGGGAATTCCTCCGCCTGCGGGTTCGCCTGTTGCCGTATCTTTACACGCTCGCTTGGGAGACGGCGCAGACCGGAGCGCCGCTGGTACGTCCCCTGTTCTGGCTGGATGAGAAGGATCCTTCTTTGTGGGAAATCGAAGACGCCTTCCTGTTGGGGCCCGCCCTCCTGGTGGCGCCGGTGGTCGAGGAGGGCGCCCGTTCGCGCAAGGTGTTCCTTCCTTCGGGGGAGTGGTATGACTTCTGGAGCGATCAGCGGTTCGCAGGCCCAGGGACGGTGGAGGCGAGCGCCCCGCTGGAGCGCATCCCCATATTTGTTCGAGCGGGAAGCATCTTGCCGATGGCCGAGGGCGGCTTGACCTTGCACATCTATGTGCCCTCCACCGGGGGAGGGGAGGGGTCTCTCTATCATGATGATGGGGATGGGTTCGGCCCTTATCGGATGGCGCGCTTTCGCATGGAGCGGGAGGGGAACCGCGTGGGGCTTCGCTGGGTCGATGAAGGGGAGCTCCCGTGGCCGTGGGAGACCTTGACGTTGCGTTTCCATGGATTTTCGGTTCGCCGCGCGGTGGTCGATGGCCGAGAGATCCCTGTTCAGGGGGATTGTTTCACAGTGCGTCCGTTTCGAGAAGTTCAAATTAATGGATCATGAGGGTAACCAAATGACCTGCAGGATCCCCTGTTTCTCCAGCGCTCGGATTTCGGGATCTCCGGTCACCAGGGGAAGATCCATCTCGCGGGCCAGCTGGACGGCAAAGGCATCAGCCAGCGCGATCGCATAACGAGCCTTCAAACGAGCGGCTTCCAAAACCCGCTTCGCCGTAACTCCGACCGGCGTTACAGGTATCGAACGGCGGACATCCCACCAGAACGCGTCGGCCTCGTCTATCCCCCGGGCCCGAAAGAGCCGATAGTAAACCTCGCCCAGGTTGATCCATGAAACCCAACAGTGGAATTCCTCCTCGGCGGTCGCTCGCTCCAGGAACTTTTCCACCTGATCTGCTCCAGGCTCATCCTGCAGCCAGGACAGAAGGGCAAAGGCATCAAGGCAGACACTCATCTCGCCGTACCTCATCGGCATGTTCTGCAATATGCGCTTGAAGCGCTCCGGAACCAGCAAGGCGTCCCCGCCAGTACCGCCAGTCACTGCCGATAGAGGAGGGTAATCGAGTCAATATCACCCGATCCCCTTCTAATGTCACTACAAAGCGGTCTCCCTCCCGCATTCCTAAGGCCTCCCGCACCTCCCGGGGGAGCACAATCTGCCCTTTGGAGGAAAGCGTCACAATCGCCACTTGTTCCCCTCCCTCTTAAGGGAAAGTTGAATAATTTTAGGGTGGGTGGGGCCGCCGAAGGCG
>NZ_JBHOQJ010000304.1:0-6620 GCF_042408365.1 Thermoflexus sp.
CATGGCATCGAGGCGGCGTGGCGGGTCCTGAAGCCGATGCTCCTGCCGGAGCTTCTGAAACAGCTTCGGAATCTGGGGGTATAGGGCGCTGCGCCTTGCCGGGGGGCATCCGGCCCCCGGGGTCCGGATGCCCCGCGCTCATCGTATTGAATTGAAAAGACCTAAATAGGGGCAGGCTCCCTCTCAAGAGGCGATCCCGTTCCCTTAGAACATCCCCGCGGACAGGAGGAGCTATGAGCAAGAGCTGGAATTGGTGTCAGTGGATTCGTCGGGGGATCGAGTGGCTCCTCGCTCGATCCCTTGGATCCGTCCGGCCGAAGCCGGGCTGGCTCTTCTTGGAGTTTTGTATATCAGTGGTCGAGTTGGAATACGACACTCCCCCTGACATCCTGCGCCTTCTCAACTCCTCTTCGTTCCGGAAGCTGATCCAAGGTTGGGAGAGGGAGGTTTTAAAGCTCGTGTTGGAGGGATGGGAGTGGCTGGCCCGGGCGGTGACCCGCCCTAACGCCCTGCGTCCGGAGCGACGGGGGCTGGTGGCTCGCCTGGTGGAGCTGATCCCGGAGCACCAGGTCCCTGACGAGGCCATCGCCCAGTGGCGGGGCCTGGAGCTCTTCGAGGTGGCGCGAGGCAAATCCTGGCGGTTCTGGGAGGAGTTCCGCCGCTTCCCCTGTGCGGTCTGCGGGCGGCCGGGGCGATGGCGACAAGTGCTCCCCGCCGAGGCCCTTCCCCTCAAGATGGCCTGGCGGCTGCGGCGGCCGGAGAACCATGTGCCGCTGTGCGATGCATGCCGTAGGAGCTACCAGGGCGGCCGCCGGGTGGCGATCGCTGCCCGGATCTGGGGGGCGCGCTTCGAGGCGCTGCAGCGGCTGATCCAGGACCCGGGCTGCTCGTGGGACCGGCGGCGATATCCGTTGTGGCCGGCGGCGTTCGGGGGAAACGACTGGAGAGAGGGATCCGGGAGATTTCTCGACGGAACTGTGATCCATCCCCCGATGCGGATCAAGAGCAATCCGTGAGCGCGCGGGGCAGCCCTTCCAGGGCTCATCATCGCCTGTTCTACCCGTACGGGCTTCCTAGATGACCGGTCCCTTCCCCCCTCAGGGCTTTTCAAAGCCCCAGCAAAGACGGCGTAGCAGCCAAAGGAGACCCGGATTCGCTGACAGAACCTTGAAAACGGCGCTCAGGGCTGACAATAGAAGGGGGTGGACCCAATTGATGCGACGCGATGACCTTCGGGGCCAGAACCGTTCCGATCAGATCCCGCCGGCAGGAGGTCCTGGGAGACCGCCGGGTTCCACGGCTCGCTCCGCTCCCATAGCCGCGTCCCCGTTCGAGCGCTGAAGACCCCCCGTAGGACCCGCTTGCCCCGCTGGCCCGTGACGGGGACCTGGGCCTGGGCGCCCCTCAGGCGCCCAGGCCGCCGCGGGGCGGTGTCTCGGTTACGAGCGGCGGCAGGTTTTTCGTCCTTCGTTGGGCGATCCCGTTGGCCCGGACGGCCATCGCCGGGAAAAGGTGGGTGTCGGTCGCATCCCCGAGGACCTGTATATGGCTCTCCGTCGGGGCCTTCGAAGACCGGGCGACGGGCGTGGCCGAACGGCGCGATCACTACCTGGCGGAAGCTTTCCATGAACGTGTTCGTTGATCCGTCGGCCGGGTATGCCTTGTTCAACCGCCGGGACGACTTTCATGGGGCCGCTGCCCGCATCCTTCGGCGGCTTCGGGACGAGGCCGCCCGGCTGGTCCCGACGAATCGTATCGTCGTGGAGACGACGGCTCTGGTCGCCGCCCGGCTCGGCCGGGCCGCGGCACGCCGGTGGCTGGCCGACCTCCTCCCGGTGGCGGAGGTTCTGTGGGTGGACCGGGGCGTGCACGGGGCGGCCGTCGCGGCCTTTTTAGGGGCGGATGGGGGCGTGAGCCTGGTCGACCTGGTGAGCTTCGAGGTTATGCGTCGGATGGGTCTGCAGTGGGCCTTCGCCTGCGACGAGGACTTCTCCCGGCACGGCTTTGAGGTCTTGCAAGAATCGTGGAGGTCGTCTGCATTGGCTTTCTGTCCCCCGAAGCTACCCACATCCTGTCTCCGGAGCCGAGCCGCTTTGAGGAAGCATCAGACCACGATCCCTGGGGGTTCTGCTCCCTGAAAGCCAGCGGCCTTGCCGGCTTCGGCCTTTACCCACCCAGCTGATCGCCATGGATTGCCCCGCGGGGCGATGCGATCGGCGACTGGATCGAACGATTCGAGGAATCGAAAGGCTTTGTTTGATTGCCGGATTTGCGCCAACCGGGTGCCCTGTGGATCGATCGAGGGATCATGGCGAAATAAGGCTTGTTCATCATGCCGCCTTCAGAAGCACCTGGAGACGGACATTGAGATCGCCAGGTGTGGCTGCTCCATAACCGTTGTCCGCATCGCTGACCGCCTGGCCCAAGAGGCTCTGCTGCGCGGTGCCCATCGCCAGCGCCCTCACCGCTACACCTCGCCCCAACGGGCCGCCTGTGGACGGTTGACGTTTTCCCTCAACAGCCCGTCGATCTTTGCAAACGCGCGCTGTAAATTCGATGTGGACCAGACGAGGGGTTTCGCCTATATCCGAACCCAACCCGCTTGGGAGAGGCATTCCATAGATGACGAAACCCTGGCGTTGACCTTGTGGACTCTGGTGGATGAGGGGTACCAGCGGGAGGGCGCATCCATGGTATGGTGCCGTCCCGACCGGGCCCCAAGCCCCAAGGCACGGATACCGAAATCCTGTGGATCTCCCTCCTGCGCCTCCTGATGATGCCCTGCGGAATTCCTCGCCGTACGCCTGCGCCAACCGCCGAGATGGAACTCTGCCCCACCTGTTCCGGGGCCCCGGCCACCGGGTCCTACGGCATCCGGGCCCTCAGCCGGACCGCTTCCTTCCCCATCCCTTCCCTCCAGGGCCGCTCCTTCCATCCGAGCGGTCGGTCAAGGGGAAAATCCCCCTCCGACCGCCTTCGCAGGAATCGGACCCCTGCTCCATCTCCAGAGGCCCGACCGTCCATTTCCCCCTTCCACGGGTATCGCATCGCCTGCTCCCATTTCGAACCGACCGGCCCGGGCACCGGCCGCACGGCCTCTGGCCGCTTCGTCAGAAACTCGCCCTCTAGTTGCCCCAACCGTTGGCGGCGCTTCAACGCGATCTCCTCCTTCTCCGTCACTCCGTCCGCGTGGGGGTCGGATGCGCCGCTTCCCACTCCAGCGTCTCCTCCGCCATCCTCTCCATCCCTGCGAATCATGCCTTCTTCCTCCGCTCCCTTTGGCTTGCCATTCCCCCCTTACCCTTTGTTTGTCCCAACTCGCCATAAAGCTGAATTCACCGATTTGACAAAAGAATTGGTGGGTGCTATCTTAGCAATTGATAGCTGAGCTGAATCCTTCCCGGCCGCGCCATCTGGCGCTCTTTAGCGCATGTCGATCTGAAGATGGAACGGACGCCGTCCATGCGTACAAGAGGCCAGTGGTTCCCCCTTCCAATTTCGAGCCCAGCGAGTTATCGTCCCGTTCGCAGCGGGGAATTTCCCCATCAACACCCTGCAACGGGCGCGGGAAGTGGTGCGGCTTCCTCCCAAGGCCTTCCATCGCATGGCGATCCACTTCCCGCATGCTCTCCCCATCGTCCCCCCGGCCTCCCTCTTTTGCGAAGGGCGCACCGTCACGTGCCTTCGGTTGATCTCGGGGATTCGCACACCGACAGAAGACCCGCCCCCGGGTGTGGGCCCTTCAGCCCTATGGAGGCCAGATACGCATCCGATCGTTGTCACGTTCCGGTGTGCTCCCCAGCTCGCGGAGGGAGAGAGGCACCACAAGCTCTCTCCTTCCCTTTGGGTTTCATGGGGATCCCGATGCTTCCCACTTCGCCGCTTCGCCCTAAAGCCGAGATGAGGTGGACATCCGGAGCCCGGCCCTGGCGGAGGTGTTCGAGCGGGAGCGGCCGGAGGCCGTCGACCACCACGCCGCGCAGATGAGCGTGCGGGTTTCGATGGCCGACCCGATGTACGACGCCGAGGTCAACGTGCTGGGTTCCCTGAATCTGATCCGCCTCTCTCTCCAATACGGGGTGAAGAAGTTCATCTACATCTCCAGCGGGGGTGCGGTGTACGGGGAGCCAATCTACCTGCCGTGCGGCGCGGCGCATCCGAGGAAGGTTCTGGTGAGCTTTTGGCCGGAAAAGCAGCCCTCGCCGGGGTTCGGAGCGGCGTCAACGTAAGGTTGACGCCCGGCGCGAGCGCGCTCAAGAAAGGCCGATGTCGAATCGGCGCCCAGGGCGGCGGGGGGAGGTGTTCAGCCTGGGGAGCGAGTGGGAGATGGCGGCCAACCAGATCCTCCGGATGCTGGCGGCGATCACCGGTTACCGGCGGGAGCCGATCTACGGCCCGCGGAAGGTCGGGGAGACGTTTCGGATTTGCCTGAAGGCGGAGTGGGTCCGTCAAGCGTGGGACTGGGAGCCGCAAGTGGACCGGGAGGAGGGGCTGGAGCGGACCGTGGCCTTTTGTAAAGAGCGATGGCGGCCTTAAGGAGAAGGCTCGAGGGAGGGGGCCGTCCGTGAGACGGCCAGCGGATATCCCCCAAGGAGCACGTTCGATGGAAGAGGTCAGCCCGCGAAGAGAAGTAGTCGAAGAAGAATTTGACCTGCGACAATATCTCCTCGTCCTCCAGCGCTGGTGGTGGCTGATTGTTGGCTGTACCCTGCTGGCCGCGATCGTAGCCTTCGCAGTCAGCTCCCGGATGCAACCCGTCTACCAGACCGCAGCGACCCTCCTGGTGCAGCAGCCACTGCCGGCAGGTCTGAGCGAGAATACGGCCATTCTCACCAGTGAGCGGCTGGTTCAGATTTACGCCCGGATGTTGACCAGTCGCCCCGTCCTGAAGGCGACCATTGCCCGGATGGGCCTGTCGGAAACGCCCGAGGAGCTGGCGAATCGGGTGAAGGTGGAGTGGGTTCAGAACACTCAGTTGATCCAGGTGAGAGTGGAAGATACCGACCCGGCCCGGGCCGCCGCCCTCGCCAACGCCCTCGCTGAAACCTTCATCGAGCAAGTCCAGGCCACCCAAGAACAACGGTACGCCGAAGGGCTGAACAACCTGAAAACACAGATTGACGAGCTGGCGGCAGCGATCGAGAAAACCCAGAAGGAACTGGAGACCCGAGCGAACGATCCCACTCCCCAGGGCCAGGCCGAGCGTATCCGTCTGGAGACCATCCTGGCCGGATATCGCAACATTTACGCCTCGTTGATCCAGAGCTACGAGCAGATGCGTCTGATGGCGACCCAGTCGAGGGATATGGTGGTGTTATTTGAGCCAGCCCAGGCGCCGAGAGAACCCGTCCGCCCGCGCAAACTGGAGAACACTGTGCGGGCCGGGGTCCTGGGTGCGCTGCTGGCCGTGGGCGCTGTGTTCCTCCGAGAGCGCCTGGACAACACCCTGAAGACTCCGGATGACGTCAACCGGGTTCTGGGCCTTCCTACCCTGGGCGCCATTAGCCGTTTGGAGAAAGGGCAGAAAGAACTCGTCCTCACGGCAGATCCCCTCGCGTCGGCCTCGGAGGCCTTTCGGGTGCTGCGCACGAATATCCGCTACTGCAGCGTGGACCGGCCCCTGCAGGTCATCCTGGTGACCAGCCCGACTATGCTGGAGGGGAAGAGCGTGGTGGCGGCGAACCTGGCGGTCGCGCTGGCCCAGGCCGGCCTGCGGACTGTGCTGCTGGACGCCGATCTGCGTCATCCCCGACAGCACCAACTCTTCGGCCTGCATCCCCGCGAGGGGCTCACGGGCGCGCTTCTGGCCGGCAGCGTCGATGGGCGGCTGCAACCCACCGAAGTGGAGCGGTTGAGCCTCCTCCCCGCGGGCAAGAAACCCCCTAACCCAGTCGAACTCCTGGGCTCCCAGCGGATGCGGGAGATCCGGGAGGAGCTGTGCCAGTCCTTCGATGCTGTGGTGATCGATAGCCCCCCGGTGCTCCTCGGGGCCGACGTAGCGGTGCTGGCTCAGATAGCCGATGGGGTGCTCCTAGTGGTGGCTGCGGGCGAAACGCGGCGGGATGCGGCCCGGCAGGCCGTGGAGAGCCTCCGCCAGGTCCGAGCGAACGTGATCGGCGTGGTGCTGAACCGGGTCCCTATCCGCCCGGGTGGCTACTATTACTATTACTCTTCTTCACATCAGCGCAGGGCTGTCGCAAAGTCGTGGATGGGAAAGCGGCGGCCGAGCTGAAGGCCATCTAAGACCCGACGGAGGTAGGCGAGACCCGGGTAATCCATGGTAACTGTTCGGCTGTTCGAACGCAATGCAGATTCGTTATGGGCGTTCCGCTTAAGCTTCGGTTGAGTCGTAGGGCTGGACCGGCCCGAGCGCAAGCCCCTGGAGCAGGAGGCTTACCTGGATCTCGGGGAGCAACTCTGAGCTCCGGGTAAGCTTCCCGCAATGAAGGGGGAAGCCTGCCCTTTGCCGGGTGGGAGGAGGTCACGAGCCCATGCGCTGCTGGTACGCTGTCTACACCAAGCCGAACGCCGAATACCGCGTGGCCGCTCTGCTCGCCCAGAAGGGGCTGGAGTCGTTCCTGCCGGAGATCCCCTCCTGGCGGCCGCGCCGAGGCCACCGC
>NZ_JBHOQJ010000172.1:0-5299 GCF_042408365.1 Thermoflexus sp.
GGCGATGCCGGAGGGCCCGTTGAACTGCCCCTCGCCGGAGCCATAGGAGCCCCACGCCCCCAGGAACTCCCCGGTGGCCGAGAAGCGCTGGATGCGGTGGTTGTAGGAATCGGCCACGTACACCGTGCCATCCGGACCCACCGCCACGCCGGCGGGTCCATCGAATGAGTCCACCGGGGCCTCCACCTTTGAGGGTCCATTGAATTGGCCCACCGGGACCTGCGCCTTTATGGCGAAGAGAAAATAGGGCGTAGCGGTTCGCCCGCTTCGAGGGACTGTCTCCTCCAGAGGCTCGACCGTTGGGGTTGGGGATGGCTCAGGGGATGGAGTCGGCGTCGGCTCTGGGGTGGCGAGCGGCCCAGAGGGAGGCCGCCCCTGGCACGCCATCGGCCATAGGGCCAGAGGCACCCATAGACCCACGATCAGCCATTTCCGCCAGCAGACCGAGCACCCACTGTCATACAGCAGCCATCGCGTCCCCATCGCCCATTTCCATCCGGTGGAAGGTTGGCTTACTCTGATTTTAGCAACCTGTTTCCCGCTTGTCTTCCTCATTTTTTGAGGAACCTCTCCCACCTCGCCGGTAAGCGGGCGCGGGAACGTGGGAAGGGGAATCCGGAGAGAGGCCCAAGGCCCGCCGTGGGGGCGCCCACAAAGGGCGCCCTTACCGCCAATGACGCGAACGTCTGCCGTTTAAAAGAAAACCCCTCGGCGGGTGTGCCCCAGCAAATACAGGAAGAAAGGCCCTCCCAGGAAGGCGGTCAGGATGGTCAGGGGGATTTCTTGCGGGGGAAGCAGCGTGCGGGAGAGCAGATCGGCCAAGGTGAGCAGGGAAGCGCCGAGGAGGATCGCGGCGGGGAGGACGCGCGGGTAGCGAGGCCCGACGATCAACCGGGCCAGATGGGGGGCGATCAAGCCGACGAAGCCGATGATCCCGGTGAAGGCCACCGCTCCGGCGGTGGCCAAGGTGGCTGCCCCGATGGCCAGCCGCTTCACCCGCTCCACCGGCAGGCCCAGCTGCAGGGCCTGCTCTTCCCCAAACTGCAAGACGTCCAGGGGACGCCCCAGCAACAGCAGCAGGCCCAAGCCGATCCCGATATAGGGAAGCGCGCCGCGGAGGGCCGGCCAACCCCCCAGGGCATATCCGCCCAGCATCCAAATCCAGGCCCGATGGGGGGCAACGCGGCCGACCATGGCCATCAGCAAGCCCAGGCTGATGGCGTTCAGGAGGGCCCCGACGGCCACCCCCGCCAGCAGCAGCGTGGTCAACGGCACGACCCCTCCGATGCGGGCGAGGCGATACACCAGCCCGACGGTGAGCAGCCCGCCCAGGAAGGCGGCCATCGGGAGTGCCATCAAGCCGAAGGCCGTGGCGGATAGGTTCAGGGCGACCGCCATCAGGGCCCCTAAGTTCGCTCCCGCTGCCACCCCGATGAGATAGGGGTCCGCCAACGGGTTGCGGAACAGCCCCTGGTAGGCGGCGCCGGCCCCAGCGAGGGCCGCCCCCGCCAGGGCGATCAACAACACCCGCGGGAGCCGCACCTCCCACACGATGGCCGCCAGGGCGGGATCCCGCGCTTCCCCGACCAGGATCCGCCCCACCTCAGCGATCGGGATAGGGACCGGGCCCAGGGCGACCCCCATGGCCAGGCTCACGCCAAGGAGCAGCCCCAGGCCGGCCCATAAGCCGATCCGAACGGTGCGGGATCGATGGAAAACCAGCGAAAGCGCTCGAAGGGACATTTCCCTTGTCCATGTTGCGTGTTGGGAATTTGCAACTTGCTCTCGGGCTCATCGCACAGGCGCGGGGACCAGGAGCGCGACCGTCTGAGCCTGCTCAGCGGCGGATTGGGGGAACAGCTCCGGATGGATGATCCGCGCCAGCGCCTCCAAACCATCCACGATGCGGGGGCCGGGCCGGGAGATTAAATCGGCGTCGATAGGATAGATGCGGCCCTCCCGCACCGCCCGCAGGCGGTTCCACCCCGGGCGCTGCCGGACTTTCTCCGGCGTCTCGCCGTAGTTCGCCGTCCCCAGGATGATGAGATCGGGATCCTGGCGGATTAACTCCTCCAGGCTGATCTGCCCCCACTCGCTGGTCAGGCTGGCGCCGATGTTCTGCCCGCCGGCCCGGGTGATGAGCCGGTCGATGAAGGAGCCCGGCCCAGCGGTCCACGGTTTGCTCGGATCCGTGGCGTCGAGCTCGTAGAAGACCTTCGGGCGGTCTTTGGCCTGGCGGACCTTCTCCTCGATCGCGGTCAGGCGGGCCCGCAGGTCAGCCACGACCTTTTCCGCCTGTTGCACGTTCCCGGTCAGCTGCCCCACCGTCAGGATCTGTTGGAAAATCTCCTCGATATCTTTAGGGGTCCGTTGATGGAACACCACCAACTTCAGGTCCTCCAAGGCCTTCACCTGCTCCGGGCTGATCACGCCGGGGGCCAAGATCAGGTCGGGGCGCATCGCCACGATCGCCTCCGTGTTGATCGTCGGGTAGGTGCCGCCGATGCTGGGGACGTTCTTCGCCTCCGGTGGATAGTCGGAGAGCTCGTCGCGCCCCACCAAGCGGTCGCCGGCCCCCACGGCGAAGATCATCTCTGTGGCGGAGGGGGCGAGGGTCACGATGCGCTGGGGGCGTGCCGGAAGCACAACGGTCCGGCCGTGGTCATCCACGATGGTGAGGAAAGGCGCCGGCGTAGGGGTGGGGGCCGGTGTGGCGGTTGGCGTGGGGGTGGCGGTGGGAGCCGGCGTGGGAGTGGGTGTGGGGGAAGGTGTAGGTGTCCCCGCGCAGCCCACCAAGATCGCCAGGATGGCGAGCATCCAAATCCCCTGCAAGATACGTCGCATAGGAACACCTCCAGACTGGGATGGGACCCCTCGCCGAAAGGGGCAGGGGCCATCCCAGCGGAGGCCCAAAACAGGCGGCCTCCCTGCTGGAATGGACAGGGAGGCCGCGGGAAAGCCAGAACGGACCCTAGATTGGGTCGGGCGGCGCTCCTACCCCTTCCGCGAGGCTCGGAGGAGGCCGAGGCGGGCGACCGGGCTTCCACCGTCCGCCGAAGCGGCGGTGGTTACCGTTGCGGGACAGCGCCGGACTTTCACCGGACTTCGCCTTTCAGCCCTGCCATCCGGGGCGTCGGGCACCTCGACCATATTCAGTTGATGGATCTATGAAACATGATAGGGCTCTGTTGGATTCTGTCAAGAGACAGATCTTGATGACTGTTCAATTGACTTTACAGAACCTCCGGTGGTCGGTATTCCCCCCAGACCTGGCGCAGCACGTCGCAGATCTCCCCCAGGGTGACGTCGGCAGCGACGGCTTCCACGAAGAGGGGCATGAGGGGCTCATCGGGCCGGCGGGCGGCCTCCTCGATGCGGGCCAGCAGCGCGGAGACCCGCTCCCGATCCCGTCGGGCCCGCAGCGCTTGCAGCCGCGCCCGCTGCGCCTCTTCAATGGCCGGATCGACCTTCAGGCGTTCCAAATCGACGGGCTCCTCCTCCACCTGGAAGGCGTTGACGCCGACGATGATCTGCTCGCCGGACTCGATGGCCTGTTGGGTCCGATAGGCGGATTCGGCGATGGCCCGCTGAATGTAGCCGGTCTCGATGGCCCGCAGCGCCCCACCCATGGCCTCGATGTGATCGATCTCCGCCAGCGCCCGGCGCTCGATCTCCGCCGTCAGGTATTCGATCACATAGCTCCCCGCCAGCGGGTCGATGGTGTCCGCCACCCCGGACTCGTAGGCCAGGATCTGCTGGGTGCGCAGAGCGACCCGCGCGGATTTCTCGGTGGGGAGCCATAGCGCCTCATCCATGGCGTTGGTGTGTAAGGACTGACAGCCGCCCAGGATGGCCGCTAAGGCCTGGACCGTCACCCGGATGATGTTGTTCTCCGGCTGCTGGGCGGTGAGGGTGCTCCCGCCCGTCTGGACATGGAAGCGGAGCATCATCGCCTCCGGACAGGTCGCCCCCAACCGGTCCCGCGTCAGGCGCGCCCACAGCCGGCGGGCGGCGCGGAACTTGGCCACTTCCTCCAGAAAATGATTGTGGGCGTTGAAGAAGAACGAGAGCTGGGGCCCGATGTCATCGATGGTGAGGCCTGCCCGAGCGGCAGCCCGCACGTACTCCAAAGCGTGGGCGAAGGTGAAGGCCACCTCCTGCACCGCGGTGGCCCCGGCTTCCCGGATGTGATAGCCGCTGATGCTGATGGGGTTCCAGTTCGGCACGTGGCGATGGCAGAAGGCAATCACATCCACCGTGAGCCGCATGGAGGGCTCCGGGGGGAAGATGTAAAGGCCCCGGGCCACGTATTCCTTCAGGATGTCGTTTTGGACCGTCCCCCGCAGCCGCGCCCAGTCCACGCCCTGCTCGCGGGCCAGGGCCAGGACCATCGCCAACAGGATGGCGGCCGGGGCGTTGATGGTCATCGAAAGGCTGACTTGGTCCAGGGGAATGCCGTCCAGGAGGCGCCGCATATCCTCGAGGGAGCAGATACTGACCCCGACCCGGCCCACCTCTCCGTGGGCCAGGGGATGGTCGGCGTCGTAACCCAGCTGGGTGGGCAGGTCAAACGCCACCGAAAGCCCGGTTTGGCCCTGGGCCAGAAGATAGCGATAGCGCCGGTTGGATTCCTCGGCGGTGGCGTATCCAGCGTATTGCCGCATCGTCCAGAGGCGGCCCCGATACATCGTCCGGTAGATCCCGCGGGTGAAGGGGAATTCCCCCGGGAACCCTAGATCCTCCCCATAATCCAGGGAGATATCGGCGGGGGTGTAGAGGGGCTCCAGAGGGATGCCGGAGGGGGTTTCGAAGCGCGGGCGACGCTGGGGGGCGTTCCGGATCGTTTCCAGCCATCGCCGGTGCGCTTCGCGGATCTCTTCCTCCCTCGATCGGATCTCGACGGCCATAGGTGCCTCCCAGGGCAAGCAGGCTGTCCGGCTCCTGACCGGTGGGCGGAGCGGACCTTATCCGGCAGCCGTTCGAACCTCAGCTCAGCACCACCAGGATCTGGTTCTGCTCCACGCTCTGACCGGGCCTCACCCGAATGGCTTTCACGGTGCCATCGCGAGGCGCCCGGATCTCGTTTTGCATCTTCATAGACTCCAGAAGGACCAGTTTCTCCCCTTTGCGAACGGGCTGGCCTTCCTGGACGGGAACGGCCACGATGAGGCCGGGCATGGGCGCTTTGACGACGACTTCCCCGACCGAACCATGGCGCTCGCCGGAGGCCTCCCGGATCCGCCGCTCCCGTTCGTCCTCCACCCGCACGGCGAAAAGGTAACCCCGGACGAAGACCCAG
>NZ_JBHOQJ010000174.1:0-7149 GCF_042408365.1 Thermoflexus sp.
ATGTGATGAGCGGGCGGGATCGGGTCTGGCTGGTGGTGGGCACGGTGGGGCCGGAACGCCGGTGCCGTTACACCCTGGTGGAATGGGCGCTCCCCGCCCCGTGAGCGGCAAAACCGCGAACCCTGGGGTCCTCACGGAATCTCCTTATCCGTTCCAGAGCAACAGGGAGTCATCCTTGTGGAACTTCTGTGGGGCGCGAGCAATCGATGCGGCCCGCACCCCATTCGGGAACTTCCCTCTTCCTCGCGTGACGAAGTCGCATGGGAAGGGGAAATAGGAAGCCAATCCGCCCCATTGTGAAGGATCTCCCCCTATGGAAGGCCTTTCCTAAGGCCATCGTACAGCCTTACCAATCCGGGCCCCGGAGGTGCCCGGATCACCATGATCCCGGAACCTAGAAATTTCGCTGAACCTCTTGACAAAAATTGCCCCCCGTGCTATACATAGCCCCAAACTCCTAAGGTGATCGAAGGACGATGATGGGCATCCATCGGATTCCACCAGCTGGTGCGAGGGGCGCTCCGCGGCGGCGGATCGCCCAGCGGGTGGATTCCATTTCCCCGATGAACACCTGTATCTGTCCTAAGCGGGGGCAGTGGGCGGCCGCCCGCTTGGGACGCGCGCCCCGCTGAGCGGACTCGACCTCCTCCTGCCCCCGCTTTCCCCAAATCTGAAGCTCTCTACGCCACTGTAAGCTGAGATCTTCCCACTTTCTAGATATCCGGTTGGGTTTTCTACCTTCGTCCCTTTGTATCCAGATCCCGGGGATAGGGATATAGGGGACTAGAGGTCATGGACCCGGTCTAACCCCCTTCGCTTTCCGAGATGAACTGGGAAAGGAGGTTGCCATGGCGACGTATGCGGATCCTTTGGCGTTAGTGGATACGGAGTGGGTGGCCCAGCACCTTCAGGATCCGAAGGTGCGGATCGTGGAGGTGGATTACGACCCGGGCAGCGCCTATCACCTGGGCCACATCCCCGGAGCTGTCCTGTTCGACTGGCGCAAGGACCTGAACGACCCGGTGCGGCGGGATATCCTGAGCCGGGAGGCCTTTGAGGCCCTCAACAGCCGGGCCGGGATCTCGAATGACACGACGGTGGTTCTCTACGGCGATTTCCGGAACTGGTTCGCGGCCTTCGCCTTCTGGATCTACAAGCTCTATGGCCATAGGGACGTGCGCTTGCTCAACGGGGGCCGCAAGAAGTGGATCGAGGAGAAGCGCCCCCTCAGCCAGGAGGTGCCCACGTACCCGCCGGCGACCTACCGGGCCCAGGAACCGGACGCTCGGCTGCGGGCGCACCTCCCCTATGTGCTGAACGTGTTGGGCAAGCGAGGGATCGTCCTGGTGGACGTACGGTCGCCGGCGGAGTTCACGGGGGAGATCACCGCGCCGCCGGAATATCCCAACGAAGCGGCCCAGCGGGGCGGCCATATCCCCGGCGCGGTGAACATCCCCTGGTCCAAGGCCCTCAAGGATGATGACACCTTCAAGGACCCAGAGGCCCTGCGCCGGATCTACGAGGAGGCGGGGGTCACACCGGATCGGGAGGTCATCACCTACTGCCGGATTGGGGAGCGGTCCTCTGTCACCTGGTTCGTGCTGCGCCATCTCCTGGGGTACCCCAACGTCCGTAACTACGACGGCTCGTGGTCGGAGTGGGGCAACACGATCGGGGTGCCGATTGAGCGCTGAGCGCGCGGGGCGGGCCCCTGACTCAGGGGCCCGCCTATCCCGGATTGGAGGCTGCGATGCGAATCGTACAGACGGTTGATCTGCGGGCCCCCATCGAGCTGTGCACCGAGTCGCCCATCGGCCGGATCCAGCAGGCCCTGGCCGGCCTGGGCCCCGGGGAGGCGGTGGCCGTGCGGGTGCGGGGCTATGCGGATGAGTTCACAGTCACCGCGTGGGCGAAGCGCAACGGATACACCGTGGTGGAGGTCCAGCAGGAGGGAGAAGAAACGCGCATCGTGCTTGCAGCTAGATCCGGATCAGCCGGATAAGGTAACGATTCGGCCGTTTGCACGTCACGCAATATGGATATGGCGTCTCATCGTAAGTCTTCCCCTGGAGGATGAAGAAGGTAGGGTCCTTCCGCCTCTTCGCGGGGCTCCGAACCGAGTGGGACCATGTTGAATCGTTACGAAAAGGGATAATGATCATCTTCTTCGGATGTATTTGGGGGCTGCCAAAGGCAGCCCCCAAATGTTGTTGGCCTCCTTGACGATCTGAGGGGCCATGGGAAGACAATGCGTCTTTATGGGTTTCCAACCCTGGCGGGGCGACGGAACCCATGTTCCCAAACGCACAAAAGGTTGACGCCTCTCCCCTTTGTGGTAAAATGAACAAAAGCCTGCTTCAGAAGGTGCCTATGCCGGCGGGGACGCTGCTCGAGTATGTGCCGATCTTAACTTTGCTTCTGGTTGGGCTGGGGATTGGCGGGATCGCCTTGCTGGCCCCCCAGGTCCTGGCCCCTAAGCGGCCGAGCCGCCGCAAACATCTCCCCTACGAATCCGGCATGATCCCCATCGGGCCAGCACAGCGGCGCTTCCCGGTTAAGTTTTATCTCACCGCTCTGCTTTTTATTCTGTTCGATATCGAAATTATTTTCTTCTACCCTTGGGCCTTGCAAGTACGAGCCTTCAAGGCGCTGGCGTTGGTTGAGATGGCACTCTTCGTCTTGATCCTGCTGATCGGCTATGTCTACGCGTGGCGGAAAGGAGCGTTCGAATGGGAACGGTGAGCCAGCCGGTGGTGGGGATGGTGCCCGAGCAGAAGACGGGGGAGATGGGCGTGGTGGTGACCACCCTGGAGGACGCCCTGGAGTGGGTGGCGTCCTGGGGGCGCACCCGGGCGATGTGGCCGTTGCTGTTCGGATTGGCTTGTTGCGCCATCGAGATGATGGCCACCCAGGCCAGCCACTACGACCTCTCCCGATTCGGTATGGAGATCATGCGGGCCTCCCCTCGCCAGGCGGATCTCATGATCGTCGCCGGGCGGGTGAGTCGGAAGATGGCCCCAGTGGTCCGTCGACTTTACGATCAAATGACGGAGCCGAAATGGGTGATCGCGATGGGGGATTGCGCCTCCACCGGTGGGGTGTTCAATAACTACGCCATTGTCCAGGGGGTCGACGAGATCATCCCGGTGGATGTCTACGTCTCCGGCTGCCCGCCCCGCCCGGAGGGGCTCATCGAGGGCATCCTGGCGCTCCACAAGAAAATCCAGCAGGGCGGTCGGATTCGGCCATCGCGCTAATGGATGGCTTGCAGGGGGGTAGGGGGGCCGGGTGTCTGTTCTTTCATCCGGGGATGAAAGGGGTGCGGCTCTTTCCCCTTCTTACATTCCCAACCTTCGGGGAGATTGCCTGCTCGTCTAAAGTCCAACTGATTCAGGCGGTGAAGATCCCCTGAGGGATTTCAGGGCCGCGCGCAGCACCTTTGACGGCCCCGATCCTTATAGATGAGCCGCCTGCGCTTTGTGGGCTGGGCCGGGCGCCAAAAAGACGCCCGGCCCAGCCCATAAGAACTCTTGGGCTCAGGAGGGCAAAGGTGTCGCTCCAGGAGGTGATCGAAGCCGTTCGGTCGCGTTTCGGAGAGGCCTTGCAAGAGGTGATCGAGTTCCGCGGGGAAACCACTTTGGTGGTCCGTCGGGAGGCGCTGGTGGACCTTTGCCGTTTCCTGCGGGACGATCCCAGGTGCCGGTTCAATCTCCTCTCCGACCTGTGCGCCGTTGATTACTGGCCGGACCGCCCGCGCTTTGCGGTCAATTACCATCTCTACTCGCTCCCTCACAACCTGCGGCTTCGGGTTAAAGTGTTCCTGGAAGAAGACGACCCGGTGGTTCCCACGGTGACCGGGGTTTGGCCCACCGCGAACTGGCATGAGCGGGAGGTTTACGATCTCTTCGGCATCCGGTTCGAGGGCCATCCGGACCTGCGTCGCATCCTGCTCCCGGAGGATTGGGAGGGGCACCCATTGCGGCGGGATCATCCCCTGGTGGTGGAGCCGGTTCAGTTTTCGTTCAACTGGCGGGAGATCGATGCCCGGAAACCTTACGTGAAGGACTGAAGGGTCTCCGCGTAGGGCGCTCCGACGGCTGGGGTGTTTCTGCGGGCGGGCGGCGCGCTCTCGGCATGTCCTCCGCCCGCCATAGGGGTTCCTGATCCACGTTCCGTTCAAGAGGCTGGGAGAACATGACCCTTCGGGAAGGCGAGGTTCAAGCGTTCACCCTGGAGCAGCTGAAGCACTTGGTCTCGGAGCGGGCGCTCCGGGGCGAGACCATCCTGCTGAACATGGGCCCTCAGCACCCCAGCACCCACGGGGTGCTGCGCTTGCTGGTGGAGCTGGATGGCGAGACCATCGTCTCAGTGGTGCCCGACATCGGTTATCTGCACACAGGCATCGAGAAGCACTGTGAGTCCAGGACCTACACTCAGATCATCCCCCTGACGGACCGCATCGATTACCTCTCGCCCATGTCCAACAACCTGGCCTATGTGATGGCCGTTGAGAAGTTGATGGGGGTGGAGGTTCCCCTCCGGGCCCAATACATCCGGGTGATCCTCACGGAGCTCCAGCGGATCGCCAGCCACTTGGTCTGGCTGGGAACCCATGCCTTGGACATCGCGGCGATGAGCGTGTTCCTCTATTGCTTCCGCGAGCGGGAGATGATCCTCGACATTTTCGAAATGGTCTCCGGCCAGCGGATGATGGTCTCCTACTTCCGGGTCGGCGGGCTGTGGCGAGATGTCCCGGAGGGGTTCGAGGAGGCCGTGCGCGCTTTCCTGAAGCTCATGCCGGCCCGCATCAACGAATACGAGCGCCTGTTGAAGAAAAACCCCCTCTGGCTGCAGCGGACGAAGGGGGTCGGTGTGATCTCGCCCGAGGACGCCATCGCCTGGGGGGTCACAGGCCCATCCCTGCGGGGCTCCGGGGTGAATTACGATGTCCGCAAGGCCCAACCCTACTCCTCTTACGATCATTTCGAGTTCGATGTCCCTCTGGGGGAGAACGGGGACGTCTACGATCGCTTTATGGTACGCATCGAGGAGATGCGCCAGAGCTTGCGCATCATCGACCAGGCGCTGCGGCGCCTCCCCAAGGGGCCTTATATCACCCCGGACCGCAAGGTGACGCCACCTCCCAAGGAGGAGCTGGCCTGGAGCATGGAGGCCTTGATCCATCACTTCAAGTTCTGGACGGAGGGCTTCAGCCCGCCTCCGGGGGAGGTCTATCACGCGGTGGAATCGCCGCGGGGCGAGTTCGGGGTCTACATCAACAGCGATGGCTCCCCAAGGCCCCGGCGGGTCCACTTCCGGGCGCCGTCGTTCGTGAATCTGCAGGCGCTGCCGATCATGGCCAAAGGCAGTTTGGTGGCCGATCTGGTGGCGATCATCGGAAGCATCGACATTGTGTTGGGAGAGGTGGATCGGTGACGCGGGCCTGGGGGCTCATGGGCTGGAGGCGGGCAGAGGACAAGCCGTCGGGCGTCGAGTTTTATACGAAATCCAGTGATCCCCAATGAAGGGAGGATGCCATGCCCGAAGTGTGGATCCGGGGACGCCGGATGTTTTATGAGGAGCGCGGCGATGGCTTTCCTATCCTGTTCGGGCATAGCTATCTCTGGGATGCTCGGATGTGGGAGCCCCAGGTGGAGGCCCTCTCGCGGACTTACCGCTGCATCGTGCCGGAGATCTGGGCCCACGGCCGCTCGGATCCACCTCCCGATTCGCCCTATTCGGTGGACGCGTTGGCGGAGGACATGTGGGGCTTCGCCCAGGCGCTGGGGTTGAAGCGATTCGCGATCGTGGGCCTTTCGGTGGGTGGGATGTGGGGGATGCGCGTCGCTCTCAAATATCCGGAAGCGGTGGCCGCTCTTGTGCTGATGGACACCGATGCGGGGGCGGAGCCGGAGGAGTCCAAGCAACGCTATTTCGCCATGATGGCGGCGGTGGAGCAAGCGGGAACCCTCCCCCCGCCGATGCTGGAGGCCCTGGTTCCGTTCTTTTTCTCACCGAAAACGGTTCAGCGGAACCCGGAGCTGGTGGCCCGATTCAAGGCGAGCCTGGCGGCGATCCCAAGTGAGCGCCTTCCTGGGATCATCGCAATCGGTCGGGGGATCTTCAGCCGGTCCTCTGTGCTGGAGCGGTTGGGGGAGATCCGGATCCCCACCCTGGTGATGGTGGGTGCCGATGATGTGTCCCGGCCTCCTCATGAAGCGGAGCGCATGGCCCGGGCGATCCCCGGGGCGCGCCTGGAGGTCATCCCGGAGGCCGGCCACATCGCCAACCTGGAGCGTCCGGAGATGGTGACCCCGCTGCTGGAATCCTTTTTGGCTCAGGCACTGGGGGGAGCGGCTGCGTGAACAGCGGACAGCTGACGAATCGATACGCCCGTCAGATCCTTGCTGCCGTCCGCGAGGTGATCGGATCAGAGGCCTGGAGCCAGGCCTTGCAGGAAGCCGGGCTGGGGCGGTATCGGGAGGCGCTCCCCCCAATGAATCCCGAACCGGGGGTCCGCTTCGAGGAGATCTCCGCGTTCTGCCAGCACGTCCGGGAACGGTTCGGCCCTGAGGGGGGGGGTCGTGCTTCGGCGGATCGGTCATGAGGTGTTCCAACGAGATCTCCAAGCGTATGGCTGGGTGGCTCATTTGCTCCGGACCGTCATGGGCATCCTGCAGGCCCCGCAGGAGCGGGTTCGCAACGCCTTGCAACGGGCGGTTAACGTTGTGCGCCTGGAAACAGGCTCTGCACCTCGCGCCTGGCAGGAGGGGACTCGCTTCTATTGGGAGAACCCGCGCTGTCCTTATTGTGTCGGCGTGACCTGCGCAGAGCCATGTTGCGATCTGCCGGCAGGTGTGCTGGAGGCCCTCGTCGCCTGGATGTTGGAGCGGCCGGTGGATACGGTGCGGGTTGTAGAGGAAGCGTGTCGGGGGAGGGGAGAGAGTGCATGTCGCTACCGAATTGAGTGGTGAATGGATCTAAAGACGGTGTGGCGATCTTCATTCTCTGAGGGCTGAGGATGCTCAAGGAAAAATACGCTCAGGAGATCGAGGCGATCCTTTCGAAATATCCGGTGAAGCGCTCGGCGATCCTTCCCTTGCTCTACCTGGTGCAGCGGGAATACGGCTACTGCACGGAGGAGGGCAT
>NZ_JBHOQJ010000180.1:0-26995 GCF_042408365.1 Thermoflexus sp.
GGGGGGGGGGCCATTACGGGGCCCCCCACCCCACGAAGAAAAACAACCATCACCCAATGGAGCGATCATCGCACTAAAGGGCACTACTACAAATGATGGAGGATCTGGATGACGGAGACCCTTGTGGAAACCTCCCCACGGTGGGGATGTGAGCACCTGATCGAGCGGATCTTGATCCCAGCGGATGTGCTGCAACGCCGGATCGCCGAACTGGGGGAGCAGATCTCTCGGGATTATGTCGGTAAAGATCTAGTGCTGGTTTGTGTGCTGAAGGGCGGGGTGATGTTCCTAACGGATCTCATGCGCCACATCACGGTTCCCCATGAGGTCGATTTCATGGCGATCGCCAGTTACGGAGTAGGCGCCCGTCAGTCCACAGGGGTGGTGCGCATCCTGATGGATCTCCAAACGAATATTGAGGGTCGCCATGTCCTGATCGTGGAGGATATCGTGGATAGCGGGCGGACCTTAGATCATATCCTGCGGCTGCTCTGGACCCGTAACCCGGCCACTTTACGAGTCTGCGCGCTACTCGATAAGAAGGCCCGTCGTGAAATCGCTGTCCCCCTGGATTATGTGGGTTTCGAAATCCCCAATGTCTTCGTGTTCGGATATGGGCTGGACCTGGATGAGAAGTTTCGGAATGTCCCCTTCATTGCGGTGTTAAAGACCGAGGCCATAGAGCTCCTCGAGACCTCTAGGGGGCCTTCGTGAGCCGTTTCATCTCCGGAAAGACTTAAGAGGAATCGGCAATGCAGGAGGAATCTCCCAAGTCGGAAGATGTGTTTCGACAGCTCGGGATCTTCCTACGGGTCTTCGCTGTCTGGTGGTGGGGGGCTTTCCGGGGACTGGGATGCGCAGGGAAAATCATACTCGTCACCGCCAGTCTGGTCGCGTTGGGCGTTCTATATGTTGGACCGCTGATCCTTTGTAGCGCCCCTCTGGCCGTTTTGAGCTCGCTTTCCGAACGCGGCGCATCTCCGACCCCGCTCTCCATTTCGGCTTCGGTGCCTACGGCCACAGTTATCCACACGCCTTCTGTGCCCCAGCTGGCCCGCACGGAGAGTCCGATCCTGATGTCCACCACCACCTCCACGCTTGCCCCAGGGCCTACATCCACCGCTTCGTCTGCGCCAGCTCCGTCGCCAACGCCTTCCTCGACCACCACTCCCACTCGGATCCCAACCGCGACGCCCACCCGCATCCCCCGACCGACGGCCACCTGGACACCGGAGATTCGCTCCGATGACCTGCGAGCGATCCCCGGGGCGGAGTGCCTGCCGCCGGGGCGCGCGGTGATCTCCGCCCAACTGGTCCGGGTGATCGACGGGGACACCATCGACGTGGCCATCGGAGGCCAAACCTTCCGGGTCCGCTACATCGGGATCAACACCCCCGAGCGGGGCCAGCCCTTCTATGCCGAGGCGGCCGCAGCGAACCGACGCCTGGTGGCGGGGAAGACGCTCCTTTTGGTGCCGGACGTCTCGGAGACCGACCGCTACGGGCGGCTGCTGCGCTACGTGATCGCGGGGGATGTTTTCGTGAACCTGGCGCTGGTGCGGGAGGGGTATGCGGCGGCGATGACTGTCCCGCCGGATGTCTCCTGCGCGGAGGCCTTCCGGGCGGCGGAGGCCGAGGCCCGGGCGGCGGGGCGGGGGCTGTGGGGGCTGCCAACCCCGACGCCCACGGCGGTGGCCCTTCCCACCCCGACGGCGGCGCCATCGGGCGGGAACTGCCATCCGGCCTATCCGACCGTTTGCATCCCGCCTCCGCCGCCGGACTTGGATTGCGCGGACATCCCTTATCGGAACTTCCCGGTGGACCACCGGTATGGGGATCCCCATCGGTTCGATGGGGATGGGGATGGAATCGGGTGCGAAAGGTAGGGCTAGGGAGACGGAAGCGCTTTAGAGGATGCGATCCAAGGGCTCGAATTCTCCAGGCGTTGCAGAAGCATATGTGTGGTACAAGAAGTGCCTTCCCAAGCCACGAGGTGGTGGTCACTCCAAGTGCTTCCTGGGGTGCGGGCCGCCGGAGGCGGTCTGCACCCCAGGAAGAAACCGATCTCTCCGTGTGGCCTTGCCACATGAGGAGGGGAAAAGGGTGGGGCAATTCCTCTCACCATGTAGCCCCTTTAAGTTTTCGACGCTTGGAGATCATCAACCCCTGAAAGGGGTGATTACCCCCGAGGCGGCGCAGGGAAAAACAGGATTTCCGTGGGACGCGGATAGCTTCCGCCTCGCATGAACGTGCCCATAAGATCAAGCGACAGCGGATGTGGAACTCCGAAAGCTTCATGTGAAATCGATGCTGGACGAATCCCCCACATTGAACCGCCGGAACCGTCCGCCCACATACGCATCACGTCCGATGAGAGACTGTTCCAGGACAGCGTTCACAATACGCGCTCCGCTGTCCACGATGGAATCCCGGATAATGGCGTTCTCGATGAAGCAGCCGTCCGCGATCGTGGCATAGGGGCCGATCACCGCGTGCCGCACGTGGGCGCTGGGGGAGACAAAGACCGGCGGGATGATCACCACGCCCTCCCGTCGAGCCTCTTGGGAGTTGTCGTGACCATGGGAAAGAAGATACCGATTGGTCTCCAGCACCGCCTCAGGCGTCCCGCAATCGACCCACACGTTCACTTCCCGCACCCGCAGTCGTTGGCCGTATTCCAAAAAGATGTTCAGAGCATCGGTGAGGAAATACTCGCCCCGCGTGCGAATGCCTCGGGCCATGAGTTCCTCGCAGGCCTTCACCAAAAGGGGGCCGTTGCGGATGTAATACATTCCGATCACCGCGAGGCGGTTCTCCAGGCTGGTCGGCTTCTCCACAAATCGGGAGACATATCCCCGCGCGTCCAGTTCCACCACGCCGAAACGCCGGGGATCTTCCACCTCTTTTACGAAGGCGATGCCGTCCATATCCGAGGCATCAAGGTTCTGCAGGTCGGCTTCGAAGAGGGTATCCGCGAAAATAATCACGATCGGACCATCGATGTAATCCCGAGCCAGCCAGAGGGCGTGGGCTTGTCCAAGGAGCTCCTTTTGCTCGACATAGCGGGCGGGAAGCCGATAGGTGCTATCCACATAGTGTTGGATCTGATCGCCCAGGTAACCCACGATGAAGATGTACTCCTCCGGATTCAGAGCCGCCAGCTTTTCCAGGATGTAGCCTAGGAAAGGCTTGCCGGCCACGTTGATCAGCGGCTTCGGCTTGCTGTAGGTATGGGGCCGTAGTCGGGTTCCAAATCCGGCCACCGGGATCACCGCCTTCATCGCTCCCTCCGGGTATCAATATTTAAGAGTCCATCACCTCCATTATAGAAACCTGGAACCCAAAGGGCTATGTATGGGAAGGGTTCCCCGTTCAGAGCTTGCGGAGGAAGTCGAAAGGGCTCGCCTCCAAACCCCCCAAATCCAATCCGGAAGAAGCATTGCTATCTTGTTCTCTCTGGTATAATAGCTTCGGCATCTGAGCGGGAGGTAGGCCCCATGAGCCCGAAGCGTGAGACCTATACTGTGGAGATCGCTGGGTTGATCCGGCATCTTCCGTTGTTTGAGATCGCCCCCGGCGTGCGGATCGCGATCTTCAACATGCTCGGGGATACCGAGGTGGTGCTGGCGGCGGCCAAGGAGCTGGCGAAGCGCATTCCAAAGGAGGCCGAGGTCATCGTTACCCCTGAGGCCAAAGCGATTCCCTTGGCCTATCAGCTCTCCATTGAAACCGGCCTGCCCTATGTGATCCTGCGCAAAAGCTACAAGCCCTATATGGGCGAGGCCCTGAGCGCGGAGACCCTCTCGATCACCACCGGGCAGCCTCAGACCCTGTATCTGGACGAGAAGGATATCGAACTGGTCCACGGGCGCAAGGTGGTGCTGGTGGATGATGTGATCTCCACCGGATCGACCTTGCAAGCGATGCGTCTGTTGATGAATAAGGCTGGCGCGATTGTGATCGCGGAGGCAGCGGTGTTCACAGAGGGGGAGCGGGCCAAGTGGCGTCACATCATCTCCCTGGGGCACCTTCCCATTTTCACCAATAACGCGAAGAAGGGATGAGACAACGCAATCGATTGACGAACAAGGGGCTATAAGGGACGGGGAGGGTGGGGTGAAAATATCCGCCATGAGGCGGGCCAGACGCAAACCGACGTTCAAGCGTCCTGTTCTGGATGGCCTGTCTCCAAAATCTTCCAGGGGATTCGCATTCCGCGCCAAGGGTGGAGGAACTCATGTTGCTCATCCGTTATCCATATGTGCGCTGGTTGATCGCCTTTCTCATCCTCGTCTGGCTGGGGATTTGGATCGGGCTCCGGCCGCAGGGGCCGGCTCTGATCGGCCTGATCTTGGCCCTGGTGGCCACCGTTCTAGCTTGGATCAACCCGCCGGGGATCTATTCCTGGCTGATCACCCCAACCTGTCCTCAGTGTGCTGGTCGCCTTCGCTGGTCCGTGATCCAGCCGGACGAACATGATCCTTACCTAGAGGAAATCCGGGTGGCCTGCGTCCGCTGTGGGTGGAGCCGGATAGAATTTCGAAACATGGTGGGGCCGTTAGGTGCGGGGCCAACTTATCCGGAATAAGGCATGGGGCGGAGACCGCCGGAGGTCCGTTTGCTGGAAAGCACACTCTTTCCGCTCCCAGCTGGTTGTGCACCCTGGCATGCAGGCGTGGGTTTTCTCACCAGGGCTTAGGGAGCTGGGCTCCTAAGCTATGGAAGCCAGGGGCCTTATCCCCCCATCCTATGAGCCGTCGGAGGCACATTCGGATCTCCGGAGGTCGGGATGGTTTTTGTCGAGCTGGGTTTGATCTTTATAGGCCTTGCCCTCCTCTATCGCGCAGCCCATCGTTTGGGATTCTCCCCCATTCCCTTGATGCTCATGGCCGGCCTAGCTTTCGGGGAGGGAGGTCTTGCCTCATTACGTTTCAGCGAATCTTTTGTCCAGACCACGGCCGAAATCGGAATCCTGCTCCTGCTTTTCATGCTGGGGCTGGAATACAGCGGGCAGGAGCTACGAGAGGCCCTCCAGACCCATCTCCCAGACGCTCTTGTGGATGCTCTGCTGAATTTCCTTCCCGGTTTCGTGCTGGCGATCGGGCTGGGATGGGAGCTGCCCCTGGCCCTGCTGATGGGCGGTGCGACCCTGATCACTTCCTCTGGGATTCTTGCCCATCTGATCGCCGAGTTGGGGTGGGAGGAGCGGTCGGAGGCCCGTATTGCTGTCTCGCTATCGATCATGGAGGATGTGCTGATTGCCCTTTTGCTCCCTCCTGCCGCCATATTGTTATTTCGTGCTGAGGGGGCTTGGCTTGGCCCCTTGCTTTTGAGTGTGCTTTTGGCGACAGGTGCGCTGTGGTTTGCCATCCGTTTCGGCCAGGCTCTCACCCGCGCAATCAATCATGAAAGCGACGGGGTTCTTTTGCTTTCCCTCTTCGGATTGGCTCTTTTGGCAGGAGGGATTGCTTATCTGCTGCAGATCCCGACGGCGATCGGCGGGTTCCTGTTGGGGCTCTCGGTCTCCGACCCCGTGAAAGAGCGAGCGCGGCGGTTGATCGGGCCGGTGCGGGATCTCTCAGCTGCTATCTTCTTCCTCACACTGGGCCTGCGCCTGGATCCGTCGCTGTTGCCGCCGGTGCTGCCCCTAGCCGGGGGCCTGGCTCTGATCACTGGGGTGACGAAGGGGATAACCGGATGGTGGGCGGCCCGACGGCAAGGGCTGGGCCGATGGGGCCGCTGGCGAACGGGGGCGCTGCTGGTCGCTCGGGGAGAGCTCTCCGGGGTGATCGCCGGCCTGGTCGTCCAGGCCCAGCCGTCCGCTTCCTTTGCTCCTCTTGTGGCTGCCTACGTGCTGCTCAGCGCCTTTGTTGGGCCGCTTCTGGTTCGCCTGCTGCCTAAAGCGGAGCCCTGAGGCTCAAAGGCTGCAGGGGCAGGTCACTTGGGATGTTGAGGGCCGCCGAAGGCGGCCCTCAACATCCCAAAGATCTCCAAGGTCTATAAGCCGCAAAGACCAATCCGTCGCTTCAATAGAAGCGCTCGATCGGCCATCCCCGTTGTTGGGCTAGCCGCCTCAGGCGGGGGTCTGGATTCACGGCGACCGGATGGCCAACTCGCAATAGGAGATACCGATCAGTGTAACTGTCGGAGTAGAAATAGCTGCGGGAGAGATCCACCCTATGCTCCGCCGCATAGCGTTCCACCCAATAAACCTTGCCCGGGCCGTAGCAGGGAGGCTCCACCACCCGTCCGGTGAGACGTCCGTCCACAACCTCCAGGCGGGTGCATAAGTAATCCGGGACTCCTAAGGCCTCCGCCAGGGGGCACACGACGTATTCTGTGGCGGCGGAAACCAGAGCCAGGCGATGCCCCTGGGCGCGGTGCCAGGCGATCCGCTCCACGGCCCCCGGAGCGATATAGGGCCGCACCCATTCCTCAAACCAGCGGCGGGTCTCTTCCCGGAAAGCCTTCTCGTCAGCGCCGGCGATCATTGCTGTCAGCTTGGCGCTGGCTCGAGGGAATTCCAATAGCCCCAGATAGTAGCGCAGCGCCAGCCAGACGAACGTCCACCAGAGCGACCAAGTCATGCGGCCGCTTCGACGCAGATAGCGCACCCACTGTCTTCCCGAGCTCACGGAGAGGACAGTGTAATCCACATCGAAGAAGGCAGCGATCGCGGGCTCCTGATCCATCGCTCGTCCCCGTGCCATCTCTCGGGGCCTGTTAGAATCCTCGTGCCTCCCGCCAGAGCCGGTCAAGCTCCGGGATGCGCGCCTGCTCTCGCTCCCAATATTCCGGATCCAGCTGGGCGTCCAGCTCCTCTACGGTTTTCCCTTGTTGCTCGACCCAGGTGAAGTATTTCAAGTTATGCCACCGGCGTCGGTTCTCCTGTGTCCCCTCCTGGATCCAGTCCAGCCCCTGGCCGTGGAAGATATGGACCAGACGCACCGTGGCCTCGGTTTCATCCATCGGCCCGTACTGCTGGGTGAGCTCGGCCATCACCGATCGATAGCGTTCGATGTTATCGGTGGCCACGGTGACGATGAGGTCCTTCGGCCCGAAGCGGTAAAACTTCGCCGTTTTGATGGCTCCCAACACATTGGCGATCCCGCTGATGCCGAAGATCTGAGCGAGGCGCTCGATCTGGGCCTCCGGAACTCCCCAGCGGGCCAGCACTTTCCAGCCGGGCTCCTCGGTCAGCAGTTGCAAGCCCTTCTTACACGAGAGATCGTCAATGCACATCAAGGCGTCCATGTTCATGACGTGATGGATCCAGGTGACGTGTTTGTCCCCGATCCCCTGGATGTCGTGGACCCCGTAGCCGTTCATATACAGCGTGGGACACTGGATGGGCTCCAGGCCCACGACCCGACAGGTCGGCCAGAGCTGTTTGAGACGATCGCCCGCGCCGATCGTCCCGGCCGAGCCCATCGCCGACACGAAAGCGGCAACCCGGCCGTTTCCGACCCCTTGGTTCTGAAGTTGCGCCGCCAGCTCGACGATGGTGTTGCCGGTCACGTGGTAGTGAAAACGATAGTTCCCGAATTCGCTGAACTGATTCAGGATCCGCACGCGGGGATCGGCGGCAGCCAACTCCCTGCATTTGTCGTAGATTTCCTTCACGTTGCTTTCGGAGCCGGGGGTTTTGATCACTCGGGCGCCGTAAGCGGCAATGCGCTCGAAGCGCTCCCGGCTCATCCCCTCGGGGAGGATCACCACCCCCTCAAACCCCATCCGCCCTCCGACCCAGGCCCCACCGATCCCATAGTTCCCGGTCGAGGGCCAGACCAGCATGTGCTCCCCTGGCCGTAGGCCTTCTGAGAGAACTTTCTCCATCAGGATCGAATAAGCGGCCCCGACCTTATGGGAGCCGGTGGGGAAATCCTTGGAGTAGATCACCGCAATGGGGGCCTCCACCCCGGTGAGCGCTGGAGGCAAGACCTCATAATAAATCCGGCCGGCTGGATCGCGCCAGGTGATGTTGAAGAGGTTATAGGGATCAAGAGGATCCTGCTCGCGGGCCGCAAGGGCCCGGGTGCGGACTTCCGGGGGCTGATGCGATGGATCCAACATCTCCTCGAATGTGGGGCCGAAGAAAGGCAGACGCATCGGAAACCTCCGGCAGGGCTTTTGGGTATGAGCTTATGGATATCATAATTCAAATCGCTGCCCGTGCGCAGCCCGTGGTCCTTGTTCGGGTTGGAAAAGAAAGCCGGTCGGAGAGCCCAGAGAGATCCCAAGCTTGTGGTTGTGATGGAGCGCTTAAGCGCCCTTCTCGGAAGGGAACTGTCCGGGCGTTCGCCCTATGCCTCCCGAACAAGCGGCATACACTCCAAAGATCCGATAGAATTAAAGCGCCATGACGCTTAAAGGGTGCTCCTCGGCGGGTGGCCCTCCTGGGCCATCGCTCGGCGTCTTAGGAGGCGCGCCCTCCCAGAGATGTCGGACATCGCTCGTTTCTCCTATAATGCCCAATCGAGGGTTTGGCGGCCTCAGGAGTCTTCAAAATGAGCTCTTTTCAGGATAAGGCTATTCAGATGAATATGGGGGCTCAGAGGGGCGGATTAGGAGGACGGCTGTTGGAAGTGCAGCGCCCGACCTCGGAGCGTATTGGCCGGTGGCTTCTACGCCAGTGGATCTGGATCTTCCTGGCCGGATATGGGCTTTTTGTCGGCCTCCCCTGGCTGGCACCGATCCTGATGCATCTCGGATGGGAGATGCCTGGGCGATGGCTTTATGATCTCTACAGTCTCTTCTGCCATCAGCTGCCCCAACGCTCCCTTTTCCTCTTCGGGCCCAAACCGATGTATTCGCTGAGCGAGATCCGCCAGGTCTGGCCGTATGAGGACCCGCTGCAGCTGCGGGCTTTTGTTGGCAATCCGGCTTTCGGATACAAAGTGGCTTGGTCTGATCGCATGATCTCCATGTATACCAGCCTTTGGGTCACAGCCCTGTTCTACGCATTCAATGGACGCCGCTGGCGCCCGCTCCCTGTGGGCGCTTTCATCCTCCTGGCCCTCCCGATGGCCGTGGATGGGACCTCCCATTTCATCAACGATCTGCTTTATGGGATCGGCGAGCGTGGATTTCGCTACGACAACGCATGGCTCGTGCTGTTGACCGGAGGACGCCTGCCCTCGTGGTTCTATGTGGGGGATGCCATCGGCTCCTTCAACTCATGGATGCGATGGATCACGGGGGTGCTTTTCGGGAGCGGGTTGGGAGGCCTGGCGCTGCCGTATATGGAGGCGGCCATCCGAGCCATTTTAGAGGAGCAGGAGGGGGTTTAGGATGCATCGCAACGCCCCTTCGACTCGAGCGCTTTTGCGGGTTCTGACCGTAGGTCCCCTGGCCACCAATTGTTACATCGTCGCCTGTCCGGAAACCCGGGAGGCGGTAATCATCGATCCGGGCTGGGATGCCCAGCAGATCCTCGCAGTGGTTCGTACGCTGGATCTGAAAGTACGTTACGTGGTCAACACCCATGCGCACTGGGATCACATCGGGGCGAACGGGGCAGTGATCTCCGCCACCGGCGCTCAGCTGGCCCTTCACCCTGGGGATCTGCCGCTCCTGCGGGCGAAGGGGGGCGCGGACTGGTGGGCGATCCCTGTGCCGCCCAGCCCGCCGCCCGATCTGGAGCTGGCGGATGGGGAGACCTTAAGCGTGGGAACCTTGCAGTTCCATGTGCTGTTCACGCCCGGACACACGCCGGGGCATATCTCGCTCTACGAGCCGGAGATGGGCGCGGTGTTCGATGGCGATGTCCTCTTCGCCCGTGGCATCGGCCGTACCGATCTGCCCGGGGGGAATTATGAGACGCTGATGCGCAGCATCCGGGAGAAATTGCTTTCCCTGCCTGATGAAACGCGGGTCTATCCCGGGCACGGCTCCTGGACCACCATTGGTGAGGAACGCGTGGCCAATCCCTTCCTGGTGGAGGATTTTTAAGGGGATCGGGCCAGGCATGGGCTAAGGTTCAAGGCGCGAAGGGAGGTGTTTCTCATGGGGACTCTATGACGATCAGGCTATCGGCCACAATGGAGCCATCGGGCTGTTCAAAGCCAGATATATAAACCTCGAGGCCGACCTCTGGGACCCCGATCACGGCCGTGGTAGGCAACACAAACACCCGCCGTCCATCTACCCGATATCCATCGGAAAACACCTCCTGGATCATCCCCTCCCATTCTCCCTCCGCCTCTGGGCGGCGCAGCACCTCTATAGACTCGGCGAGGATCGATCCATCGGGGGCGCGGGAACCGATCACGGTCACGTAAATTCCGGGCGGAAGGGGGCCTTCCGAGAGGCTTTCCGAAGAGACCTGGATGCGATGGCCCGCCACCTGATAACCTCCGGGGATGACCGCCTCGATGGGGCCCTCCAGGGTGAGCACCTCTTCTATCGATTCCGACGGAGTGTTCCTCACAGCTGGGGAAGGGGAGGGCGCCTGGGGCAGGCGGAGAGGCTGCCCCTCGCCTTGAGTGGGGACAGGAGCACCTTTCCCAGGTGAGGTGCATCCGAGGATCCCGGATGCCAATGCGATCAGCAAGCTGATCGTGATCCTCCGAAGGCGCATGCGCGTTGCCTCCATGTCGTTCCAGCGGCGAAATATGGGGCGATGCCTCAAAGGCCCACCGCCCTATTCTATACTTTCGTGATCGTTATAAGCGGACGATCTGCTTCGTCCAGGTCTCCTGCCGGTCTTGGCATTCCTCTCCCTGCAGCCCCCTGTGCTGTAGGGAGAGGAATGCGCGGTGGAGAGGCCGACCCTCCTCCACCGCGTATCCCCGAAACGCAAAGGGCCAAGACATTGCGAACAGGGAGACCGGGCCTATGGCCGTCGAGGGGGCCGAGGGCCATGGTCCATCCCAGGGGGAGTTGGCTTCGGAGCTTTGGGGGAGCGAGCGATCACAGTGCGGGCCAGCCAGCTCCCATCGGGGTTGCCGATCGCCCGGGCGGTCACGATATCCCCTGGTTGGAGATCCGCCAGGGTGGCCTTCGGATGACCCACCACCCGAATGCGGGTCTGCGCATCGGTCAGCAGCCGGACCACCTCCCCATCTCGGGTCTGGATCACGAGGGTGGTTCCTTCCACCCCCTGGAGCGTGCCGCGGAACAACCGGTGAGGGCGATGGGAGACCACGCGGCCGGCCAGGAACGTGCCCTCCACAAAGTGGCCGATCACGGTAACCGGATAGCCCACACCCAAATCCGACCAGGTGGGCGAGATCACCCCGGTGACGTGCAGGCGTGTGTGCGTTGTCCACTCCACCGAGATCGTCTCACCGACACGCGTTTTCACTTCCATCCTCTGCGCCGCCGCATCGATCCGCTCGATGGTCCCATGGCGGACCTGAGTGGGACCACGGATGATGACCCACTGGGCCTCCAAGGATTTCCCTTCTTCCAGCCAACGACCGTGGACCGTCGCCCGATCCCCCACCCGCACGTCGCTTAGATCCGGCCGCACAAAGCCAGGAACGTGAAAGCGGGTCCCTTCGCGGATCTGAACTGTGAGGTCGCCCCAGCGCTCTGTCCGAAGCGTTAACGACTCCGTGGCGATCGCGGTGATTGTTCCTCGCGCCAGGACGGGGCGCCCGGGTTGGGGTGTCGGAGTGGGCGAGGGCTCCTGGGCCCATGCGGTCCCCACAGCGAAGAACATTCCGCTGAGCAGCAGAAGCCAGAAACCGATCCGACGCATCGCACGCCTCCTTTTCGACCATTTGGACCAGTGCAGGGTTTGGGAGCCTCTCTGCGAACCAGCTCCTATCATGGATAACGGGCTTGAGGGCCCCGAGTTATGCGCGTCTCCAAAACGCCGGGGCCGATCATGGGGGAATATGCTGAGCGAGGGAGACACGACGGGGCGAGCGCCCCGCAGGATTCTCGGTGCAGGTCAATTGAAGGCCCAGAGGACTTCAAGCGCCGATGGGAAATCGGCCTTCCGAGGCGCTGTATGCCGGGCGTCCGTCTACACGGACACAGTATCCGGTCGGCATCGGCCAACCGCTAGCCAAAGGTCCATGGAGGCTGACTTCAGTCGATGCGAAGAGGTCGGGGGGTGAAGAGGATCATTTATAGATCGAAGGAGCCCGGATCCCACAGGACGTACTGCCAGGCTTATGGCCAACTGGACACTACCTGGGAATATAAACCGGAGACTGTCTGCCCGAATACCGTAAGGGCGATCAGGACGATCAGGGCGATGAGCAAAAGCAATAGGGCATATTCCACCAGACCCTGCCCTTTTTCTCTTTGATAGCATCCCATGCTTGCCCCTTGTGCGATGGATTGAATTCCGCCTCAAGGGCTGAACGCTTCGTCCCGGCGCTGAGGTGTTCAATGATTGGAATTGAGAACGGTTTCAGGGGCGGGGCCGGGCACTTTCAGCGCCCAGCCCCACCCTTAGAACCTTACGAGGAGATTCACGGCATAGCTTTTGAAAATTGTAGTGGCTTTGATCAAGCTCGCTTTTAGGACTTTAGTCCTGGGTTGCGATGTGGGGAAGGCTTGCTGTCTATGTCAGACGTAACCCATCTTCTAAGATCAGGCCGGTGATGTAGGAGCGTGGGACGAATTCGAACCACGGGATCTCGCTGCCGGGAAGCGATGGGGGTTCCTGACGGGTTGGGTGGGGACCGGCCCAGGGAGGCCATTGTTTCTCCGAGGTGGCCACCACAAAGAACGGGCGCTGAAACGCCCGGGCCATGACCGCCAGGGTCAGGGTTCCGATTTTGTTCACGATCCCCTCCTCCTCCCAGGCGTCCGCCCCAACCAAGACCAGGTCCACGCGGGGGATCCAATGCGCTGCCGCGAAATCGGGGAGGAGGACGGCGGTGTGTCCCATCGCCGCCACCTCTTCGGACATCTGATGGCCCTCCCCGCCGGGCTCCGCGATCGGACAGATCACCTGAAGCCATCGGCCCCTCTGGGCCGCAAGGGCGAGGGTTCGGGCGACCATACCGCTCCGCGAGTGGATCATGATCACCCGTGCCGAGCGGAGCAATGAGGCGGCGTGCCGGGCGGCTGCACGCTCGTGGGTTTCGAGGCGGCGCTGGAAGGTCTGGATGGCGGCGACCAACGCCGCTCGGGCAGCTGGGACCGCGGAGGCTCCCTGCACCGCCTGGCGGGCTGCCTCGATCAGATGGAGCAACGGCGCCATGTCCGGATGCGCTTCCCGTAGAGCCTGAAGCAACCCATCCAGCTCCATCAGGAAACTCGTCAGCTGCCCCTCCGGATAGCTCTGAGCCCACCGCTCCACGAGGGCGGCTGCTTGATGGGCCAAGGCCATCGCGCCTGAGCTTCGGTCCTCTCGATAAGCTTTGAGCGCCTCCTGCCAATCCGCGAGCTCCATGGGGAACCGTGCTCCCTGTAGGAGGTTGGCGATTGTGGACACCGTGGCTTTCATCCGATACGATAGCATCATAGATACCAGGCGCGCCAATCCATTTGGGGGCTTTCGGCGGGGGAAGAGTGGAGAGATCCCCCACCGGACCCCCAAGGCGAAAAAGCAGTAGTAGGCGCTTTCAGTGCCGATGCGTTCACCTTGGAGGTAGGGGAACCAATGGCCTCGAACTGGCTCTTTGAAAAGCTCGCCCCGTGGTATGACCGCTTGTTCCGCTTTGTGGATCTCGGACCGCTTTCGGAACACCTGGGGCTTCCAGCGGATGGGCGGCTGCTGGATCTCGGCGGGGGAACCGGACGGGTGGCCCGCGCCTTATGGCGCCAGGTCCGGGCGACGGTTGTGGTGGACGCTGCGTGGGGGATGCTTCAGGTGGCCCGGCGCTCGCCGGAACTGCTTCTCGTTCAGGCCTTGGCGGAGCGCCTCCCTTTCGCCGATTCCACCTTCGACCGGATCTTGATCGTCGATGCCCTGCATCATTTCATTGATGCTGAGACGGCGATCCGGGAGGCGGCGCGGGTGCTCCGACCGGGGGGGAGGCTGGTCATTGAAGAGCCGGATATCACGCGCTGGCTGGTGAAGGCGATCGCTTGGATGGAGCGGCTGCTTAGGCTGCGCAGCCGGTTCTTGCCGGGAGAGAGCATCCAGGAGGTTATGAGGTCCGCCGGTCTGCAGGTGCGCCAGTACACAGACCCCCGATTCTTCCAGCTCTGGGTCGTCGGTCATAAGGCGGAGCGCCGGCCCGAAGGTTAAGTACGTATCATGGCCCGGTCCATCGGCTCAACGGGCTACGCCGGCCATGGGCGCCCACAAGGGGTGTCCCTCCCCCCGGTCTCCGCGCTATCGCACAATGATCCGGCGGCGAACCAGGGTATACCACTCCCCGATCCCGTCGAAGCGGTCTGCCGGCGAATAGAATAGCCCTCCCACCTGGATCCCGGAGATCCGCTCATCCACGGCAAAGGTGTAAACCGGGTAGAACAACAAGATCGCCGGGACTTTCTCCTGGAACAGCTCCTGAAAGCGCCAATAAAGCTCCCGACGGCGAACGATGTCCATGGTCCGACGGGCTTCCTCGATGACCTCGCTGATGTCCCGATCCCGGAACCCACCGTAGTTTTGCCCGGAATCCGCCTGGGTCTCATGCCAGAAGGGATAGGGATCAGGATCCCCCGGCACCATCAGCTCAACCAGCGCGGCGTCGAAGCGATGGGGGGCCAGGACCTGCTCGACCAGATCCCCTGGGATGGGTTCCACGTCCACCGCGACTCCAATCGCCCGCCACTGCCGCGCGATTTCCTGAGCGATCAGCTCATGGAACCCATCAGCACTCGCGGCCAGCCGGAACCGCAATGTCAGATCGCCTTTCTGGCGCACTGTTCCGCCTTCAGGGATCACCCAACCCCGCGCCTCCAGCAGGGCTCGGGCTTTCTCTGGATCGTACGGGATCGCTCGAAGCTGCGGGTGATGCGCCCAGTTTCCGGGCGGAATCGGACTGTCAGCGATCACACCTTGGCCGGATAGGAACTGATCGATCAAGCGCTGCCGATCTAAGGCAAGCCAGAGGGCCTCCCGCACTTCCCGATCGCGGAACAGCGGCGAGGCATGATTCAACAGGATCGCCTGATAGCTGGAAAGCAGCGCCGAGAATAAGTTCAGGGAAGGAAGGGCGCGGATCTGATCGAGATCTAAGGGAGAGATGCGGGCGATCCCCTGGACCTCCCCTGCGCGATAGGCCAGAAGGGCCGTTCGAGTATCCGGGAAAATACGGAACTCCACTCGCTCCAGCAACGGCGGCCCTCGGAAATATGAAGGGTTCGCGGAAAGGACGACCCGTTGGATCCGCCCCTCCTCAACATGCACGCCAATCACCCGATAGGGGCCGGTACCGATCGGATTCAGGGCGAATGGGTGCGTGCTCAGCTGAGCTGGCGGGACATCGCGCAGGAGATGGGCAGGCAGGATCCCGAAGGTCAGGAGATCAGGAAAGAGCGCTAACGGCTCCGGCAGCCGGAACTGCACGGTCAAGCTGTTCACCGGAACGACCTCGATGGATTGCCAAAGGCGCGCGCGCTCAGGAGGGCCCGGGATCTCCGGCGACTGCAACAGACGCACAGCGAACAGAACATCGTCCGCTGTCAGCGGGGCTCCATCGTGCCAGCGGACGTTCGGGCGTAGATAGAACGTATATCGCAATCCATCCTCGGAAACCTCCCAGCGTTGGGCGAGATCCCCCACGGGCAATCCCCGCTCGTCGAACCGGACCAGGGCGTTAAAGATCAAGCGGGTGATATCGGCTTCTGGATCTCCCAGCTGGATCTGGAGCGGATTCAAGGTGGCGATCGGACCGATGATCGCTTCCACATAGCGCCCCCCTCGGGCCGGGACAGTTTCCACGCCCGCCCGCAAGGCCAGGGAGATCATCAATACCCCCAGGCTGAGCGCTGTGAGGAGCACAAGGATTAACGGGAGATACAACCCACAAGCCAAAGTAGGATAACGTGGACGAGTAACCATCGTTCGATCTCTTCACGCTCTGTGTTGAATGAGATGAACAAAGGGTCTTGTGGATGCAGACAACCTAACCCCTGGGATCCCCGCAAGGGGTGCCCTACCCCTTGCGGGGTGGCCCCTGTGACACGGAAAGGGTGTGGAAGGGCAGGCCTTGTGTCTGCCCCTAGCCCAGCAAAAGATCGTCCCCATGGAAGATCAACCATCCCGCCACGGCTTTTCAAAGTTCTAACAAAGACGGCATAACCGTGAGGAAAGGGGTGGCCCCTCCCCTTTTTCGGGGGCTGGGCCGGGGGCCGAAGGCCCCCGAAAACCCCAAATTGAAAGCAGTATCTTGCCAACGTTAGAACATTGAAAAGCTCTGCCATCCCGCAGGAGGGGGAAAACCCTTGCGGGGGCGGAGAGGATGCTGGAGCCGGACTCCCCCGCCCCCAAAATTCCCCACGAAGTAAAGAGACGGTTAACCGATGGGGGTCCCAGTCACGATCACATTCGCCACGGCCAGGAGTAGGAAGAGGACCGCTAGGAAGATCGTGAGGTTAAAGACGGTGCGCTCCAGCCCTCGACGCTTTCGGGGCACCCCCACATCTCCTAACCCAAAGACCCCTCCCAGCTGGGAAGATCCAGCTTGAAGCAGAATGATGGCGATCAACGCGATCGCTAGCAAGATCTGTGCGATATTCAGGGCAGTGATCACGCTCCTTTCCTCCGAATCAGGGTTCCTGTTCATGATAACCCAAGGGGCTATCCGGGTGCTTCTCCCACCGAACAGGCGGGGCTCACGCCGTCGGCCTCGAGGGGAGTTCAGCGGCCCTCCCCTCCGGTGATTGGGGGCGGCGCCATGGGCCTTGGGCGCCCCAGCTTAACCCCCTATGGGGTTTCCCTCGGGGTTTAGGGTAATCCATTTTCTCTCGTGGGCTCCGAGCGACACTATTCCTAACCCCACAAAGTAGCTTCTCATCCCGGCGACCCTGTGGGTCGCTGCAAACGACAGAGGTAGTCTCCCAACTCGTAGCGGCGAGCGTTCGATTCGTGGAATTTTCTGCAAGGGATGAGACACTTACATATCCTGCCTCTCACAGAAAATTCCATCTTCGCAACAAGGCAAATCCAAAGCATGGAAAATGGGCATTAAATAAATTATATCCCAATCTTTGGCCCTTTTCACAACGAAGGGAAACAAGCTTGCTTACGCAATTCTTACGCCGGCCCCATAAGATCATGGGTGGCCTCTTAAGGATCGCTGCCGAAGGGAGACGCGTGGGATCACGCGCCAGCTGCCGCGTCCGGGTAGGTTGTGCCCCTGATTGCCGCTTCCCCGCCTGAGTGGGCCTCGCCTTGTCCAAGTGAGGAGTAGCGCGGTTCCAAGACCGTGAGAAGCGGCCGAAGGGTCCTCCCCCACGGCCTGAGGGCTGTGGGGAGGGAAGGCATGCGGAAACCGATGAAAGGGCCTTGGGTTTGGCTTCTCGCATGATGTTCCCTCCGGCCGTCCTTTTGCATTGCCATACGGGGCTCGCGAAGACTCCACCTGATGGAATGACCCGAGGCCCTGGACTCCGGATAACCGGTTCGTTCGATCCGGTAGGGGTCTTTCGGGGAAAAGGTCACTTCCAGCAACTCCGCTTCCCTCCAAGCGATTAGGGAGCGTCACGATGCTGGAGGGCTGTGGGGAGGCTGGACGGGCGGTCCTCGGCACTCTCCCCAGCCCCCCAAACGATGTTCCCTCCTCGCTTCCCCACGGTCCAGGGATCGTGGGGAGGGGGAGCGGGGGCATAGCCCTTTCGCTCTGCCCATGCGGCTCTCAACAGCGCCAGTCCTGCTGGGAATCCTGAAAGGGAGGAGAGCGATGCGGACATGGCAACGATCTTCCTACACGCGGAATGTCCGGCTCTTCCTCATCGCTTTGGCGCTGCACGGGTTGAGCAGCGCCATCTACGGGCTCTGGCTGAATTTGCATCTCCTGGACCTGGGATATTCTCGGGGGCTCATGGGCATGCTGAACGCCCTGCCTTCCGCCATCGCTCTGGGGATCGGTCTGCCGGCCGGATGGTGGGCGGATCGCGTTGGCCGTCGACCGATGTTGATCATCGGAGGTCTCCTGATGGCGATCGGGACGGTCGGGGTCGGTTTGGGGATCTCCCCGCTGGGGGTGGGCCTTGGGGTCGGCCTCATCGGGGCCGGATACAACCTTTTCTTTACCGTCTATGCTCCGTTCCTGACCGAGAATGCATCTGGGATGGAGCGCACCCGTCTGTTCGCTCTTTCCTCCGCCCTTTTGTTCTGGGCGGGGTTTTTAGGTGAGTGGATCGGCGGGGCGCTTCCCGATCTCTTTCGGGCCTTCGGGCCAGTGGGCCCCACGACTTACGCTGGGCCGATCCTGTTCACCGCGCTCTTGGACTTCCTGGCCGTGCTCCCCCTGCTCGGGATCCGGGAGGTCCCACGCGCGTCATCTCGGAATCAGCCGGCCGGATGGCGGAAACCGGCCCTGGAGGGCCCCGTTGCCCTCATGGCCATCCCCAACCTGTTGCTGGGCGGGGGCGCCGCGTTGAGCATTCCCTTCTTGAATGTTTACTTCCACGAGCGCTATCAGCTGGATGATCAGACATTGGGCGTTCTATTCGCCATGACCTCGGCGGCCACCGGGTTTGCCACCCTGCTGGCTCCAGCGATCGCCCAATGGATCGGCCGGATTGCGACGATCGCACTGACCCAGGGGCTCTCCATCGGGTTCCTGATCGGCATGGCGCTTACAGACCAAGCCCATCTGGCCGCGCTGGCCATGGTGCTCCGGGGCGCATTGATGAACATGGCCTCTCCCCTCTATACGGAGTTCTGTATGGAGCAGGTTCCGGCAACCGGACGAGCCGCCGTCAGCGGGATCCTGAACTTGACCTGGGAGGCCGGGTGGATGATCGGCGCGGCCCTCTCGGGCTTCCTCCAGCTCCAATATGGGCTGGTTTCGATGCTCCTAGCGACCGCGGTGTTGTATGGAGTGGGGACCCTCTATCAATACCTGGCGTTCGCGCCCCGCGATCGGATGGCGGTCGCTTGCGGGCAGCAGGTTTTCCGAAAGCCAGTTTCCTAGTGCTTTGTCGCAAAGATGAGCCTTTAAAGAAGATTTTCCGTGTGGGGCGGGCCGCATAAGCAGCCCGCCCACACAGAAATCCCACGGGCGACCTCTGTTCACAACAGAGCAAATTTGGGGTTTGGGGGGTCTGGGCCGGGGGCCTTTGGCCCAGACCCCCCAAATTTTTCTCCCCCCTCCCCACGGCCCTTTGGGCCGCGGGGAGGGGAGATCCATGGGGGTGGGGCCGTTGGCCCCCACCATCCCATATTCTCAAAATGAAGCACTAGCAAACCCCGCTTGGCCCAAGGCCGTGTCACCGTGTTTATCTCTTATTCTCTTCTGGACATGCCCCAGGCAACCGCGGTAAAATGGCAACAAAGTCAGGAACTCCGGCTTCGACCTCATCCCCGTGAGAGCCCCTTAAAGGGAGGGCGGTTGAGGGAACCAGGGCGCAGGCTGTTCGGATGGGGCGAAGGACCTGGGACGGGGAGTCTGGGGAGGCTCTTGGACCCTGGCGAAGGGGGCCCGGATGGTGATCGATCAATTTGGACGACACATCCGCTATCTGCGGATCTCCTTAACGGATCGCTGTAATCTCCGCTGCGTGTATTGCATGCCGGAGAAGATGGTCTTCCTCCCTCGGGAAGAGCTCCTCACCGATGATGAGTTGATCCGACTGGCCCGCCTGTTCGCGGAATTGGGGTTCGATAAAATCCGCCTCACCGGCGGCGAGCCCACTGTCCGTCCGAACCTGGTGGAAATAGTGGCTCGCATGGCCGCCCTCCCGGGGATCCGGGAGATCTCCATGACCACGAACGGCCTGCGCTTGAAAGACCTCGCCGAGCCTCTGGCCCGCGCGGGCCTCAAACGGGTGAACGTCAGCCTCGACACTTTGGATCCGGAGAAATTCCGCCGCATCACCCGCTGGGGCCGGCTGGAGGAGGTGTGGGAGGGGATCCTGGCCGCGGAGGCCGCCGGGCTCACCCCGATCAAACTGAACGCGGTGGTGGTGCGGGGTTACAACGATCAAGATATTGTGGACCTCGCCGCCCTGACCATTGCTCGCCCCTGGCAGGTTCGTTTCATTGAAGTGATGCCCTTCGCGGATGTGGCTCCCTTCGCCCAGCAGGTGATCGTCTCCACCTCGGAGATGATCCAGACCCTGGAGGGGGAGTTCGGGCCGCTGGAGCCGCTCAACGACGGCCACTTGGACGGCGAGGCCCGGGTCTACCGCATCCGGGGGGCTGTTGGATCTGTGGGGTTCATCAGCCCGGTCAGCGAGCCCTTCTGCGCCCAGTGTAATCGAGTGCGCTTGACGGCAGAGGGCCGGCTTCGCCTGTGCCTGTTGCGGGACGACGAGGTGGATCTGCGCGAACCCCTGCGGGCCGGCGCAAGCGATGAGGAGCTTAAGGCGCTGATTCGCGCTGCCATCTGGCGCAAACCATGGGGCCACGGCCTCCCGGAGGGTGTCGTGCCGATGGCCCGGGTGATGAGCCAGATCGGCGGATGAGGCTCCCCTAGGGCATGACCTCTATCACCATCACCGGTTGCCAGGGGGGCTCCCCCTCTTCCCCGGGAGCGATCTCCAGCGGATAGCGGCCGGGCGCGCACGGCATCGGCAGCCCGTGGCGCGTCCGCCACCGTTCCCCAGGCCCCCACGCCATCTCCGGCTGAGCCGGGTTCCATGGTGCGGTCATGCGGACTTCTCCAATGCGAAAGCTTAATCGCGTTGAGGGCGGAGCTCCTTCCACCCGCCACCAGAGGGCGAGGACAAGGGGCTGGCATGCCCGAGGCGTCCCCTCGAGGTCGATATGGGTCAGCGCCAGCCCGGGCCATCGCGCCCGCGGCGGTTCTTCCCATCGTGGATCGTGATAGGGCGTCTGGGGTGGGGCCAGGTTTACCGGATTCAGCAGCGCGTCCAGCCAAACCTGGTCGCCTCGGTAAACCACGAGGCGGGGCCGATAGCGGCCCGGCGGGATACCGACATGCGCCTCGACGGCATAGCGCGCCAGGACGACCCTCGGCCATGGCCAGCGGGAGGTGTCCCACGTTTCGCCCCCAAGGGCTGCATCCCACTGACCCCATAGGGTGCCATCCTCTCGCTCCAGACGAAGCGACGCTCTCAATCCAGCCGGAAGGGGTCCTGTGGTCTGCCATCCGGCGATCACGGGAACTGGGCGGTCCGCCGGGAGGGTTCCCCCCGGAAGCCCGTAGCCGAGCCAAATCAAGTTGGGGCCGATGGGTTGGCCAGGGTGGCCGAAAAGGGCAGAGGGCTCCTCCGGCAGCGGTCGGAATTCCCCCCAGAGAAAATGTCGAACCCGGATCCCGCCGGCGAACGTGAGGGTCTCGATCTCGTCCCCGATCCAGTCCAGGGCCGCGGCGACCCCCTGGGCCGGATCGTTGATCTCATCTCCCCATTGCACCAGCCAGGCCCCCTGCGTGCCCGCGAGCGTCCGGTTTAGGGTGGGAGCGATCGCTTCGTAATCCAATATGTGCCGCACATCGACCACCGGATCAGCGGGCAGGGGGATCGGCGCGGTGGTTCGGGCGTAGGCCTGATAGGCAGGGAGGGCAAAGCCGCTCACCAGCACCACGGCTTCCCCAGGGCCCCGACGGGCTTCCACCGTCTGCACCGCGCTCCGCCAATCGTCCTTGGTCTGCTCCGGGTGGCCCAGGATCCAGCTCCAAGCGGGCAAGCCCCAGAGGCTCCATGTTAGAAGGGCGATGGGGGCTGCTCTGTCGATTCGGTGGATGGTGGCTGCCCAACCGATGGCCACGATCAACCAAAACCCCAAGGTCGCCCCGATGAAATAATGGGGATGGAACTTGGGGCTCGTATATAAAAGGCCCAGGCCAACGGCCAAAGGGAGCAGAGCGAGCAGAAGGAACAGGCGACGTGCGGCCGGATGCCGCACCCCCAGGCTCAGGCCAAGCCCTGTCGCCACTGCCCCGGCCGCTACGCTGAGGTTCCAAGGGGATCCCGGTGGAGGGAGGAACCCCGCCATGCGGATCTGCAGCCCCTGGGCCTGCCAGAGCTCCAACAACGTCCGGCCGACATCCAGGGTTCCGGGCCAGAACGCCCCCTGGGTCCGCCCCACCCACAGGGCGTGGATGGCCCCAGGGATCGCTCCGATCAGGAGGATGGCCCCCCAGGGGATCCTGGAGGGCCACCGTCGAAGCCCGAGGAGCAGGACCCCCGGGACCATCCAAAGCATCGCGTAGTGGGTGTAGATCCCAGCGAGAGCAGCGATGAGAACGAGGTGGGGATGGCCCCGAGCGACCCCGAAGAGAACCAGGGCGGTCCAGAGTCCAAGGGCCGCGTACATCCGGGCCTCGCGCGATTCCCAGATCCAGAAGGGGAGGGTGGCGGCCAGGGCGAGCCCCACTGCTTGAGCGACCCGGGATCGTCCGATGCGAGCGGCGGTGGCGGCGAACAGGGCCACCGTCAGCGTCCCGGCCATCGCCGAGGGAAAGCGAACGGCGAATTCGGAGGATCCGGCGAGGGCCATCCAGAGCCGGAGGGCGAGATAAAAGAGCGGCGGATGGGCTTCCAGGGGCTGCCACACTTGCGTATGGGCTAGATGGACGCTGAAGGCCTCGTCATACCACAGGCTGGGCGCGCCCAGTCGGTAGACACGCAGGCCGAAAGCCAACCCGAGGAGCGCGAGGTTGAGCCCGATCCATCCCCTCCGTTTCATCCTCTACCTCCTTGGGCGCAGGGCTTCGAAGACCTGCTCCACTTGGGCGGCGATGCGTTCCCAAGCGAAGTGCTCCGCCAGCGCCCGTGCACCTGTTTCGAGCCGAGAGCGCAACGCCGGGTCTCTTAGAACGTTGCGGATGGCGGTCGCGAGGGCCCCTGGATCCTCCGGGGGAACCAGCAGAATGTTTTCTCCATCCCGGAGCTCTGGGATCGGCACGCGGGGGATGGTGCTGATCACCGCTCGCCCATGGGCTAAGGCGGCCATCAGCGTCCCCCGCCGGAACGAGACCCCATCCCGATAGGGCAATGCGCAGAGATCCACGGCCGCGAACGAAAGGGAGATCTCCTCCGACGGGCGATAACCGGTTTCCCAGATATGTTCCTGTAATCCCAACTCAACGATCCGCCGGCGGCACCGGGCCGCGTAATCGTTCTGAGAGGGGTCGCTGGGCGCCACCGTCGCCCCGATGTGCACCAGGCCTAAGGGCACTCCCTCACGGATGAGCGCGGCGACGGCCTCCAATAACACATCGAAACCTTTCGATGGGTGGAGGAACCCGAAGAAGCCGACCAGCGGGCGATCAAGTGGGAAGCTCAGGCGACGTCGGGATTCCTCGGCCCTGGGAAGATCCATGGGCGGCTGGATGTTGCTCCCGATGGGGACACGCCAGAGAGGGCGGATCCCCACGGCGCGCAGCGTGGCCTCATCCTCATGGTTGGTGACGATCACCCCATCCGCGCTTCGGGCAAGGAAGCGGACGCTCCATTCCCGGAGCGGGCCAGCTTTGGGGAACAAATAAGGGACGCGCAGGTCATGGAAAGTGACCACAATCGGCGTCGCTTTCAGCCACAAGCGGGCGATCGCCGGCCACAGGTTCATCGCCCCTCCCAGTCCGTAGGCCGCCGCCTGATATTGGAGCAGCACGCCATCCGGGCGCCAGGCTCGCAGGGAGCGTCCCAGGGCCAACCAGGCTGCCGCATCCCAGCGACGGATGACCCGGAAGACCGGAACGGGGGAACCCGCATCCTCTCCACCGCGGCGGTCGGTCCACACCGCCACCACGTGTCCCCGGGCTTGGAGGGCCCGGGCCAGCTCGCGGGTGTAATCGCCCACGCCGCCGGGGAGCGGCGGATACTCGCCCGTGATCAGCGCCAGGCGCACCGAAACTTTGCCTCCTGTGATAGGTCTGCCGGATGAATTTTAATCGCCTTTCACCCGATGAACATGAGAGTCCCATAGAGTGAGAGAGCGACCAACAATCGGGCGAACTCCCGAAGGGTGCCTCCCTGTCTCTATGCAGGGATGCAAGGGTTCGAGGAAAAGCGCGTGTTGTGGTATAAAAAAACCAGCGCATCCGTTCCCTTATAATTCATTCGATCCTTCGAGGCACTATGCGGCTCTCAGTGATCATCCCGGTGTATAACGAGCGGGCCACGATCCAGGAGATTCTCAGACAGGTCCGGGCGGTGGGCCTGGCGGACGAGATCATCGTAGTGGACGATGGCTCCACCGATGGGACTCGGGAGATCCTCCAGGAGGAAGCCCGGAACGGAGACATCCGGGTGATCTTCCATGAGCGGAACATGGGGAAAGGGGCGGCGGTGCGGACCGGTATCGCCCACGCCACAGGGGACATTTTGCTGATTCAGGATGCCGATTTGGAATACGATCCCCGGGATTACCCCCAGCTGATCCGCCCGATCCTGGAGGGGCGGGCGGCGGTGGTTTACGGCTCCCGCTTCCTGGGTCCACGCAAAGCGATGCTCTTTTGGCATATGATTGGCAACAAGTTTCTGACGCTGATAACCAATCTGCTTTACGATGCCATCCTGAGCGATATGGAAACCGGCTATAAGGTCTTCCGGGCGGAGGTCGTGCGGGGGATCCCGTTGCGGGCCCGGGGGTTTGAATTCGAACCGGAGATCACGGCGAAAATCCTCAAGCGTGGTTACCGGATCTTCGAAGTCCCCATCTCCTACTACGGCCGAGAGTTCAAAGAGGGGAAGAAAATCCGCCCGATCCGCGATGGTCTGAAGGCCCTCTGGACACTAATCAAGTATCGCTTCGTGGATTAGCGGGTTGCGCTTACCTATGGCCATGTCCGCTTCTCCCCATGAAGAAGCCCAACTGATCGCGGCGGCCCAATCCGGGGACCTGGAGGCATTCAACGAGCTCATCCGTCGATATCAGGATCGCCTCTATCACATCGCATATCGCATCATGGGTGATCACGATTCGGCCGCGGATGCAATGCAGGAAGCCCTGATCGCCGCCTTCCGGGGGATCCGTAAGTTCCGAGGAGGGTCCTTCCGGGCGTGGCTCACCCGCATCGTCACCAACGCATGTTACGACGAGCTTCGCCGGCGACGGCGTCGTCCCCAGTCCTCCCTGGAGGCGCTGTTCGTGGTGGATCAGAGCCCGGAGGCGGAGATGATCCTCCCGCCGGTGGAGGGACCGGAGTTTTATGCGGAGCGCCAGGAGCTGGCGGATCTGCTCCACCGGGCGATCCAGTGCCTCCCGGAGGATCAACGAGCGGTCCTGGTGCTCTCCGACATTGAGGGGTATTCCTACGAGGAGATCGCGGAGATCCTCCAGGTGCCGGTGGGAACCGTCAAGTCCCGCCTGAGCCGGGCCCGGATGCGGGTCCGTGATTTCCTGCTGGCCCATCGGGAACTTCTGCCCGGAAGGTTACGTCCTTCTTAAAGGGGGATCTCTGGTGGTTTAGGAGGCAGAGCGCATACGCTCAGCGATCCACGTGGTCCGTTTCCTGTGGGAGGAGTTCGCCCGAGATCCGCCGTTGCTGAGACTTTTCGTCGGACTGGAGAACACGGGGTTCTTGGGGAGGAGGATGTTGCGCTTTCGGCTGAAGGTGGATGAACATCGATGGGTTCAGGATCGCCTTTCCCTTTACCTGGATGGCTACCTGGACCCCCAGGAGCGGGCGCGGGTGGAGGCGCACCTGCGTGCATGTGCGACGTGCGCTCGCTCATGGGAGACGCTGCGATGGACGGTCCAGGCCCTCCGGGCCCTGCCGTCGGTTCGGGCCCCTCGCCCGTTCACGCTGCGGCCGGAGGAGGTCGCCCGGGTGCCGCAGCCGGCCGGATGGCTCCGGCGGGCGGCGTGGGCGATGGCCGCGGCGCTGATCCTGGCGTTGGGCTTGGATCTGATCCTGGCCATGGGACCGGCGATGGTGCCGGCGGCGCGGGGGCCAGCGATGACGCCGGCTGGGGTTCCAGGGATCGAGGCCGAACCGAAAGCGCTGCGCGGCTTAGAATCCCAAGCGACGAGCCCTGCTCCAACTCCGGCTCCGATGTTCGGATTGGCCGTCCCTTCCGCCACGCCCACGGCAACGGCTCCAGGGCCTGCGCCTGAGGAGGCTGTACCTCCATCCGCCCCGGCCTTTGCCATCCCTCCGCTGCGGGTCCTGGAGCTCTTGCTACTGCTGGGGGTCATCGGATTGCTGGCTCTGGATCGATGGCGGGGCGGACATCCCCCTCGCCCAGGGTGATTTCTCTCCGATGAAAAGAGAGGGCCCTCACAGGCCTGATGACAGGCCCGCGCGGTTTCTTCCCCGTCGCTGCTGCGAGATATCCGGTAAGATATTCTCTGGAGGTGGGCGTTCTATGCATCGGGCGATCATCGTTGATTTCGGGGGGGTGCTGGTGCGCACAGAGGATCCCGCGCCCCGCGAGATCCTGGCGCGAGAGCTGGGGATGACCATCGAGGATCTAGAGGCCTTGATCTTCGCCAGCGATCTCTCCCTGCGGGCCCAGCGGGGAGAGCTCCCGGAGCCTGCGTTCTGGCAGGCGATTGGGGAGCGCCTGAGGATCTACGATGTGGAAGAGATCCAACGGCTGCGCCAACGGTTCTTCGCTGGGGATCGCCTGAACGAACCCCTGGTGGAAGCCCTGCGCCGGTGGCGGGGCCAGGTCGCCCTGGGATTGATCAGCAACGCCTGGTCCGGATTGCGAGGGGTCCTAAAGCGCTTAAACCTGTTGGAGCTCTTCGAGGCGGTGGTGATCTCCGCCGAGGTGGGCCTCTTGAAGCCCGATCCGAGGATCTACCAGCTGGCCCTGGAGCGCCTCGGGTGGGAGCCCGAGGCGGCGGCCTTCGTGGACGATCTGCCAGAGAACGTGCGGGCCGCTCAGGAGCTGGGCCTTTATGGAATCCATTTCCGCGATACATCTGAGGCGCTCGGGCGATTGGAGGAATGGTTGAACGGCCGTCGATGATCCGCCTCGCGATGAACCTTTGTTTGTAGTGCTTCATTCAGGAGAGATTTTCTGTGAGGGGTGGGCCGCGGAAGCGGCC
>NZ_JBHOQJ010000181.1:0-6154 GCF_042408365.1 Thermoflexus sp.
GTGGCCGGATCGGATCCGCATGGCCCTCTGGATCCCCTGGATTCGCGTTTGGGGGGACCTGGCCAAGATGTGCGGCTACCCGGTGGGGGTGTGGTGGCGCTGGCGCCACTTCCGGGGGTTCTATCGACCCCGCGGCTCCACGGGTCTTCAGCGGAAGCCCGCGTTCGCGTCCCGATAAGGCGCTGCGCTCGGTTTACCTTGCCCAGAGGTGGAGAAGGTCTTCGAAACGGGACCTGTGGAAAGCCCGACAGGGAAGATGAGTCGCTAAGTGGAGCTCCAGGACGGAAATTCGAGCGGTTGGGGTGGGAGAATTGGGTTTTGTTCGCTATCATTTTAGGAGAGGGATCGTACGATCGAGAGAGACGGTGCGCAGGATCGCCTTTCCTGTAGAGATATCCGGTGGCGTTGATCGCATCCCGGGAGCGTTGACATGGAGCGTGGGAAAGCCTCGGTGGGGTTACGGATCCTGTTGGGGATCACGGCGTCGGCCATCGGCCTGCTGACGATGTGGGGCGCGTTGGTGCGCAGCACCGGTTCCGGCCTGGGCTGCCCGGACTGGCCGTTGTGTTATGGACGGGTGATCCCTCCTCTGGGTGACATCGCCGCCTGGTTCGAGTGGATCCACCGGCTCCTGGCAGCCAGCGTGACGCCGTTGCTCGTTCTCTCCACGCTGATGGCGTGGTGGAAGGAGCGCCGCCCGGATCTTTACCGCCCGCTGTTCTGGGCGCTGGGGCTGGTCTTCGGGCAGGCCTTGCTGGGTGGGCTGACGGTGATCCTGGAGCTCCCCCCCACGATGGTGGCGGTCCATCTGGCCTTAGCGTTAACGATCCTGGCCCTGACGCTGGTCGCGGCGGTGCGAGCTTCCGCCCCGTGGACTGAGCATCCGCCTCGCAGGGACCTCTCCTCCGTTCAACCGGCCGCCGCCGCTGTGCGTTGGATCGGCATGACCGGCATCGGGCTCTTCGCCCTGATCCTGGTGGGGGCGTCGGTAACGGGGAGCGGCGCTTCGTGGGCGTGCTCGACCTGGCCGTTCTGCGAGGGGTGGGTCATCTGGCCGGGCGACCTGTTGGGCCGCGTGCATATGTTGCACCGGCTGGTCACGCTGGGGGTGGGCTTGGCGATGGCCTGGCTCACCGTTCGGCTGGCGACCTGGGAGGGGGTGCCCCGCGGGATCTTCGGCTGGATCCTGGCGGCCTTGGCGCTCTACCTGATCCAAATCGCCCTGGGGGCGATCAACTTATGGATGGGGTTCCCCGCCTTGTTGAACGCCCTGCATTTGGGGCTGGCTACGGCGATCTGGGCCTCGGTGGGGATCGCCTGGATCTGGGCGCTGGGGGAGGCGCAGTGGGTGGAGGGGATCCCGGAGGAAACGGTCCGTTTGCGGAACCTGTGGGAGCCGTATTTCTCTTTAACGAAACCAGGGATCGTGGCGTTGCTCCTGGTGACCACGGCCGGGGCGATGATGATCGCGCAGGGGGGGCTCCCGCCCATCCTCACGTTCATCTACACCCTGCTGGGCGGCTTTCTGATCTCCGGCGGGGCCAACGCGATGAACAATGTATGGGATGCGGAGCTGGATCGGCGGATGCATCGCACGGCCCGCCGCCCGATCCCGGCCGGTCGGATTAAGCCAGGGGAAGCGGCCGGGGTCGCGCTGCTCTTCTCGGCCCTGGGCTTTCTGCTCCTGTGGACGTTTGTGAACACGACGGCGGCGCTGCTGGCGCTGGCGGGATGGGTCTGGTATGTGGGGATCTACACGATGGGGCTGAAGCGGTGGACGCCGCAGAACATCGTGATCGGAGGGGCGGCCGGAGGGTTCGCGCCGATGGTGGGCTGGGCGGCCGTGACGGGACGGGTCGATCCGATGGCGTTGTTTCTGTTCGCTCTGATCTTCTTATGGACGCCCCCGCACAGCTGGGCCTTCGCGATCCTGACGGAGCGGGATTATCGGGAGGCGGGGGTTCCGATGATGCCGGTGGTGAGCGGGGCGCGGCCGGCGGCCTTCCAGGCTTTCCTGTATACGATCCTCCTCACGCTGCTCACGTTCGCCCCCTTCGCCCTGGGGGCGATGGGCTGGATCTATCTGGTCGGGGCGCTGGCGCTGGACGCCTGGCTGCTGGCCCTGGCCTTTCGCCTCTGGCGGGCGCCCGAGAAGGCCCTCGCGCGCCGCATGTATCACGCCTCCAACGCGTATCTGTTCCTGTTCTTCGTTCTGATGGTCCTGGATCGCGTGATCCATTAGGGCCTCGAGGGGATCTTAGCCCAGGAAATCCCTCAGCCGCCGGCTGTAGTGCGGGTGACGGAGTTTGCGGAGCGCTTTGCTCTCGATCTGGCGGATCCGCTCCCGGGTTAACCCGAACATCTGCCCCACCTCATCCAGGGTCCGCCACTGGCCGTCTTTCAGCCCGAAGCGGACCTCCAACACCTGCCGCTCCCGCTCGGGCAGGGTGTTCAGGATCTCCCGCAGCTGCTCCCGCAGCATGGTCAGATGCGCTTCCTCCAGCGGGCTGCGGGTTCCCTGATCCTCGATGAAGTCTGCCAGCTCGCTGTCCTCCTCTTCCCCCACCGGCGTCTCCAGGGACATCGGCTCCGCCGCCCAGCGCAGGGCCCGCTCCACCTTGCGGGTCGCCTCCCGCAGGCGGCGGGCCAGATGGGGCGGTAGCGGCTGGTTGGCGTTCCAAGCGGCCTGGATCTCCAGGACCTCCTGGGGGAGGAGGAGGTTCAGCTCCAGGGCCAGCTCCTCCGGGGTTGGATCCCGGCCCAGGGCTTGTTGCAGTTTCTGTTGCGCGCGCATCAGACGGCTCAGGAACTCCGCCAGATGCACCGGGATCCGGATGGTGCGGGCCTGGTCGGCGATGGCCCGGGTGATGGCCTGGCGGATCCACCACGTCGCATAGGTGGAGAATTTAAACCCCCGCCCGGGATCGAATTTCTCCACCGCTCGGAGCAAGCCCAGGTTCCCCTCTTGGATCAAGTCCAGGAAGGAGACGCCGCGGCCGATGTATTTCTTCGCCACGCTGACCACGAGGCGCAGGTTGGCGCGGATCAGCCACGAGCGGGCTTCCGCAGCCTGATCCCGCACGTGCCGCCACCAACGGCTCAGGCGCTCTTCGGCGGGAAGGTGGGCCCGGAGGGACCGTTCGCTGGGCCACCGGATCACCGGGGGAGATCGGCGTTCCGGATCCCCTTCGCGCTCGGCCTGTTCCACCAAATACGAGAGCACTTCGGGAGGGAGCAGCAACAGATCCGTGTAGATCCGAACCAGCAGCTGCAACAGGTCGGCCAACCGGCGGCCGCCCCGCTGGCGCTCCAGGAACGGCTCCAAGGATGCGGCCCGGGCCTCCAGGGCCGGGCGGCTGATATCAGCGACCAGATCCGTGAGGCGGGGCATGGAGCGACGAAGCCGGGCGGCGGTCTCCGCCGCCTGCTCCCACGCAGCCACCAGGTCGCGGTAGACGGCCATCGCCAGATCACCCTGCGAGGGCTTGCGCAAGCCCGCACGGATCTGGTCCAGCCGCCGGGGGGCCTGGATGCGGATGGCCAGGTCCAGCTCCTGGGTGGGCTCCAGGAGCGGAACCCGGCTGATCTCGCGCAAATACATCCGCACCGGGTCCTCCGTCACCTCCGGACCCCACCATTCCTCCAGGGCCTCGATGTCCTCTTCGATCCCTTCGCTTTCGATTTCTTCCAGTTCGGTTTCCTCGGGCTCCTCGGGGAAGGGCTCCTCGACAACCTCCTCTTCCTCCTCAAGGATCCCTTCCTCTTCCTCAATCCATTCCTCTTCGAGGCCCCGCTTCTCTTCATCGTTCTCCCACGGTTGTTGCGACATCTGCTGGCGCTCCTCTCTGCAGCGAAGTGAGTGAAACGTTGGTTTATCGTGCAAACACCCGGGGAACGTTTGGTCACCTGCGCTCAACGGTCGACAGCCGATCATCCAGCAACCATCGTCGATACCGGAAGCGCTGGACCTGCGTGAGTTCTTCCTTCAGCGCCTGCCATTTTGCCATGAATTCCTCCTGAGGCCAATCCGGCATCGACTCCGTCAGCGCCTGCAGATCCTCGAGGATCTCCCTCAGGCGCTGTTCGCGAAGCCACAGCGCCAGGCGCAGCGCCTCCTCTGCCCACCGCTCATCCTCCGGGTCGAAGCCCCGCAGCAGCGGCTCGCGCCGCTGGATCAGCTGGGCCCACAGCGTCCGCAGCAGGGATCCGCCGCCGGGCGTCTCCCTTTCCTCCTCCGGCCAATCCTCCACCGGGCCGAGCTCCGTTAGGTTTCGGAAGAGCACTCGATGGGTGGAATCCAGGAAATCCTCCTCCGAGAGCGGCTCCAAACCCAGCTCCGCGAAGCGGACGTTCAGGTAGGGCAGGAGGTCTGGCCCTAAGCTCAGCATGGCCAGCAGCGTGGCCTCCGCCTCCATCCCGCTCCCGATCGCCTCCGGGCCCTCCTTGGGCTTCTGGCTCGACACCGGGAGGAGGGGGGCGGATCCCCTCCGGGGTCGTCGTTCCTGCCCGCTCATGCGATAGCTGGTGACCTGTTCCAGGAGGACCCGCTCATTGAGCCGGGCCATGCGGGCGGCCTGCTGGATGTAAACATCTCGCTCCACAGGATCTGGGATCGCGGCCAGGATCGGGACCACCTCCCGCACGAACCCGGCTTTCCCTTTGGGGTCCTCCAGACGATGCTGGCCGGCCAAGTAATCCAGGAGGAAGGCGATGACCGGGCGGGCGCCTTCCACCGCCCGGGCCCACTCCTGGGGATCGCGGCGGATCAGCTCATCGGGATCCACGCCTTCTGGAAGGGTCAACACCCGCAAGTCGACGCCGAGCTGTCCGCTCAGACGGATCAACCCCTGGGGTCCGAACTCCAACGTGGTCTCCGGGAAGGCCTGGCGGGCCGAGGCCAGGCCGCGCAGCACCGCGTGCATCCCCGCTGGGTCGGCGTCCAGGGCCAGCACCAGACGCTTCGAGCGCGCCAGCAGGCGCAGCTGCGCCTCGCTGAGGCTGGTCCCTAAGGCGGCGACCACGTTGGTGAAGCCGGCCTGGTGGGCCATGATCGCATCGAAATAGCCCTCCACGATCACCGCCACGCCGGTCCGCCGGATCTCCGCCCGGGCCAGGTCCAGGGCGAAGAGCACGGCGCTTTTGTCGAAGAGGAGGGTTTGGGGGGAGTTGAGATATTTGGGCTCCTCATCGCCCAGGGCGCGGGCGCCGAACCCGATGACATGGCCCTGGGGGTCCCGGATCGGGATCATCAGACGGCCTCGGAATCGATCGAAGGCCGTGCCGTCCTCCCGGATCACCACCAGGCCGGCGGCCTGGAGCTCCTCCATGGAGAAGCCCCGGCGGAGCATGTGATCGATCAGGGCGTGCCATGCGCTCGGGCTATAGCCGAGGGCGAAGCGCTCGATGGTTTCGGGGGCAAGCCCCCGGGCGGCCAGGTAGGCGCGGGCGGGCTCAGCCTCGGATGTCTGGCGGAGCTGGTGCTGATAGAAGAGCGTCGCGGCCTCCATGGCCTCCCGCAGGCGCGCGCGTTCCCGTTCGCGGGCCTCGGCCTCGGGGGTCTTCGGCTCCAGGGGGATGCCGGCCCGTTTCGCCAGGACCTGCAAGGCTTCCGTAAAGGTCAGGCCGTCCCGCTTCATGATGAACTGGAAGATGTCCCCACCGGTGTTACACGCCCCGAAGCATCGCCACGTTTGAGTGTCGGGGAAGACCACGAAAGCTGGCGTGCGCACATTATGGTGGAAGGGACAGAACCCGATGTAGTTCTTCCCGGAACGGCGCAGCTTGACGCTCTCGCCGACGATCTCTACGATGTCCAATCGGGATTTGATCTCCTCAATCAAGGACATGGAGCCCTCGTGAAGGCGATGGGTGAACGATCTTACAGCCGGTGGTGAGACGCGCGTTGACCTTTTCCGCGAGGAGATCGAAGGCGGATGACAGGCTCTCACCCCTGGTCCTGATCCGCTGATATCGTCTTTTCATCATAGCGGCGCCGGGGCATCTTGCCAAGTTCCCGTTCGGGCGCATTTTACAGCAGTGCTTCTTCCACCCTTTTGGGGGATATGCGGTGGGGGAGTGAACGGCCCCACCCCAGAGGGATGAAAAAATATTTTGGGGCGGGGCCCGGCCCCATTGGGGCCCCGCGCCCCCCCCC
>NZ_JBHOQJ010000183.1:0-13485 GCF_042408365.1 Thermoflexus sp.
TCCGATCTCGGGCGCCGAAAGCGCCCGGCTCGCCCCCAAACCCCCATTCATCACCCTCCGTGTCTCAGATTAAAAAGCCCTAGTGCTGGAAAGGCTTTCCCCGGAGATCCTCAGACCGATGCGGAACGCGAAGGCTTCAGCGAGACCACCCCAGGATGGCGCGCAGCGCCGATTCCAAATCGGGGTAGCGGAAAACGAAGCCTGCTTCTAACAATCGTCGGGGAAGTACAAACTGGCCGGTGAGCAGGAAATCGGCCCCTTCCCCGAAAACCAGCCGCAGGGCGAAGGCCGGCGCTGGCAGCCACGCCGGCCGCCTTAGGACCCGGCCGAGGGTCCGGGAGAACTCGGCATTGCTCACCGGCTGGGGGGCTGTCAGGTTATAGGGCCCATGGGCCTCCGGACGTTCCATCAGAAACTTCACCGCCTCCACCCAATCCGCCCGATGGATCCATGACCACCCTTGGCGCCCATTCCCAATAGGCCCCCCAAGGAACAACTGAAACCATGGAAGGAGACGGGCCAGGGCACCGCCGCCCCGGTCTAGGACCAAGCCGGTGCGCAGGATGACCCGGCGAACCCCCATGGCCTCCACGGGCTGAGTGCTGGCCTCCCACTCCACGGCCAGCCGGCCCAAGAAGTCGCCCCCGGGCGGATCCTCTTCCGTGAGCTGTTCTTCGCCTCGCGGGCCGTAGTAGCCGACGGCGGAGGCCTGGAGAAGGACCTGCGGCTTCGCTCGCGCAGCGGCGATCGCCTCGACCACGGCCCGACCGGCGTTCAGGCGGCTCTCCCGGATGCGCCGCTTGGCGGCTTCCGTCCACCGCTGCCCGATGCTTTCCCCGGCCAGATTGATGAGGGCGAAGGCTCCATCGACCAGTTCTTCCCACCCCGCGGCGGAGCGCCCATCCCACCGCACGGCCCGCACCCCTGGCGGAAGCACCGCCCGTTCGGGCCGCCGGGAGAGGACGATGACCTCATACCCTGCCTCCGCCAGGCGCTGGCTGAGAGCCTGACCCAGGAACCCTGTGCCTCCCGTGATCAGCACGCGCATGAAGGCCTCCTGCTCGTTTGGGGCACCCGCACAAGGGCGCCCACGTCAGGGCACCCCCAAGGGGTGCCCCTACCTTAGGATGCGAATGGCCTTTGTAGGGGCAGGCCTTGGCCTGCCCCGAGGCATGCCATCTTTCATCAACGCGGCTGCAGGATCAGAACCCCCTCCGCCACGCGTTCCACCTCCTCTCGAGCCCAAGGCATCGGGTGGTAATTCCCATTCAGCCACATGGGGATGAAGTCGTCGTAGTGCGGATGGTAGGGCAAGCCGGACTGGCCGGTAGTGTGGATGAAGCGGCTGTCGGACCAGTTCGCGGTCGAGGCGATGAAGCGTAGAGAGGGCAAGCTGCGCACTGCGAACCCCTTTTGGACGTTAAAGCCGATGTTGTTCACCGCCGCGCTGGTCCCCGGAGCCGGATAGGGGCCACGGTTGAAGATCGCTTCGATCGGCCGGATCCCTGACTGCCCCAAGGTGCCATGGGTAAACGTCGCGGTGTGCACCTTCCCCCACGTCCACGCCCGAGGATCATCCCCGAGGCGGGCCCGCAGCTCGGCCACCCCTTGTTCGAAGGCCCGTCGCACGATATCGTCCCGAGTCTCCCGTTGCGGCGTGCGATGGTCGTCCCACCACGAGAGATCCGGTTGGGCCAGCGCCCAGCGCGCCCAGTATCGGTTGTGGCTGCCGCCGGTGAGCAGCTCCCGCACGATCTCCTCTCCCAGCTCATCCGCCCATGCTTCGTGGAGCAAGTGTTTCAGGAAGGTTTCGAAGATTGTGGGCCCCGCGGAATCCGGCACAGCCCGGAAATCCCATGCCCGGAGGATCTCCTGCGCCTGACGGGCGAGGGGATCCTCGAAGGTGAGGTTCAGCACGTAGGGCACGATGGCCTGGGCAGCTAATGAGAAGGTGTCGTTCTGGATCGCCGCCATGTCATCGACGGAGAGTCGCTCCTTCGTGCGCAGGAGATCCGTGATCCGCTGCGCCCGATCGCCGTAATCCCACACGGCTGCCAGGAAATGCGGATAGGAGGGATCGACCACCGCGTTGTTCGCGGTGACCAGGAAGCCTTCCGGCGGGTCCAGCCGCCGCGGCATCTCTTCATAAGGCACGTATCCGGTCCATTCGTACTTCCCGGTCCAGCCCGGGACGGGCAGCAGGCCGTTCCCCTTGGCACGGATCGGGACGCGGCCGGTGGCCTGATAGCCGATGTGGCCATCGACGTCCGCATAGACGAAGTTCTGGCCAGGGACGTCCCAATCCTTCAGGGCCTCATGGAACTCCTCCCAGTTCCGGGCTTGGTTCAGGCGCAACAACGCGTGCACGATCCGCGAAGGCTCCAGCGCCGTCCACCGGAAGGCATAGAGGGTTTGGGTGCGGGTGAGGGCTTCCACCACGTCATTGATCACCGGGCCGTGGCGGGTGACCCGCACCGAGAGCCGAACGGGCTCGGCCTGGCCGGCCACGCGGATCTCCTCGGTGATCACCCGAACCGGCTCCCAGCGCCCCTGGAACTCCACTTCCAAGGGGTTGTCCGGGTTCGCCCGCTCCATATAGAGATCCTGGACGTCCGGGCCCAGGTTGGTCACGCCCCAGGCGATGCGGTCGTTGTGGCCGATGACCACGCCGGGGACGCCCGGGAAGGAGGCGCCGGCGACTTGGAGCGGACACTCCGGCGTGACCGGCTCGCAGTGCAAGGCGACCTCATACCAGATGCTGGGCATCTGGATGCTGAGATGGGGGTCGTTGGCTAAGAGCGGCTTGCCCGTGATCGAGCGGGAGCCCGCTACCACCCAGTTGTTGGATCCCGAATCCGGCCCTGCGCCCATGGTGAGCCGCTCCAGTTCGCGTCCGAGGTCCAGGAGGGTTCGGATCGCGTCCTCTGGGGGTGGGGTTTCCACCACGGAGGTTGGCACGATGACCGGCCGGTCCGCCGGATACGGGAGCACCAATTCGCCCAGGCGATCGGGGCCGATTTTCTCCACGATGCGGGCGTTGAGGAGCTCGTCGTCCCAGTTCCCACCCAGATCCCACGCCATCACCTTGGCCCAGGCCACCGTATGGAGCGGCTGCCACGGCTCGATCTCCCAGCGCCGCCCGAAGAGGCGGAAGAGCGTGAACTCCAGGGGGAGGCGGTCCCGGTTCTGCTCGAGATACGCGTTCACGCCGGCCGCGTAGGCCTCCAGGACAGTTCGCACCTCCGGCTCTAAGGCTTCGAGGTCCTGCTGCGCCGCTCGGTTCCAGCCCAACGTGCGGATGAAGCGGTCCTGGTTCAGCGTGGTCTTCCCCAGCATCTCGGAGAGCCGCCCCGTCCCGATGTGACGCCAGAACTCCATCTGCCAGAAGCGGTCCTGGGCGTGGATGAAGCCTTGGGCCATGAACAGATCATGGAGGTTGGAGGCGTAGATATGGGGCACTCCCCATCGATCGCGGATCACTGTGACCGGAGCTCGAAGGCCGGGGAGGGAGATCGTTCCTTGGATCTGGGGGAAGGGCCGACGAGAGGCCTGGTAGAACCAAAGGGCGCTCCCCGCTGCGAGAAGGATCAATAGGAGCGCGAGGCCGATTCCGATCCGCAACAGCCAGCGTAGGAGCATCGCTGCCTCCTTAAATGGAATTTCATTGCCGGAGGGATCGGGTATTTGACATCGTCACCGGGCCCTGTTTATGATGAACTCGCCCAGAGGGCCCATGACGTGAGGCGGCCTGAGCTGTTCTCCATGATATGACCTAATGCGCTTTCAAGCAGTTTCCTTATGGGCATCTTCGAGGGCTGGGGACCACCCCTCCCTCTACCGCGTATCCTGAGCAGTAATGGGGAAATGAGCTTGGATCATATTCGTAACTTCTGCATCATCGCCCACGTGGATCACGGCAAGACCACCTTGGCGGACCGGCTCCTGGAGCGCACGGGCACGATCCAGCCCCGAAATGGAATGGAGCTGGTGCTGGATTCGATGGACTTGGAGCGGGAGCGGGGGGTCACCATCAAGGCCTCGGCCGTCCGGATGCAGTACGCCGCGCGGGACGGCAGGACCTACGAGCTGAACCTGATCGACACGCCGGGCCACGTGGATTTCTCCTACGAGGTGGGCCGAGCCATGGCCGCCTGCGAGGGGGCGATCCTTCTGGTGGACGCCACCCAGGGGATCGAGGCCCAGACCCTGGCCAACCTGTATCTGGCCATGGAGCACGACTTGGTCCTCATCCCCGTGATCAACAAGATCGATCTCCCTGCAGCCCGGCCGGATGAGGTGGCCCGGGAGATCGCGGAGCTCCTGGGGGTGCCTGAATCCGAGATCCTCCAGATTTCCGCCAAGCTGGGGATTGGGGTAGAGGAGGTCCTCGAGGCTGTGGTCCAGCGCATCCCACCGCCTCGCGGGGACCCGAACGCGCCGCTCCAGGCGTTGGTCTTCGATAGCCACTATGATCCCTACAAGGGCGTGATCGCTTACGTCCGGGTGGTCAACGGGACCATCGGGATGGGCCGGAAGATCATGGTGATGTCCACAGGGGTGGTCAGCGAGCCTGTGGAGATTGGAGTCTTCACCCCGGAGCTCACTCCCACAGGCCGCCTGGAGGCCGGCGAGGTGGGCTACGTCGCTACCGGCCTGAAATCCGTCCGGGAGTGCCGGGTTGGGGACACCCTGACCACCGCGGACCGCCCGGCCTCAGAGCCGCTGCCAGGGTTCCGCCCTCCCAAGCCGATGGTCTTCGCAAGCTTCTACCCGGCGGAGGGGGAGGATTACGAGGTCCTGCGGGAGGCCCTGGAGAAGCTGCAGCTGAACGACGCGGCCTTGGTTTTCCAGCCTGAGACCTCCCAGGCCCTGGGCTTCGGCTTCCGCTGCGGCTTCCTGGGGATGTTCCATATGGAGATCGTCCAGGAGCGGCTGGAGCGGGAGTATGAGCTGGACATCGTGGCCACCGCCCCCAGCGTGGAATATGAGGTGGTTCTGCGCAACGGCCAGGTGAAAACAATCACCCGCCCCTCGGATCTCCCGGATCCCTCTCTGATCGAGGAGATCCGGGAGCCGTGGATGAAGGTCACGATCATCACGCCGGCGGAATTCATCGGGCCGGTGATGGATCTGATCACCTCGCGGCGGGGAGTTTATCAGAACATGACCTATCTGGATCCCCGGCGGGTGATGATCGAGGCGGAAGTGCCTCTAGCGGAGTTGATCATCGATTTCTATGACCAGCTGAAGAGTCGTACCCGGGGCTATGCCTCGATGGATTATACGTTCATCGGCTATCGGGCGGGGGATCTGGTGAGGCTGGACATCCTGGTCCACGGCCAGCCGGTGGACGCCCTGGCCCTCATCGTCCATCGGGATGAGGCCTATCACAAGGGGCACGCGCTGGTGGAGAAGCTGAAGGAGGTGATCCCCCGCCAGCTGTTCGACGTGGCCATCCAGGCTGCCGTGGGTGGGCGGATCATCGCTCGGGCGACCATCAAGGCCATGCGGAAGGACGTGCTGGCCAAGTGTTATGGAGGCGACGTCACCCGCAAGCGGAAGTTGTTAGAGAAACAGAAGGAAGGCAAGAAGCGCCTCAAGATGATCGGCCGCGTCGAGGTTCCTCAAGAGGCCTTCCTGGCGGTCTTGAAACTGGGAAGGGAGACCTGAGGCTGCCCCGCTGGAGTGAAAAAGGGCTCCTCGTGGATGCCCTTTCAGGCAAGCTTTGTGCCCCGCTCGATACGCAGCGTTCATCCCATCCGCGCGGTTGCATCTCACCCTCTCCCGTAGGTGCCCCGATTTTCATCCCACCCCATCGCCACGTGCCAGGCTGCATCGACCCCGCGGTCTGTCCTCCTCCGGGAATCTGAGGCATGTCCATTAGAGACAGCAAATCCCCGCTGGGGTTTTGTTCGCAAGTTGTTCCTCAGCTCATGGAATCCTAAGGATGGCGGAGGCGGAACGTCTACGCAGGCTTTAACCCCTCCCTGGGAAAGCACGCCCTCCAGGCAATCGATGGGAACGCAGCCAGATCCCGATCAGGAGGCGCTCATGGCTCGGATCAGCTGGTTTGGTGAGGAGGGGGATGCGTTGTTCTTCGAGCGTTATCTCCATCGGATGGAGCCCTGGCAACAGGCCATCGCCGATGGCCGGGTGACCGCTGAGGAGATAAAAGCCCAGGCGGAGCGGGTGATCGCGTTGCTGCGGGACGAGCCTCAGCTTCCCGATGCCCTCCATGAGCAGGTGACCCGTCTGCTGCTGGAGCTGGCGGTGCTGAACGCCATGCAGGTCACGCTCTTTCTCCAGAACCAGCCATAAAGGAGGGGCCATGTCGGAGCAACAGGTCTTCCATGCGCCGAATCTGGATATGGGTCGCCTGGTCCAGGCCCTGTTGGACTGGTATCGGGCGGAGAAGTTTGAGGTGCAGGCGCTGGATCTGCCCCAAGGGGGCGTGGTGATCCAGGCCCGTCAGGAGGAGACATGGCGGAAGCTGCTGGGGGTCTCCTCCGCCTTGAACGTGGCGCTGCGCCGTGAGGGGGACAAGCTGATCGTCGAGGTGGGGGCTGGGAAGTGGGTGGACAAGGCGGTCGCGGCGGGGGCCGGCCTGTTCATCCTATGGCCGCTTCTCTTCACCGCCGCCTATGGCGCCTGGCAGCAGAGCCAGCTGCCCAAGCGCACCTTCGAGTTCATCCAGCACTTCATCGCCACCGGCGCAGCCATGCCGGTGGATGCGGCCGCTTGGTCCGCCCAGCGCTACCAAGAAGCCAAACGATATGTGGGCGGTCTTGAGGCGGCGGTTTCCTCTACCCCCGCGACATCCGGCGAGGCATCCACGCCCTCCTCTGTTGTTGCTTATCGGTTCTGTCCCTCCTGTGGGACGGAGCTTCCCTCCGGAGCCCGGTTCTGTCCCGCCTGCGGGGCGAAGATCGGCGCGTAGGCGTGGGATGCCGGATCAAGATCTCTGAACGCAGGCTCTCCGGGGCTACCTCGATTAGGGAGGGGCCGCATGAAAAAGATCCGGCATGCGCTGATGGGGGGACTGCTCCTAGTGGGGGGAGGAGCCCTCGCGTTGTATTTTGTGGCCGGTGGGGGGAACGTCGGGCTATTGGTGGGAGGAATCCTGCTCCTCTCGTTGGCCCTGAACTTCTGGCTGCTTCCCGCGGCGTTCCGAGGGTGGCTCTATGGATGGATCCCCGGGCTCCAGCGTGTCTCCCTCCCCACACCCCCTCCCCTCTCGGCCCCCTCGATCACCGCTCGGGTTCAGGATGAGGTGGAGAAGGCGGCTCAGGGGATCGCGCAGACTCTGGAGGGATCCCCACCGGCGATCCCAGCCGTCGGCGCACGAACGGCTTTCCGCTGCCCGCATTGTGGGCAGCGCCTGGATCCTAGGGAGACACGGTGTGAGGGGTGTGGCCAGCTGGTCCGCTTCCGATGTCCACATTGCGGCCGGGATGTGGAGCCGTCGTGGCTCCGATGCCCGGCCTGCGGCGGCGCGCTCCCGGCTGCGTGGGAGGCTGAGAGGAGGGTCAGGTGATGGGAACGGTGCGACGATGAAGGGGTGCACGCACCGGAACGCGAATAGGGCTCCTGGTGGCCAGCGGTTTCCTCCTGGAGGCTGTGAAGGGCCATTCCATCTCCCCACAGGAGCTCCGAACTGAACGTAGCCGGGCTGAATCGTTAATGAGAATTTTCGCTGAAGTGGACGAATCCGAGATGGGGCGCACGACGCGTGGACCTCGATCCTGGCATCCGAAGGCCTGGGTGGAGGATGGATGGTCAGAGGCGTACCGCGTCCTGCAGGATGCGGTACAGATTTTTATCTATGAATCCCAACGCAGTGGAGTGGGGTTGATCGCGGATCTGCTTCGCTTGGGGAGACGTGGGTGGGGATGGCTGCTTCTCCTTAGTGCCGGGATGGCCGTCGGCCTTCTCCTTCCCACGCTCGGCGTCTCTGCACAGGCCGTGGATCTCCTCGCCCAGCCCCTTGGGACCGGTATCCTCGCCCTCTGGGTGCCGTTCCTGTGGACGCTCATCCTGACCACCTTCGCCGCTCTTTCTCCGATCGCCCGGTTTCTGATCACCCTCTATTCCGCCTATTACTTCGCTCTACCCCCGATTGGAGCAGCCGGGCTGGAGATCGCGTGGATCCCTCTCCTCACGCTCTTTCTGTATGAGCGAGCGCATCCGAGATCCGCCTTGGCTGACTGGCGCGGGCGGATCCTGTGGGCCTTGGCCTTGGCTCAGTTCCCCCCGCATTTCGAGTTCCCCTTACCTTCCGCTTATCGGCTGTCGCTCAGCATTGCCCTCAAGACGGCGCTGGGAGTCGGCCTTGCGGCGATTCCCCTCTGGCCTCGGGCGCGGATCCCTCGGATGGCCCGCGGTGGGTTTCTATGGATCGGATTGACTCTTCCCTATGAAGTCGCGTGGGGGAAGGATGCGGCCGCCTTGTTTCAAGGCCTTCAGGGGTGGGTTGCTGGCCTATGGGGATGGAGCGTCCCGCTTTGGCTGTGGCTGGGAGCGAACCTGGTGGAAGAAGGCGGGCGGCTGGGCCGCTTCTATGGCCGGCGGGCGGAGATCTTCCGTCGCTATCCGGCTCTGCTACGGAGCTTACCATTCGTGGTTTTGGGGCTGAGCGTCTGGATGTTCTTGGTTCTGTGGCCGGAGGTTGTGAGGGAGGTTTTATGGGAACGCCTCGGCCTGGTGGGAGAGCGGGTCCTTTTGTTCTTCATACCCCTATGGCGGATGGTGCGGAGTTGGCCAGCCGATCTCTATCTGGCGGCTCGGGCGGCGACCGGGGCGGTGCTGATTCTGGGGATCGCCGGAATATGGATGCGGCGGCGGATGGATCCAACCCGCTTTGGGGTTCAGTATCTTTCCCTCCTCATCGGAACGATCGCCTTCCTCCTGATGTTTGGGCAATCTTTCTTTGAGGCCATCGACCTCGACCTCCCTCAGCAGTGGTGGCCCTGGCTGATGATCAGCTTGGGGTGGATTTGGGAGCCCCTCAAGGGGATCCGGGAGCTCACCGAGGAGGCGGAGGATCTCCTGGAGGCGATCTGCGCGCTCGTTCTGCTGCTGATGACCTTGGTAATGGCCCGCTTCCTGTTTGACCCGGAGGGGTTGCTCCGTGAGGGGGCGATCTGGCCGCTCTTGGGAGCGGCCGTGTGGGGGTTCCCGCTTCTGGTCTTGACGGCCCTCGAGGCCGCCCTCGGGGTGGACGGGACGGGCTCGCCGATCCGTCCCTTCCTGTTGGGATATACCCTGATGGTCCCCCTGACCTCGCTGCTTCCCATCGACACGCGGTGGCTGACCCCGATGGCGTTCGGGTTGGGGTCGGCGCTCTTGCCTACGGAGGGCCCCCAATGGGCGCGTTGGCTCCAGCGGGCGTGGATCGGGATCGGGGCAGTGGCCTTCCGGGTGGCCCCGTGGATCATCCCGCTCCCTGTGCTGCCGATGGCTGGAGCAGGCCTCGAGCGGCTGTTCGCCCGCGGATCCCTGGATTTCCTCAGCGGGGAATTCTTCCTGCTCCTTGGGGGCGCCTTGCTGGCCGCGATCCCCGCGACGTGGAGGGAGGGCCGCCTTGGGCGATGGGGGGGATGGCTTTTGGGGATCGGGCTATGGGCAGCATGGAATGGGGTCTGGCGGGTGGGATGAAGGGCCTCTGTTCACAGGTTGTTCCCGCTTCGAGCATACGCTTTGGGTGAGGACGAAGGGCCACTAACGGACCTCTTTGCGTTTGTTGAATTCTCCGAATGAGGAGGAACGTGATGAGCAGCGGCGCAGGGAGCGGATCGGGCAGCCGCCTACCGTTGGCCCTCGGCGGAGGGTGCGCGGGGCTGGCGCTGGTTGGACTGGCGTGCGTCGGGTTGTTCATATGTGGGATCTTGGCCCTTCCCGCTTTGGGCAGCCGGGGTCCTGTCCAACCCGCGCCACGACCTGGGGTTTCGCAACCGGGTCCCCGGCCGGGTTCTCAACCCGGTTCACAGCCCGGCCCTCAATCGGGTTCTCAACCGGGCCCGCAGCCGGGCCCTCAACTGGGCCCGCAACCAGGTCCGCAATCCGGTCCCCAAGCGGGTTCCCAACCGGGCCCGCAGCCCGGCCCAGGGCCTCAATCCGGGTTCACGGTCGCCCGGGTGGGTGGATATACCTGTGACCTCAACACCAACCAATGCCGGGAGCTGGGGCCTGGGGAGGTGATCCAGGCGATCCCGCAAGGGGATGGGACCGTCGTTTTGCAGAGCGACGGGGGTGCGGTGCGGGTGGATCAGAACTGCCGCCTCGTGGAACAACCGGCCTACACCTTCTTCCCGTGTCCCTTCTTCCCGAACGTTCAGAGCTTCCAGGGGATCCTCATTACACCCCAGGGGGCGACGCCCATTAACTCTCCGTTTCAGTTTGTGTACTTCGATACGGACGAGTTCGATCAGGATGGGGAGATCAACGAGCCCGGATATTTCAGCCACTCGTCCGGGAGCGCGTTGTTTGTCGCCTATCGGCCCGATGGGTTGATTAAATTCGCTGGCTACATTGTGCAAACCAGGGAGTCCGCCTATCGTTATGTATTTTTCTACCAGCCTCAGTGAGGAGGGCGGGATGAGTTCGCAAGCGATCAATGCCATTGTGCTGGGAGGCATCAGCGCGCTGATCCCCACGGGGTTGTATCTCTTCCTCGTGTGGTGGTTCGATCGCTATGAAAAAGAACCCCTCCACTTGATCGGAGCCGCCCTCTTCTGGGGAAGCATCCCGGCGATGATCTTGGCGGCGCTGGCCCGCCCGGCGTTGCTCGGCCTGAGCGGCGCGTTGTTCGGAGGGGCGATGGGCGGCCTCTGGGGAAACGCCATCCTCCTCCCCATCGCAGAGGAGATTGCCAAAGGCCTCTTCCTCATCGGATTGTTCCTGTTCTACCGCCAGGAGATCGACAGCCTGTACGATGGCTTCCTCTACGGTTCCCTGGTGGGGTTCGCCTTCGCGGCCGCCGACACCATCCTCTCCGCCCCGGCGCGAAACTGGGGGTTGATCGGGGCGGCAGAGCGGACGCTGCTATTGGGCCTCGCCCACGCCTTCTTCACGGGGTGGGTGGGGCTGGGCTTCGCAGCCGCCCGTCTCAGCCACGGGGGGATGCGCTGGGCCGGGCCGGTCCTGGGAGGCTTGGTCGCCATCGGATTGCATATCTTGCGGAATTGGGCCCTGACCTACACCTTCTGGAATCCTAACCTCGCTGCCTTGGAGGCCGTGATCTACTGGTCTGGGGTTTTGCTGTTGGTGGGGATCTTGGCCTACGGGATGGCTCGGGAGGGAGCCTGGGTCGCCCGATACCTGGCGGATGAGGTGCGCGATGGGGTGATGCCGGCGGCCCTTTACGAGACCCTCCGCTCCCCCACTGCCCGGCTGGCTTACCGTTGGGGGCCGTTGTTGCAAGGGGATGTAGGAGCGTGGCGGCGGCGGGGGATGCAGCTCCAGGTCGCGGCCGAGCTGGCCTTTCGGAAGCATCAGCGCCAGGCTTTAGGGGAGACGGCGGTGGAGGCCGAGATCCGGCGCCTGCGGGAGATGTTGCGACAGCTGACTTAAGGGGGCGCTTTGAAAAGGGCCGCCGATGAGGCGGGCCTGGAGGATCCCCGTGGGCTCCGTGATGACTTCGGAGGACTGTCGAGGCGGTTGGATACCTCACCTGCAGCTCCGATGGAGGGAATGGACATGGAAGGCCAGGGTGGATTTCCCATTATTGCGTTATGTTTCATCCCCTTTTTAGCTTTCGGGCCGATGGTGCTTTATGCGCTGTTCGTGTGGTGGTTCGACCGCTTTGAGAAGGAGCCCCTCTGGCTCGCCGCGGTGGCCTTCTTGTGGGGAAGCATCCCCACGGTGTTGTTAGCCCTGTGCGCCCAGCTGCCCACTACGCTGCTCCTCGGCGCGGGGCTTGGCCAGGGGGCAGCGAGCGTCATATCTTCCATCATCGTGGCGCCGGTCACCGAAGAGCTCTTCAAGGGCCTTTTGGTGTTGCTGCTCTTTCTGTTTTATCGGCGGGAGATCGACAGCCTCTACGACGGCTTTCTGTATGGCTCGCTGGTGGGCTTCGGCTTCGCCGCGACCGAGAACGTGTTGTATTTCCTGGGCGCCGCCTCGGCAAGGGGGCTGGCCGGGATGTTTGGGAACTTCATCGCCCGGGCGATCCTCTTCGGCCTCAACCACGCCGCCTTCACCGCCCTCACCGGGCTGGGGTTCGCGGCTGCCCGTCTCTCCCGCTCACTCGTGGTGCAGATAGGGGCCCCGATCCTCGGCTTGGGTGGGGCGATCGCCTTCCATGCGCTGCATAACACCGTGGCCACCGTAACGGAGGCCGCCCAATCGCCGATCTTCTGTCTGCTCTGGCTGCCGGTGGACTGGATGGGCGCCCTGTTGGTTTTCGCCATCGCCATCTACGGCCTGTTCCGGGAGCGACAATGGATCCGACGGTACCTGCGGGAGGAGGTGGAGGCAGGGGTGTTGCCGGAGTCGGTCTACCGGGAGAGCGCTTCGTTCTTCGGGCGGATCACCGCTCGCGGGGGCGCGTTGCTGCGAGGGGATTTCCAGGGCTTCCGGCGGTTAGGGCGCCTGCACCATCTGGCGGCTGAGCTGGCCTTCCGGAAGCATCAACAGACGGCGCTCCAGGAGGCCCGGTGGGAGGCGGAGATCGAGCGCCTGCGCGCGGAGCTCCGGCGATGGACACAGGCACCAGCGGGGTGAGCCGCGCGGTGGGTTTTCCTACTTGAGAACAGCGCGGCGGTTGGTCAACCGGAGTCAACCGCTGCGCACTTTTGAAGGGCCTCAACCTCAGGCGATTCGGGGTGGCTTGCTGAAGATGCCTACGGAGAGCTCAGCGAAGCGCGGACAGCACTTGGACGGCCCGCCCAAAGATTCCTTTTGTGGAGGGGCCATTCACGAGGAGCAAACTGAGCACGCTCCCGCGTACCTGAATCCAAGCGTACAATGGGAAACCCTCCGAATCGAGGCCTGCAAAGACCCATCCGTGAGGGCTCGGCTTGAGGCCTGGCGCGAGTTTCCATTCCCGGGCCAGGGCTTCCGCGGCCTGGCGGGCCAAGTCCTCGTTGGCGTAGCGATAAAGGAAATGGCCCACTGCGCCAACGGAGAACGGCTGATCACCCAGAACCACCGCAAACACATGATATCCTTCCGAGAACCTCAAAGCGGGATGGTCCGGGGATTTTAGACTTTCCCTATTCAATGGGTGGGTGATGTCTGCCACACTGGTGATAGGGCCCTCCGTTCATTGGAATTCCTGCGGGAAGAGGCTGCGCGGCAGCGCCTGCTGAGCCAGGGGTTTCGGCGGAGAGGCGCGAACCGGAGCAACGCCCAGCGTCAGGCCCAGCACCAGGAAGAACGCGATCCGGCGGAATCGCTTCATAGCACACCTCCTGAGCCATCGATTTGCACCCCCCTATTGCTCCTCTCAGATTGGTTTTGGTCCCCTGGGGGTTTAGGGGCGAGCCG
>NZ_JBHOQJ010000206.1:0-2070 GCF_042408365.1 Thermoflexus sp.
CGCCTTCGGCGGCCCACACCCCACGAAAAACAATTCCCCCCACAGATGAAAGGAGGTGAAGGGGAAACAGAAGCGTGAACCGGACCTTACAGGAGCCGCGCGGAAGAGCGCGTGCGCAGTTGAGGTTCCAAAAGGATTCCCAGTCCTCATCTTGGAGGGAAAGCCATGAGCGCCTTCTGGGTTATTATCCTCGGTATCCTTGTCCAGCTGTTGATCTGGAACCTCTATGCCAAGCGGATCGACCGGGAGATCATCCAGTCCGATCCGAAGCGGGCTACCCCGGCCCGGATGTATATGGATGGCGTGGATTTCGTCCCCACCAGCCGCAACATCCTCATCGGCTATCACTTCAAGTCTATTGCCGCTGCGGGGCCGATCGTCGGGCCGATCACCGCCGCGGGGTTGTGGGGCTGGCTTCCCGCCCTCCTCTGGCTGATCCTGGGTGTCTCCTTCATCGGCTGGGCCAGCGACTACAGTGCGATCATACTCTCCGTGCGCAATGATGGAAACTCCCTCAGTGCGGTGGCCTATCGCCTCATCAGCCCCCGCGCCCGTACGATCCTCTTCGTGTTCATCTTCTTCTACCTGCTGCTGATCGCGGGAGCTTTCGTGAACTTGATCGCTGGCGTTCTGATCGATCCCACTGTGCCCTTGGGGATCATCGCCCTTGCCCTGATGGGGCTTCTGATGGGCCAGATGCTCTACCGTTGGAAGATGGATCTGGTGGTGGTCACAGCCATCACCCTGATCATCACCTTGGTGGCGATGGGGATTGGGCCGTTGGGGCTGCAGCAGGTTAAGGAGGGAGACCAGGTCAAGACCATCCAGGGGCCAGTGGGGCAGGTCTTTGCCAGCTTCAATGCGGGGGTGGATGGCCTGGCGGGCGGCAAGCCCTTGTATACGTATTTCGACCCAACGGCCAATCCGGATCCCAAGACCGGTCGCTTGTTGGGGGCTGATCGCCCCGTTCGGCTGTCTTATATCTTCTGGATGCTGTTCACCCTGGTTTTCTGCTATCTAGGGGCCAACCTCCCCATCTGGCGCTTCGCCCAACCGGTGAACTACCTAGGTTTCTGGGTGACCGCGTTGGTGATCCTCTTCAGCTACATCGGCGGCGTTGTGGGGTTCTTCGCCAACCCGGAGGCGGTCTCCTTCAAGCTGCCCGCCGTGCGCGCCTTCCAGCCCGCGGCGGTGGGGATCCAGCCGCTCTGGCCGATGCTGTTCGTCACCATCGCCTGCGGGGCGATCTCCGGTTGGCACGCCCTCTTCGGCTCGGTGGGCACCGCCCGACAGCTGGAGTACGAGACGGACGCCCTCCCGGTGGGCGGTGGGGCGATGCTCTTCGGCGAGAACACCCTGGGGTTGCTTTCCCTGATCGCCATCTCGATCGCGGGTAAAGGAGCCGGTGCGGCGGCCTTCGCCAGCGGGGTGGGCACCCTGCTTTCTCAGGTCTTCGGACCGGGCTTCGCGCCTTACGGCACGGCCCTGGGCTTTGCCGCCTTTGTGGTCATCGTCATCACGGTGGTCCAGTTGGTCTTCCGCCTGATGCGGGTGACCCTGGGTGAGTGGCTTGGGGAGACCCAGCCGATCTTCAAGAACATGCATGTAGCCAGCTTGATCTCCATGGCCCTGGCCGCCTTCCTGGTGCTGACGGGGACCTGGATCTATCTCTGGCAGCTGTTCGGGGCGGCCAACCAGCTCATGGCGGGCCTGGCCTTGATGATCGTCACCGTCTGGCTGGTCTCGGAGCGCCGGCCGGCCTGGTATGCGGGGTTGCCGGCGGCCTTTATGTATGTGACCACGATGGCCGCCATTCTGGTCACCCTCTACAACCAGGTCCCGGCGCTGAACGCGGCCCTGGCGAAGGGGAACATCGTGGCGATCATCGGATCCATCACGATGTTGATCCTCGCCGCCCTGCTCTTTCTGGCGGCGGCTTTCCTCGGGTATGAGGGCCTAACGGCCTTCAACCGCTGGCGGGCGGCGCCGGCGCGCCCGGCCACAGCGGGCGGCGGCGGGGAGTGAACACGACGGGAGGAGATGCGGAGGGGGCGGCGATGCAGATCGGAA
>NZ_JBHOQJ010000217.1:0-10798 GCF_042408365.1 Thermoflexus sp.
TTCCGATCTCCCAACCCCAAAGGATTTTTTCTCCCTCTCCCCGCAGCCCTTCTGGCTGCGGGGAGAAAAAGGCACATCCCCAAAAGATGGACAAAGCGCTACGAACAACGATGCAAACCCTGGACAACATGGGCAGGCCTTGAGCCTGCCTCCCTGCACACATCCCATGACCGCAATGGATTACGTCCGCTGGTTGCGAGAGCGCATCGGCCCGGAGCCCGTCTGGCTGGTCTACGCCACCGCCCTGATCGTGAATGAATCCGGGCAGCTTCTCCTGCAGCAGCGCGCAGACTTCGAGGCCTGGGGTCTGCCCGGTGGGGTTATGGAGCCGGGTGAATCCCTTCTCCAGGCCCTTCACCGCGAGGTGGGGGAAGAAACCGGCTTAACGATCCAGGCCGGACGGCTGATCGGTTTGTACACTTCCCCGGAGTTCATCGTTCGTTACCCCAATGGCGATATCGTCCACCCGGTGACTGCTTGTTTCCTGGCCTATCCGGAGGGAGGCGTTCTACGTCCGGATGGGCGCGAATCGATGGCCCTGCAATGGTTTTCCCTGGAGGACCTCCCCCCGCTGCCCCCATGGTATGCGGCGATGATCGCCGATTACCGGCGCGGCCATCCGGCAGCGGCTTTCCGGAGCGGGGCTCCCGGGCGGCCGATTGGGAGTCCCGGGGAAACCATCCGGCGTCTCCGGGAACGGACCGGCACCGCGACCCTGGTGGTCCCTGCGGCCAGCGCCGTGATCCTGAACGAGCGTGGGGAGATCCTCCTGCAGCGACGGGAGGATAACGGTGAATGGGGGCTCCCCGGAGGGATTATGGAGATCGGCGAACGGATCGATCAAACGCTCATCCGAGAGGTGTGGGAGGAAACCGGCCTTCAGGTCGAGCCCATCCGCCTGGTGGGCCTGTACACGGATCCGGCATGGACCTTTACCTACCCGAACGGAGATCGATCCCAGCATGTGGTGGCATGCTTTGAGGCCCGGATTGTGGGCGGCCGCTTGCAGGCGGACGGCTTGGAATCCCTGGAGATCGGGTTTTTCCCGCTGGATCAGCTCCCTGAGCCGCTGGATGTGCGTTGGAGGGTTCGGATTGAGGACACCTTGGCCCGCTATCCATACGCGGTGGTAAGATAAAAATTCGCCTCCTTGAAGCGAAGTCGAGAGATGCGGAAGAAGAACTGGCTCGTTTTCATCGGGGTGTTGATTGCGCTGAACCTGGTCGCGCTCTGGGGATCGCAAATTGCGGTCGATCTCTCCCCTATGCCCACCTCAACGCCCACGGCCACCCGTATTCCACCCACCCCCTCGCCAACACCGCCGATGCCTACACCCACGCCGTCCCCTTCACCGACCCCCACTTGCGTGCCCGGACACATGGAAAGCGGCGCCGTGTCCGTTCCGGGGATGGGCTTAGAGATCCCGTATCAGATTTATCTTCCCCCCTGTCTGAACCCGGGGCGGCGCTATCCGGCTCTTTACCTGTTCCACGGATACCCTTACGATCAAACCCACTGGGATCAGCTGGGAATCGATGAGGCGCTGGAAGCCGGGATCCGCGCGGGGCGTTGGCCCTCTTTCCTGCTGGTTCTGCCTGGATTTCCAGATGATTTGTATGTGCGCACCAGCGGGGGGCCAGGCTCCGTTGAGGCCGTGATGCTCGAGGTTTTGATCCCGTACATCGAGGCCCGCTATCCGGCCGAACCCGCCCGCTGGGCCCGGGCGATCGGCGGGATCTCCCGCGGAGGTGTGTGGGCGTTGGAGATCGCGCTGCGCCATCCCGAGGCTTTCGCCAGCGTGGGAGGGCATAGCCCGGCCCTGAGCGTGAACTTCGCCCCGCTGGATTACGATCCCTTCATCTTAGCCCAACGCGCGGATCTCCGGGGGCTGCGGATCTATCTGGACGCTGGGGATGCGGATTGGGCGCTGGAGGGAACCCGACAACTGGCCGCGATCCTGGAGGCTCGGGGGATCCCGGTGCGTTTCGAGGTGCATCCGGGGGAGCATGCGGACGTCCTATGGGCCAGCGCCCTGGAAAGGTATCTGGATTTCTACGCGGAACCCTGGCGGCTGTTCAAACGATAGCCCTTTCACGCCCGGCCTAACTCCGGGAGGCTCACCAGGTGTCTGAGGAGCTTCGTGGGTTCCTACGCCGGATTGTTCAGCCAGCAGCCATGGTGGCGGGCCTGGGCCTGCTGGGGAAATTGACCGGCTTCCTAGCCCAGGCCGTGGTCGCGGCGCGTTTCGGCACCGGGCCGGACAAAAGCGCCTTCGATGTGGCCATGGTCATGCCGGACTTCCTGTTCCTATTCACCGGTGGGACCCTGGCGGTGGTCCTGGTGCCCGTGCTCACCGCGCTGTCCATCCATAACCCCCGCGAAGCGGCCCGTCTGGCCACCACCGTCGTTCTCCTCACGGTTGGCGGCCTGATGCTGGTCGGGTTGCTGATCGCATGGAGCGCGCCCTTTTGGGTGCGCACGGTCTTCGGGCCCGGACTTCCCCCGCCCGTGCAGGATCAAGCGATCCACCTGCTTCGTGTGCTTTGGATCGTGGCGGTGCTGTTCGGGCTCAGCGGGGCCCTCACGGCGGTGCTCCACACCGCCCGGCGCTTCGTATGGCCCGCCCTAGGCTCGGTGGTGGCTGACGGCGGGCCGATCCTTGGGGCGCTGCTCCTCGCCCACCCGCTGGGGATCCTGGGGCTGGCGTGGGGGGTGACGCTGGGGGCGCTCTTCCATAATCTGATCCTGCTCCCTGGGCTACGGGGGTGGCCATGGGCCTGGGCGTTGGATCCTGGGCATCCCGGGTTGCGGACCGTGGGGGCTCTGCTGATCCCGCGGGCGCTCATCGTCTCGCTGGCCTACTTCCAGATCGCCTGGGGGTATCGATGGGTGGGCGGCCTGGAACCCGGGGCCGTTGCCGCCCTGGCCTATGGCTGGCGCCTGATGCAGGTCCCTCAGGCGTTGATCAGCACCAGCCTGGCGACAGTGCTCCTCCCCACGCTCTCCGCCCACGCGGCCCGTGGCGATTGGCAAGCCCTGCGACGGGATCTGGGCTGGGCGCTGGGGATCGCGGGGGCGCTCTCGGCGCTGGCTGGGGGGGCGCTGTGGTTTGGAGGAGAGCCACTGGTCCGAGGGCTGCTGGCCCGAGGGGCCTTCGGCGAGGCCTCGGTGGAAGCCGTTGGGGCGGCCCTCCGGATGTTCACGCCGGGGTTGCTGACCTACACCATCACTGAGCTCACCGCCCGCGCCTTCTATGCGCGCCATGACTTCCTCCGGCCGTTGGCGGCGGCCGCCATAGGCACCGCTGTGTATCTCCTCCTGGTTCCAACGCTCGTTCAGGCCCTGGGGGCGCCCGGCCCGGCCCTCGCCAACAGCCTGGCCATCGGCCTGGAGGGACTCCTCCTGTTGTTCTGGCTCCAGTTCCCCAAGCGATAGGATTTTTGCTGGGGATAAAGGGGAGCGGATGGCCCCGCCTTCCTTTGTCCCCCACAAGGCAATCCGTTGCATAACTCCCATTGGGGCTTTACACGAGCGCACTTACTTCGTGAGGTAGCGCCAAGCGTCGATCAGGTTACGCCCTTTCCCGAGTCGTTCCCGCAGCGCCGCCCGCATCACCTCCCGCTCATTCCATGGATATTCCACCGTCCCGTAGCACATGGAAGGCTCATGGCCCTTCCCGCAGGCGATCACCAGATCCCCGGGCCGGGCCAGCCCGACGGCGAACCGAATCGCCTCAGCGCGATCCGGGATGCGCCAGAAGTCCACGCCCTCCATCCGCCCCTCCGCCCGCACCCCATCGGCAATGGCCTCGAGAATGCCCTCCAGATCCTCCGTCCGCGGATCCTCCGCGGTGATGACGATGAGGTCCGCCAGCCGCCCCGCCACGCGTCCCATCATCCCCCGCTTTTGGACGTCCCGCAGCCCAGCGCTCCCGAAGACTACGATCACCCGACCCGAGGTCATCCGGCGCGCGGCCCGCAGAGCCTGCTCCAGGGCGTTCGGCGTGTGGGCAAAGTCCACAATGGCGAGGAAATCCTGCCCCTCGTCGATCCGCTCCATGCGGCCGGGGACGCCTTGGAGGCGCCGCACACCCTCCGCGATGGCCTCAAGGGGAATCCCCAGGGCGATCGCCACCCCCGCGGCCGCCAGGATGTTCGCAACGTTGTATTCCCCTACCAAGGCGGTCTCCACCGGGATCGTCCCGATGGGCGTGCGAAGGCGGAAGCGAGTGCGATCCGGCTCGAAACGGAGATCCTCCGCGGTGAGGTCCGCTGGCATCTCCAACGCATAACTCAAGTGGCGGTCGGCAGGGATCCGGCGGAAATAATCGAAGGAGGGATCCTCCGCATTGAGGACGGCCGTCTTCGGCAGGCCCTTGTCGGCAGAGATCTTCAGCATCTCAAAGAGGCGAGCCTTGGCGGCGCGATAGTTTTCCCACGTGCCGTGGAAGTAGAGGTGCTCGTGGGTGATATTGGTCAAGACGGCAACGTCGAAATCGCACGCGGTCACCCGGTGCTGGGCCAGGCCTTCGGAGGTCGTCTCCAGCACCGCGTGGGTCAGACCCGCCTCGACCATCTCCGCAAGGTAGCGTTGCACATCCGGGGCCTCAGGAGTCGTCGTGTGAAGGCCGGTGTCGTAGATGCGGTCCCCGATCACGGCGTTCACCGTGCTGATCATCCCCGCCCGATGCCCAGCGGCAGTCAGGATCGAGTGGATGAGGTTCACCGTAGTGGTCTTGCCGTCCGTTCCGGTGACGCCGATCAGAATCAGCTGTCGGGAGGGAAAGCCCCAGAAAGCGGCACATAGCCAGGCCAGGGCCTCCCGACCGTTCGAGACCTCCACGTAAGGGAGATCATCCGGAAGGGGGATTGCCTCTCGGGGCCGCTCCCCCACCACGGCGACGGCTCCCCGGGCCAGGGCGTCGGGAATGAAGGTATGCTTGTCGTGCTGGAGCCCTCGGTAGGCCACAAAGAGGGCACCTGGGCGAGCCTGGCGCGAGTCCGTGACCACCTCATGGATTTCGGGATCGCCCCCGCTGTGCCGATAAGGAAACGGGAGCGCTTGCAGCAATTCCGAAAGCCGACGTGGAGGCATGCTTGCCTTCCCTTACGGAAAGTCAAGATGAATCGTAACTGTTCAGCCGTCCTCACGCAACGCGATACGGCTATGGATGTTTCACCCTGGGTTTCCTCCTGGGGGATGTGGGGGCAGAGACGCGCCATCGTCGTATGCCTCTGTCCCCGCAATATTTTTCATCCCCCCTCGGTTTGTAGGGGGCGCTTTAGCGCCCGTTTCCACAGCCGCGGGGAGGGGGAATGAAGGGAGGTGGGGGTCTGCCACCTCTTTGCGGGAGCTCCAAACCGAATGGGGCCAGACCGAATAGTTACGATGGCTCCACGATTTCGGCGGGCAGCCGGGAGGGCGGCCGCGCGATTTTACCCGGTTTCCCCTTCTAGAAGGGGGGCGAGGATCGCCCGCCGTTCTGCCTCCCAGCGGGCGATCCACGCCCGCTCCTCCTCCGTGAGCGCCGCCCGCAGGAGGAGGTCCGGACGGCGTTCCCAGGTGCGCCGGAGGGATTGCAGCCGGCGCCAGCGGGCGATCGCCTGGTGGTGGCCGGACCGTAGGATCTCCGGGACCTCCCACCCGCGGTAGACCGCGGGGCGGGTGTAGTGGGGATGCTCCAAGAGACCTTCGGCGAAGGAGTCGTGGCGGGGGGCATTCGGATCTCCCAGCACGCCCGGCAACAGACGCACCACCGCGTCGATGATCACCAGGGCGGCGGGCTCGCCTCCGGTCAGGACGAAGTCTCCGATGGAAATTTCGTCGGTAACTAGATGCTCTCGCACCCGCTCGTCGACGCCTTCGTAGTGGCCACAGATCAACACCAGCCGGGGATGGCGGGAGAGCTCCCAGGCCACCTCCTGAGTGAAACGACGCCCCCCGGGATCCAGGAGGATAATGGGAACACTGTCCCGCATCTCCGGTGAGACATCCGAAAGGATGTGTTCCACCGCCTCGAAGATCGGTTCCGGCCGCATGACCATCCCGCCACCGCCCCCGTAGGGGGTATCATCGGTCACGCGATGGCGCCCCAACCCGAAAGCCCGCAGGGAATGCACCGCGATTTGGACGCGCCCCGCCTCCTGGGCTCGCTTCAGGATGCTTGCCCGCAAAGGGCTTTCGAAATATTCCGGGAACAGCGTCACCACATCGATCCGCATCGCCGCTCGCTCCATAACCGGCGAGCCTCGTGTCCATTCCGACACTCGATTTATTCGGTGATCACCGGGATGATCATCGGCCGGCGGCGGGTGTGGCGGTAGAGGTAATCCGCCAGTGCAGTCTGGATCCGATGGGCCAAGGCCTGGCGGGACCTGCTCTCCCCATTCGCTGAACGGACGGTCTCGATGATCAGCTCCTCCGCGCCGGCCAGCAACTCCTCCGCCTCCCGGGCGAAGGTGAACCCACGGGTGATCAGCTCCGGCCGCCCGATCACCCGGCCGGTCCGGGGATCCCGTCGCACGACGATCACCACGAACCCCTCTCGGGAGAGCACCTCCCGCTCCCGCAACACCTCCGGGCCGATATCCCCCACCAGCGCGCCGTCCACGAACACATACCCGCCCGGCACCCGCTCTGCCACCTGCCCTTGGCCGTCCTTGAACTCGATCACCCACCCGTTCTCGACCGCGAAAATATTCTCCGCCGGGATGCCCAGCTCCATCGCCAGCCGGGCGTGGGCCTTGAGATGGCGGATCTCCCCGTGGATCGGGATGAAATAGCGGGGGCGGACCAGGTTGATCATCAATTTGAGTTCCTCCTGGCTGGCGTGGCCGGAGACGTGAACCGGAGCGATGGGGTCATAGAGCACATCCGCCCCGCGCTGGAAGAGCCGATTGATCGTCCGGTGCACCATCTCCTCGTTGCCCGGGATCGGATGGGCCGAGATGATCACCGTGTCGCCCGGGACGATCCGAAGCTGCGAGTGCTGGCCGGCCGCCATGCGGGCCAAGACCGAGGAGGGCTCCCCCTGGGCCCCGGTGGTCACGATCACCACTTGGTGGGGCGGATAACGACCGATCTCGTCCGGACGGATCAGCACCCCGGGGGGGATCTCCAGGTAGCCGAGCTTCTGGGCGATCTTAACGTTCTCGACCATGCTGGTTCCGGCAAAAGCCACCTTGCGGCCGTAGCGGAGGGCCGCTTGAATCACCTGCTGGAAGCGCGAGATGAGGGAGGCGAAGGTCGCGATGATGATGCGGCCCTTCGCTTGGCGGAAGGCTGCGTCGAAGGCCGAATCGATCACCCGCTCCGAGGGAGTCCAACCCGGACGATCGGCGTTCGTGCTGTCGGAGAGCAAGGCCAAGACCCCCCGCTTGCTGAACTCCGCCAGGGCTGCGAAATCCGTGGGTTTTCCATCCACCGGTGTCTGGTCGAACTTGAAGTCCCCGGTGTGGACGATGAGGCCAGCCGGGGTGGTGATGCCCAGCCCCACCCCATCGGGGATGCTATGGCATACCCGGAACAGCTCCACGGTGAACGGGCCGATGCTCAGGCGATCGCCTGCCTGGACCGTGTGGAGGGTCACCCCCTCGCTCGCTTTCGCCTGCTTGAGCTTCACCTCGATCAGCCCCCGGGTGAGCGGCGTAGCGTAGATCGGCGCCGGGATCTCCCGGATCAGGAAGGGAAGGGCACCGATGTGGTCCTCATGGCCATGGGTCACCACGATCGCTCGCACCCACGCTTTCTTATCTTGCAGGTATTGCCAGTCGGGGATAATGAAATCCACCCCCAGCATATCGTTCTCCGGGAACATAATCCCGGCGTCGATGATCAAAATGTTGCGTCCATATTCAATGGCCATCATGTTCTTGCCGATTTCACCCAACCCCCCGAGGGGGACAATGCGCAAAACTTGAGCCATCGCGAAGCTTCTCTCCTTCCGAGGAATTCTACAGGCTTGCGTCAGGATGCCCGTTGGGGCAGACGCAGGACCTGTCTTCATCTGATCCACGCGGCCCTTTCGGCCGCGTCAAGGGTGTCAACGCAAACGAAAAGGCCGCCAGCGCCCTCTCCGGGCATCCGGCGGCCCCATCCCGAATGTTCCCACTGAATAATCAGCGCTGCTTTGTTTTTATCATAACCGCGAAAATAGATTTCGTCAACTTTCGGGCGGGAAGGGATTTTACACGCCATCGGACCGACGAAGGCCGGCTCTTTGCCTCAGAGGAAGAGAGAAATTTTTCCAGGGTTAGGGGCCGCTGAAGGCGCCCCTAACCCCGGAAGGCCCCTAACGCCCACTATTTAGATGGAGGCTCGCCCTTTGTCCGACGCCCAAGATGGGCGCCAAAGTGTCCTACTACAAGCAAGGCTTCGCTCATAGTAGGGGGCTTTAGCGCCTGTTTTTTCTTGCGCACACGAATCACGAGTTCTCGATTTCGCTTAACGTGGATAGCGGGGAGAGCCCTTCATGCGATGAAGGTCCGCCCTCGGCCGTCGAGGCCGCGATCGCGCACACGGGGTATAATAGATAAACGGAGGGGTGGCCGAGTGGACGAAGGCGGGTGACTCGAAATCACCTGTGGGCCCTTGAAGGCTCACCGCGGGTTCGAATCCCGCCCCCTCCGCCTGCGGCGCGGCTATCCATGGGTGGAGGCATGGCGTTGGCCGTGCCTCTGCCCGTGGGCATAGGCCTGCCGAAAATGTCCCCCATTAAGGAACAGGTGCGAAAAGCCAGGGAATGACCTCCTTTTGAGTCGGATTTGTGCCTCCCGTGCGCCCGTCTTGACCCCGACGGAGGCCCCCGTGTGGGAGAGCGGCTGTTCGGCAGATCCTACCTTGTGCATCCCGCCCCCTCTGCCGGACCCGGAGCGGGGACATCCTTTGCCGAAGCTTCCCGATGGATCATCGCGACATGGACCCCATCGGTGTGATTCCAAATTGGAGGTGGGCCATGCGACGCCGGATTCGAAACATCGAGAGCACGCTGCCTGGGGGATCGTTATCCAGCTCATCGGCCCTGCTGTTCCCTTGGTCCTGGGGATCCTGCTCATGGTCGCTGGCTGGATCGTCCGGATGGCACGCTATATCTTAGGAATCCCTCTCCCCGATCTCCCCAGCTGGATCCTCTTCCTGGGCGGGGCGCTGTTGCTCGTCGGGGTGCTCCTTTATGCCCTGCAAAGCCTGCGCTGGGAGAATCTCGGATAAGAGAGCAATCGAAAGGCCCAAGTTTCATAAGAAGAGCACCTTTAGTCTATCTCGATCTCTAGACGTGGGGCCATGGCCGGTAGGCGGCGAGCCAGCCCGAGAAATCCCAGGGCCGCCACGAGGGCGATCCCCGCCCCACCCCACCAAATCGCCACCGGCCCAAGCCGATCATGCAAGATCCCCCCGATCACCGGGCCCACCCCAAATCCCACGCCCCACGTCAGCCCGTAGATGCTCATATAACGCCCCCGCGCCTCCGGCGGGGCCATGTTCGCCGTCAGCGTGGTGGCCGTGGGGATCATCAACATCTCCCCGATGGTGAGCAACGCCATGCTGAACAGAAATGCCGGAAAGCTCCGCCCCAGAGCCACGCTGCCCACCCCCAGCGCGTAGAACAGCGCGCCCGCCGACAGCACCCAGAGCTCCCGGAACCGGCTCGCCAGACGGGTGATCCCGTATTGCAACCCCACCACCATCGCCGCATTGGTGGTCATAATGAACCCATACAGATGCTCCGGAACTCCAAAGCCCTCTTTCACATAAACCGGAAGCAGGACCATCATCGTGATGTAGGCCATGCCGGCCAGGGTGTAAAACCCACAGAAGGCGAGGAACGGACGATCCCGCAGGATCCCTGCATAGCCTCCCCCCAGAGGCGAAGCTCTTGGCTCGTTTGGTGTCTGCGGACGAGTCTCCCGGGCTCCCAAGAGCACTAGCCAAGCGAAGAAGAGCTGGGCAGCACCCCCTAAAGCGAAGGCCAGCCCGTAGGATGCGGAGACGACGAAGCCGCCGATGGCTGGGCCAATGGCCACACCCAGATTGGCCATCATGCGCAGCAGGGCATACGCGGATGCCCGACGTGACGGCTCAATGAGGTCTGCAACCATCGCGTCGCTCCCCACCCGATAAATCGGACCGAACCCACCCATGAATGCCATCAGAGCCGCCCATGCCAGGAGAGAGGTCGCGGGGATCATGCCCAGCAAGACCAGCCCGCTCCCCACCAGACCCGCCACCATCGCCCCCTTCCGACCGAAGCGATCCACCACCAGGCCGGCGACCGCCGTGGTCGCCAGCCCCGCCACCGCGTTCAAGGTCAACAGCGAGGCGATAAGGGTGAGAGAAATGGGAAAGCGCTGCCGAAGGTAGAGCGTGAGGAACGGCCAGACCATACTCCCCCCGATCGCACTGACCAGTGTCCCACCAAAAAGCAACCAAAATTCCCACGGATAACGATCGCCCCATCCTCGCCAGCTCATTCCATACCCCCTGGATGAGATCACTTCCAGCGACGCTTGCTTCGACGTTGCCGCTGGAACCCCGATTCCACTTCGAGGGTTCTCAAACTACATCTGTCTCACAAACGAAGCAAAAAGGTGGTCTGGGCACCCTCAACTCTCAGACCACCCTATAGAATCCCTGCAACGCAGGCTGCTTGGGGCGGCTGCGGAAGAAAAGTTTGCTGTGAGGCGCGGGCCGTTGACACGGCTTGCGCCTCACAGAAATTCCACAAGTAGGAGTTACGTGGTTGATTTCCCCGTAGGGGCGTTTTGGGGGCGGAGCCGGACGCCTTTGGCGTCCGAGATCGGAA
>NZ_JBHOQJ010000231.1:0-2096 GCF_042408365.1 Thermoflexus sp.
TTCCGATCTCCGCGCGCCTTCGCCGCGCGGCTCGGACCCCAAAGTCCCCAGGAGGGAACCGCCGATATCCGCATGGGCATGGCGGGAGAACGGCTGAATAAATATCCATCGACCTCTGAACTGAGCGACGCTCCCGGAAGGGAACGCTCCGGGCGCTTAAGCTTCATGGCTCTCCCGTCGGAGCCGCTCGACGATCTTCCGATCGGTGTTCGGGAACGGATAGCGTTCCAGCTCCGCGATTGGAACCCATCGGACGTCGGCGCAGCCGATGGGCTGGGGCGTCCCGCCGATCCACCGGCATCGGAATACATGCAGCGTGATGCGCATATGGGTGTAAGTATGTCGGATAGTCATGACCGGCTCCTCCACCTTCACCTCGATCCCGAGCTCCTCCTGAAGTTCCCGTTTCAGGCAATCCTCAAGACCCTCACCGGGCTCCACTTTGCCGCCTGGGAATTCCCATAACCCGCCCAACATGCCCTGAGGCGGACGCTGCGCGATCAGCACCCGGTCGCCATCTTGGATGATCCCTGCGGTCACATCGTAATGAGGGAGCCTCCGGCGAGGGGTCCGCACGGGGAACGCCTCCGGCTTCCCTTGGCGGAAGGCGGCGCAGAACATCTGGATTGGACATTCGGAGCAGCGAGGGGCCTTTGGGGTGCAGAGGGTCGCGCCCAGATCCATCAGGGCCTGATTGAAATCCCCCGCTCGGCCTGAGGGAAGGAGCTGTTCCGCCAGCGTTTGGAGGCGCTGTCGGCCAGCGGGTCGACGAGGGTCCTCCTCCATTGCGGCGAGCCGAGCGAGCACCCGAATCGCGTTGCCGTCGATGGCCGGGAGATCCTGCCCGAAAGCGATGCTGAGGACCGCGGCCGCGATATATGGGCCGACCCCCGGCAGGCGCCGCCACTCCTTGAACGTCTGAGGGAACTCCCCGCCGTATTTTTCCACCAGGAGGCGGGCGGCCCGGTGGAGATGGCGTGCCCGGGCGTAGTAGCCCAGCCCCTCCCAGGCCTTAAGGACTTCCTCCAGGGGCGCTGCGGCCAGCTCATGCACGTTGGGGAAGCGGGTGAGGAAACGCTCGTAGTAAGAGATGGCTGTCTCCACCCGCGTCTGTTGGAGCATCACCTCGGCCACCCAGATCGCATAGGGATCCCGCTGGCGACGCCAGGGGAGATCCCGACGGTTCGCTGCATACCAGCGCAGCAGAGCTTCCACCAGCTCCGGATTGGGAATGTCCATGGTTTCGTCGTTCCGGATAGAGATTCTGTTCGGGGGCGCAGGCGAGGCCTGCGCCCCGCGACCCTCTCATCATGTGCATATAGCGGGAACGTGCCCGCGAATCATCCCCAGGCCTTCCGAACGCCCCAAACGACCCGCCAAGCGGAGGGCAGCAAGAGGGCGGCCAGGGCTAGCTTCAGCAAGTCGCCCGGGATGAAAGGAAGCAGCCCGAGGGTCAGCGCCCCCTTGGGCCCCAGGAAACCCTCCACAAAGCGGGCCAGCCAAGGGAGGCCGAACAGGTAAATCACAATGTTGCCGGCCAGCATCGCCAAGGCCGCGGTGAGCGGCCGGCGATCCCATCCTCGCTCCGCCAGCCATCCGGTGAGGAAGGCGGCGGCGATGAACCCGATCAGATATCCTCCTGTAGGGCCGAGCACCCGGGTCAAACCGGCAGCGCCGCCCGCAAAGACGGGCAGGCCCAAGGCGCCCTCCAGGATGTAAGCCGCCATGCTGAGGGCCCCGCGCCGGCTTCCCAACACAGCCCCGACCAGCAACACGGCGAGGGTCTGCCCGGTGATAGGAACGGGGGTAAGGGGCAAAGGGATGGCGATTCGGGCCATCCAAGCAGTGAAGAGGCTGCCGCCTAGGATCAGGATGGCATCGGCCATAAGCCGATGCGCCTGTGCCCGGCGCAGCGCGACCGGAAACACCGCATCTGCAAGAACCATGATCCATCCACCTCTGGCGATTTTCATGATTCCTCAATTTTATTTCGCTTCGCTCGGGTTGCTACTGCTTCCATTGGTTTTAGGGATATACGGCGGAGGAGGCAGATGACCCCACCTCCCTGTCTCCCCCCTCCCCGCGGCCCAAAGGGC
>NZ_JBHOQJ010000307.1:0-4746 GCF_042408365.1 Thermoflexus sp.
ACGCGGCCCGCCCCTCACAGAAATTCCACGAATCGAAAGTTCGTCACTACGAGTTGGGATGACTTCCTCGGTTGTCTGCAACAGGGCAGCCTTAAAAGATTAGGCCCTTTTCCTCATCGAAGATTCGGTTTCAAAGACTCGATGCGCCCCACCTCCCGGGCCGCTGGTGAGCACCCGCCGCACCCCCGGCACAGTCTGAAGGCGCCGGGTCAGCTCAGGGACGACCTCCTCAGGACACATGATGTGGACATTGGGACCGGCATCCAGGGTGAACGCTACAGGCAACCCCTCATCCCGCCAGCGCCGGACCGCTTGCAAGACCGTGATAGTGCCCGGTTCCCAATAAAATAAGGGAGGACGAGAGGTCATCATCACCGCATGCATCCAAATCGCGTCTGTTTCAATGATCTCCGCCAAAGAATCGAAATCCCGTCGCAGAATCGCCTCCCGGCAGCCGGCGAGGCGCTCTGGGGCAGTTGCCACCCGCAGGGCATGCAGAGGGCTGGTGGCCGCCCGACGATGGCCCTCGGTGGAGCCGACCGCTTTGTGCTGCTCGCTGACGATGGCGATCACATCCCATAACGCCCAGTGATCCGGCGGTGCGATGCTGTAAGCATAGGAATCCTCATGGCGCTCCCCCGCAACCCACTCCACAAAGCCAGGCGGCACCGAACGGCACGCAGACCCGGAGCCGAGCCGGGCAATGATGGAAAGCTCACGCTCCGATAAATGCAGATTCAGCGCAGCTGCAGCAGCCACCGCCAGCGCCGCGAACGCAGCGGCGGAGGAGGCGAGCCCAACCCCCGCAGGGATATCGGTCCACGATTCCACCACCGCCCGCCCTCGATAGCCGGCGATCCCTCGCACATGATTCAGGAACGCCTCCACGCGGTCCCGAGCCGAACCCTCTACCCGAGCCCCGTTGAGGATCAACACATCGGGACCATCTTCCTCGAGGAAAGTCACGGTGGTGATCGTGCCCAGGGCACCCAGGTTCATGGAGAGCGAAGGGTTCGCCGGAAGCCGGAGCTGATCGTCCCGGTTCCCCCAGTATTTAATAAACGCAATATTCGGATGCGCTCGCGCGGTCGCTTGTCGAACTGTTCCCATCCTCGTGCAGTGTTCTCTTTGCCTTCGTCTGTTCCAGCTTTCAGTCTAACATAAACGAATTGGGGTTCAAATTCCTGTTACTTTGGCATAACAAGTGGAAAGGCCGATAACCCCGTGGGGGGTTCAGGGCCATCCTCCACAACCTCTAATCCCTAAAAGCCCTCCAAGAGCCGCGAAGGGCCGGCCGTGCGCCTACACTGCTTTTTCATTCCGGGGTATGCAATTGGGAAGACAAAGGCCCCCCTTCCTTCCTCTCTCCCCGCAGCCCTTTAGGCTGCGGGGAGAGAGAAGGGGAAATGGTTTAGCGCCGAAGTTGGCCTCCAGCCCTCTGACAGCATGTTCGCCCGTGGCGTGCGCCCACGGCGCCCAGCTGATCTTACCAAAGCGGGACCAGTGGGAACAAGAGGCGAGAAGCAAGAGGAAGGATCCCACATGTCACGATGATATCCTCATCGCCAAAGCGCGTGTCGCTCCAGGCTGCGCATATCCGGTTGGGGCCCACATCCAGACCCCAGTAATCCCCAGGGGCCGGGCTGATCGGCGGCACCTGGACGTTCAGGTCGAAGGAGCGGTTGCTCACCCGAAACGGAGGGCTCCAGGTCCGGCCACCATCCGGGGAATACGCATAGAAGGCATCGAACAAGCGGTTCCGCGGATCCCGACGGCGATCCAGCCAGAACACGTGCACCCACCCCCGCGCATCCGTCCGCACAATCGGATGCACAGCGTCCCCGGAGGCCGCGAAAGGTATGGATACGCTCCAGGTGCGGCCCCCATCCTCACTCCGGGCGAAGACCACCTCCGTCCCTAAGGACTCCTGAGGTGAGAGCCCCGTCCAGACCACATAAAGCCGGTTCGCATCGACCGGATCCGCAGCGGCGCTGGGCAAGGCATAGAGCCGCCACTGATCATAAGGTCGCACCGGGCTGGGAGGCTGGAGGACGCTAGCAACCGTCCGTGGAGCAGAGAAAGAGCGACCCCCATCGAAGGAAGTCACCACCCGGATCTCCCCGGGCGCGGTGGGCGATAGCGGTTCGACATAGAACAGATGGACCGCGCCGTCCGCCCCGACCACCGGCATCGCCCCTTGAACGCCCTCGCCCGCTGTCGCTGTCACGGGAGGCGACCAGGATAGCCCGCCATCCTGAGAGCGGACTATCCACAACACATCCGCATGCATCGGGCGCCATGCCACATACAGGCGCCCGTAGAACGGGCTGCGCGGCCGGTTGTCCCGGGCTAGCCACGGTTTATCATCCAAAATCGTGGATGGATCGGAGATCACCGTCACGGCATCCTGCCAGGTGCGCCCGCCATCATCCGACCAAGTCAGGAAGAGGCCATGATGTCGATAGGCCGGCGTCCCAGCGCCCAGGGCCAGGACGTAGAAGCGTCCATCCTCTGTCGCCAGCGCCACAGGATCGCTTTGCCGGGTGATGGTTGGTGGAAGCCCGGGGAAGGGGATCTGAATCGGCCAGGATTGCCCGCTGTCGAAGGAAACGTAGATCCAGACCTCACGGGTCATATCCTGGGTGCGGCGGAAATCCTTGGCGGCCACCACCAGGTTCTGCGGATTCAGGGGATGGATCGCTAAGCTGGGCTCCTGTTGTGCAAAGCCGCTTCGGTCGGTGTTCGCAACGACATTAGGGCCCCAGAGCGGCGAAGGCAGCGGTGCCGCCTCGGCCCGAACCAGCGCGATGAAAACCGCCAGCCCGGGCAAGAGGAGCAATACGGCCATCGGCCTCTTCGGAAATCCTCGCATCCCTCGTTCCCTGAGCCGTTTCCGGGGACTGCTGTAGGGATTTTATCACCGGGTGGACCGATCCTTCATGTTCTCGAAGCATGGGCCAGGAGCTTTCAAGCCTTGGCTAGGTGTCCGAACCTGTGAGAAAATGAACTGGCCGCCTCGGCTCTCTTCGAATAAATTCGCACCGCTCGAGGCCCGCGAGAGGAGGCGGAAAGGCCTCATCCCCTTCAACCGAACCAACCTCTTACGGAGGTGCGTATGGATCTGGAAGCGCTGCGCACACCGACCCGCTTTCTTCGATCGTGCGGGATCTCCCTCCCCCCCGCGCTGGAGCTAGAGGAGCTGGAGAATTGGTGGGAAGCGGAGGGGAAGGCCATCTCCACGATGATCGACCGCATGGGAACGCCATGGCTTCGCGCCTTCGATCGCTTCGGACATCGGGTGGATGAGATCCTGTATCCGCCGGATTACCGCCGCATGCTCCTTCAAGGCTATCGGGCCGGCGCCGTCTGGCACGCCTTTGAAGGGGTCGGGCTTTCTGCAACATTCCTCATCGGTTACCTCACCGCATTCTATGATGCTGGCCTCTATTGTCCCTATACGGTCTCTCTGGCCACCGCCATGGCTCTTCACAAATATGGGGGTCCGGATCTTCAAGCTCGCTTCCTTCCCCCGCTCCTCCGGCGGGACAACGAGGTCTGGCAGGGGGCGACCTGGATGACGGAAGCGGGAGGCGGCTCGGATTTGGGGGCCGCGGTGGAAACCATCGCCCGCCTGGAAGGACCCCAGTGGCGGCTTACCGGTGAGAAATATTTCGCCAGCAACGTCGGAGCGGAACTGGCCGTGGTCGCCGCCCGCCCTGAGGGCGCCCCGCGCACGGTCCGAGGACTTGCGCTCTTCCTGGTGCCCCGATATCGAGAGGATGGAAGCTTGAATTACACCGTCCGGCGCCTGAAAGACAAAATCGGCACGCGCGCGGTGCCCACTGGGGAGGTGGAGCTACGGGATAGCGAGGCCTACCTGCTGGGTCGTGTGGAGGAGGGGATCTACCTGATCCTGGAGGTTCTCAACGTCTCACGGGTGGCCAACAGCATCGGCAGCGTGGCGCTGATGCAACGCGCTATGGCTGAGGCCCTTGCCTTCGCCGAACGCCGCGTCGCCTTCGGCCGCCCGATCCTTCAGCATCCCCTGTTGCGTCGCCAGTTTGAGGAACGCTGGCATGGGCTCCGGGCATCCTTTGCCCTCGCCTGGACAACCGTTCGAATGTTGGAGGAGATCCGGATGGAACGGCCGCCATATTCCCCTCGCTATCACCTTTTCCGCCTGTTGACCCACCTCGCGAAATACTGGACGGCTGAGCAGGCTGTGCAGACCGCTAAATGGGCGATGGAGGTCTATGGAGGGATGGGGGTGCTCGGGGAATATCCAGCGGAGCGCTGGCTGCGGGAGGCCATGATCCTGCCGATTTGGGAGGGCACACCCCACCGGCAGATCCTGGATGGGCTAGAAGTGATGGCGCGTAAAGGAGCTCACCGGGCGCTGATGGAACTGCTGTCGCCAGAGGCGGACCCCCAGGCCCTGGAGGAAATGGCGGAACGGGTGGAGGCCCACCTGCGCCTGCCGCCGGAGGAACAGGAAGCCCAGGCGGAGCCCCTCTTCCGGGATCTGGCCCAATTCACCGCAGAGGCCCTGAGCCGGCGCTTCGCTCCTCAGGCCGACTGAAGTTGCCCTCCTGAGGCCTCCGGCCAACGGTCGGCCTGTCCCAACCAAAGGTTTCCCTCGTCCGCCTGCGCGGACGCTTGATCCGAAGCGCCTCGAGAGGCCGATTGATGATTATGAGGAATTTACCATAGGGATTTAGGGGCGAGCCGGGCGCCTTCGGCGCCCGG
>NZ_JBHOQJ010000239.1:0-12746 GCF_042408365.1 Thermoflexus sp.
CGGGCCGCTGGAGCGGCCCGCACCCCAAGAAGATTAGGACGCGTTCAGGGCTTCTCGCACCGCCCGGAGGATCGCTCCTTCCGCCACCAGGCAGTATACCCGCTCCATCCATGGCGCCATTACGGTATCCGCCGCCATGAAAGGCACATGGCGACGGAGGACCTCGTAAGCCGCTTCGGTCCCCTTGCCCATCCGCATAGGGCGCCCGGACTGCCGCCGGCGCAGATCGATCGCCTGGCCCGCGGCGAACAGCTCAGCGGCCACCACCCGCTGCGTGTTACGCAGCACCATCTCCGCGTGGCGTACCGCAGTCGCTCCCATACTGACGTGATCCTCCGTCCCCGCGGAAGAGGGGATGGTATCCACGCTGGCGGGGTGGGCCAGCACCTTGTTCTCCGAAGCCAGCGCCGCCGCTGTATATTGCACCAGCATGAACCCCGAATGCAGGCCTGGCTCCAGGGCCAGGAAAGGTGGATAGCGCCCCTCGTTCTCCGCCGGATCCAGCAATCGGTTCAGACGCCGCTCGGAGATATTGGCCAGTTCCGCCAGCCCAATGGCGAGATAGTCCATCGCGAGCGCAATCAATTCCCCGTGGAAATTCCCGCCGGAAAGCACAACCGGTTCCGCCTCATCTTCCCCCCAGAAGATCAGGGGGTTGTCCGTAGCGCTGTTCAGCTCGATCTCCAGGGCCCAGCGCGCATAGGCCACCACATCCCGCACCGCTCCATGCACCTGGGGCATGCAGCGCAGGGAATAGGCGTCCTGAACCCGCGAGGGGTGGCGGAGATCGCTTAACAGCTCACTTCCCTCCACCAGCTGCCGGAGGAAGGCGGCACAGTCCATCTGACGGGGATGGGGGCGGACCCGATGCAAGCGTTCATCGAAAGGCACCGCCGATCCCTCGAGCGCCTCAAGGGTCATCGCGCCCACGATATCCGCGGTTTGCACCAACACTTCCGCATCATAGGTGATCAGCGCCCCCAACCCGGCCATAAAAGCCGTCCCGTTGATCAGGGCTAACCCCTCCTTGGCCTCCAGACGCAATGGCTGCAATCCCACGGCCGCCAGCGCCTCCGCCCCAGGCATCCGCCGGCCGTTCACGATCGCCTCCCCCAACCCGATCATCGGCAACGCCATATGGGCCAGAGGGGCCAGATCCCCGCTGGCCCCTAGGGATCCTTGAGCGGGGACAACCGGGTGGACCCCTCGATTCAGCATCTCGATCAGCAGCTGAAGGACCTCTGGACGCACTCCTGAATGTCCTCGAGCCAGGGTGTTCAGTCGGGCCACCATCATCGCCCGCACCTGCTCCTCAGAGAGCTCCGGACCCACGCCGACCGCATGGCTTTGCAGCAGGTTGTGCTGGAGCAGGGAGGATTGCTCTGGGGAAATGCGGATGTTCCGCAGGTGCCCGAACCCGGTGGTCACGCCGTAAATAATTGCTCCCTTCGCGAGCAGCCGCTCAACTGCTTCCCGGCTGCGTTGGACCCACGCCCAGGCCGCGGGGGCCAGCGCCACCGGGCGTCGCTCCCGCGCCACGGCAACCACGTCCTCCAGGGTCAAATGCTCGCCGTCCAGCTCCAGGACGGACATTGGATCCTCCTCCGGGCGGTGATAAAGGACTCCATCCTCCAGTCTGTAACGCTTCCGACCCATCTGCAAGGGTCCCCGAGATGTCAAAGGCCGAAAGCTGATCGCCAGACGAGACAGGGTGGAACGAGACCCTTCGAGGGCCATCAGGCACCCCCATAGCCTTTGGTCCGGTCCTGACCCCCGCAAGATCGTTGATCGGAGTTGCACCGTTCGAAGCCCACGAAAGGGGGCGGACGGGTCCCCATCCCTTCTCCCCACGGCCCTTTGGGCCGTGGGGAGAAGGGATGAAAACAATTTTTGGGGGAGCCGGGCGCCAGGGGACGCATGCGACAGCCATCCTCCGGCAGCTGGACGAAATGGAGGCTTTTCAGGTGGAAACGACCTGGGACGGCCAGCCCCTAACCCAGGAGATGGCCGAGCGGTTGATCGTCGAAGGAAAACGTAACCTGGCCCTGGTCTTTCCGCCCGATTTCTCCGACGCCCTGGAACAAAACCTAACCGCAACGGAACGGCACACCACCAGGGTGTTGGTTATCGTGGACCCGGCCACCTCCAGTCAGTTCGTTGAGCCGATTCTGGGAACCCTACGGGGCCTTTTGGAGCGGAGCATCTATCAGGCGATGACGCCGAAAGGATCGGATTTCCTCTTTGAACAGCTGGCGCCCCACGTCCCAGCCGAACAGCGCGAGACGTTTAAAGCTCGGGCCCAGGAGGCCACATCCGGCGGCCTGTTGGGAGACCGGGAGCCCGTGGTCACACTGGAGCGAACAACCCCAGCCGGGATGCGGGTCGAGAAGTACCCGGACGTCTTCCAACAGAATGTCCCTGGCTACACAATCTACGGCATCTTCTGGATCGTGACCCTGTTGGCCGGCTCGGTCCTCCAGGAAAAACAGGAGGGAACCTTCCGCCGGCTGCTGGTGGCCCCGATGAACCGGGCAATTATGTTGACCGGCAAATTGGTGCCATACTACATCATTAACTTGATCCAACTCGCCATTATGCTGGGAGCCTCCAGCCTGTTGTTCGGGATGAGCCTAGGCCATTCGCCGGCCGGCCTGGTCGCCGTGAGCCTGGCGGCCGCGGCGACGGCCACCGGGCTAGGGGTGCTGGTCGCCGCCCTGGCCCGCACAGAGGCCCAGGTGGGCGGCCTCACGGTGTTGTTGCTGTTGACCATGTCCGCCCTGGGCGGCTGCTTTGTTCCACGCCTCATTATGCCCCAATGGCTGAGGACGATTGGGCTCTTAACACCCCATACCTGGGCGCTGGACGCCTACCAGGATCTGTTGGTGCGGGGATACGGACTGCGGGAGGTGTTGCCTAAGGTAGGTGCCCTGGCCGCTTTTGCGGGAGCCTTCTTCGGGATCGGCGCGTGGCGGTTCCGCTTCGAATGAGATTTCAAACGAATTCCCCCTCTCCCTGTGCGGCAAAGCCACGCGGGGGGAGGGGGAAGAGGTGGGGCGCGCCCCCTCACCATATAGCCCCTTTGGATTTTTGACACCTGGAGCTCGCCACGACTGAAAGGGGTGACTACCCCCTATTCTCACCCTCGGTGGTATAATCGAGGTAAGAATCCAAATGGCGTCGGTGGACTGAACCGGGGAGGCTCCGATGATCGAAGTGGTGATTGATAGCATTCGCGCCAGCCTGATGTCTCAGCACCGGGTGATCATCCTGCGAGAACGGGAGAGCGACCGATACCTTCCAATCTGGATCGGACCTTACGAGGCGGAGGCCATTAACATCGAGCTGCAGCAAATCGAGGTCGCCCGCCCCCTGACCCACGATCTATTAAAGAACGTCATCACCGAGATGGGAGGAGCGATCCTCTATGTGGTGGTGAACGACCTCCGCAACGACACCTTTTACGCCCGCATCGTGATCCAGATGGACTCCCGTCGCTTGGAGATCGACTCCCGACCCAGCGACGCCATCGCCCTTGCGGTCCGCGCCAGGGTGCCCATTTATGTGGATGAAGAGGTCATGGAGCGGGCGGGGGTCAACCCGCACGAGGAGGAGATCGAAAGCGAGAGCCTTGAAAGCCCTGAGGCCAAACTGGAGGAATCCCCCTTCCGCGATCTCATCGAGTCCCTTGATCTGGATGACCTGGGGGAGGCTGGAGAGGAATAAAGGATCCGACCATTGCTCGGCAGGCATGGATGGGTCCTATAGCAGGGTGGGTTTTCTTTACCGTCTCGGATCCGCTTCATTCTCCTCAGCGCGGAATTGTGCCTCCCTCCCCGATCAAGTGGCCAGCCACAGGCTGGCCTTCGGATCCTATCCAACGTTTGTCTGGCGAAGGGCCTTTCCCTGTCGCTCTTTCTCCTTTAGGCCCTTTGTCTCTTCTTCTCTTTTCCCACAGAAGAACCCAGCGCTCAAGCGCCCGGGCCACCTTCCTTCCTGTAGCCCTTTAGGCTGCAGGGAAGAGGAGAAAGTGGGAAGGGGCCATCGGCCCCTCCACCGAACATCCCCAAAATTTGGACAGACAAAGGACTGCTGCAGCGAATCACCCCACCCCCTGGATCCCCCCTCCCCACAGCCCTTTGGGTCGTGGGGAGGGGTATAAAAATATTTCCGGGGCTGGCCTGGCGCCGCCGGCGCCGGCCAGCCCCCAAAGCTCCACGAAAAAACCAACCGGGTCCACGCCATTTTGTGGAAGCACCCCTTCGAGGGTGTCCCTCGGAGGGCGGCTCCCGGGCCGCCGCTCGGCGCTTCAAGAGGGCCGCCATCGGTGCGCTAGGAGCCGCGCCCTCCGAAAAAGAGGATTAAAATGTTCCTGGGAAGGAGAATCCATCGGAGCCCATGGGATCGAAACCCGCAGGAGAATGAACCAGCAACCCAGGCAGGAGGCTGGCGAATGCCAGAGGTCGAGCTGATCGAAGGGGTCCCCCTCGCGCCCCATAACCTGGAGGCGGAAGAGGCCGTCTTAGGCGCCGTCCTTCTGGATCCGGAATTGATGCACACGCTGGCCACCATGTTGCGGCCAGATGATTTCTTCTTGGAGAAACATCGATGGATCTGGGAGGCTTACCTGGCCCTTCATGATCGTCGGGAGGCCATCGATCCGGTGACCGTGGCCGATGAGCTGGAGCGCCAGGGACGTCTCCAGGAAATCGGCGGGCGGGGCTTCCTGATCGGCCTGGCCGCCCGCGTCCCCACCACCGTGCACGCGATGGATTACGCCCGCCTGGTGGAACGGGATTCCATCCGCCGGCGCCTTCTGGAGGCCGCCACGCAGATCGCCCGGATGGCCTATGAGGATTCCCACAGCGATGTGGATGAATTGCTGGATCGGGCGGAGGGGGCCCTCTTTGCGGTGGCTCAGCGTCGCCTCATCCGGGATGTGCAACCTATCCGCGATCTCCTGCGCACGTATTACGAGCACATTGAATACCTTTATGAACACCGTGGAGAGCCCCTGGGGATCCCCACGGGGTTCCGAGATCTGGATCGATTGCTTGGGGGCCTGCAGCGCTCGGACCTGGTGATCGTGGCCGCCCGGCCTGGTGTGGGGAAAACCTCCTTGTTGCTCTCCTTTGCTCTGAACGCCGCTAAGCGCTATCGCCAGCGGGTGGCCATCTTCTCGCTGGAGATGTCCGCTGAACAGGTCGTCCATCGCCTGGTGGCTCAGGAAACGGGCATCGAAGGCCAGCGGCTGCGTTTGGGGGAGTTGCGAGAGGACGAGTGGCCGCGATTCGTCCACGCGGTGAGCACGCTGTCGGAGCTGCCCATCTGGATCGATGATACCCCAGCGATCTCCGCCCTGCAGCTACGGGCCAAGGCGCGTCGACTTTATGCGGAGCATGGTTTGGACCTGTTGATCGTGGACTATCTGCAACTGATGACCGCCGACATCCGAGCGGAGAACCGGGTGCAGGAGATCTCCTACATCTCCCGGGCCTTGAAGAGCTTGTCCCGGGAGCTGAACATCCCGGTGGTGGCCGCCTCTCAACTCTCCCGTGCCGTCGAGCAGCGTCACGACAAGCGGCCGATCCTGGCCGACCTCCGGGAAAGCGGCAGCATTGAGCAGGATTCGGATGTGGTGATCTTCATCTATCGGGATGAGCTCTACAACCCGGACACGGATCGCAAGAATATCGCGGAGATCATCGTGGCGAAACATCGAAATGGCCCGATTGGGACCATCGAGCTGTATTTCCGGCCTTCCCAGGCCCAGTTCATTGACTTGCACAAGCAGGAGATCCGGCTGTGAGCGCTTCGGGCGGAAAGAAAGCGTTCTCCGGCTTCCCCTCAGGCAAAACCCGCACGGTGCCGATCCCGGAGGCCTTCTTCACAGAGCTGCTTCCACAAATCGATCACCCAGGGGAGCTGCGGGTCACCCTGGCTTGTTTCTACCATCTGGCCCGCCGGAGCGGGCCGTTGCGCTACGTCCGGCGCTCGGAACTGGAGATGGATCCCGCGCTAACGGCCGCGCTCTCCACCGCTGAGATCCGGGAGGGCTTGAATCGAGCGGTGGCGCGGGGGACCCTTTTGCATATCCGTCTAGAGGAGGATGGGCGGACGGATGATCTTTATTTCCTTAACACTGCACGAGGCCGCATGGCTTACGATGCGATCCGGCGGGGTGCCCGTCCCGCCAGCCTGGACCTCGGGGAGTCGGCCGTGCTTGTGGCCGATCGCCCCAACCTTTTCGCGCTTTATGAGCAGAACATCGGGCTCCTTACCCCGCTGATCGCCCAGGAGCTGGAGGAGGCGGCCCGCACCTACCCCGCGGAATGGATCGAAGAGGCGATCCGGATTGCCGTCTCCCACAATGTCCGCCGCTGGTCCTATGTCCGTCGGATCCTGGAGCGCTGGGCCGCAGAAGGTCGGGAAACCGGAGGGATGGATGAAACACATCGGCGACGTGTTGTCGAGTCATGGAAAAAGCTCCGACGCTGAGGAAGGGTCTGCGGTGAGGCAGGCGCCGAAGCCAGCGGGGGCGAAAGGTTTTCCACCCCCATCGGAAGGGGCCGAGGGGCCCCTTGCGGGCGATCGGCGGGAGCCGGAAACCGGTGCCCCGGCTTGCCCGGTCTGTGGAGGGCTCGGATATATCACTTATGATGTGCCGCCCAACCATCCGCTGTTCGGTCGGGCGGTGCCCTGTGCGTGTCAGGCGGAACGGCAAGCCACCGAGCTCCGCCAGCGGCTCCACGCCGCCAGCCCCCTGCGGGTGCTCCAGGACAAGCGATTCGAGACGTTCCTCCCGGACGGATTGGGGCTTCCGCCGGATCAGGCTCGAAGCTTACGGCGGGCGTGGGAGCGGGCCCGGGCGTTTGCGGAGCGCCCCGAGGGGTGGCTGGTGCTGCGCGGAGGGACCGGATGCGGCAAAACCCATCTCGCCGCGGCCATCGCCCATCGCCTCCTGGAACGCGGCGTGGCGGCCCTCTTCATTAACGTGCCCGATCTCCTTGACGAGCTGCGGGCGACCTTCCACCCGGAGGCCGAGAGCTCCTATGAGGAGCGATTCTGGGAGCTGCGTGAAGCCCCGGTGTTGATCCTGGACGACCTGGGCGCTCAGCAGAGCACGCCATGGGCCCAGGAGAAATTGTTCCAACTGCTGGACTGGCGTTATAACGCGCGACTCCCCACAGTGATCACGACGAACCTCTCCCTGGAAGCCTTCGAACCCCGTCTGCGCTCTCGACTTCAAGATCCCCGCCTGGTGGAAATCGTCGTCATCCTCGCCCCCGACTTCCGACGGGGCGGCCCTTCGGTCGGGCCGGACCTGAACCTTCTCCCGCTGCTGCAGGAGATGACCTTCGAAACCTTCCGAGATCGGCCCGAGCTCTCCTCCCGCGAGCGGGACAACCTGCGTGAGGCGGTCCGGATGGCGCGGGCTTACGCCGAGGATCCCCACGGCTGGTTGGTCCTGGCTGGCCCTTACGGCTCCGGTAAAACCCATCTGGCCGCCGCGATCGCCAACGTCGTCGCCGCCCGAGGGATCCCCACGCTCTTCGTTGGGGTGCCGGATCTTCTCGACTGGCTGCGGGCGGCCTTCCATCCAAAGAGCGACCAGCCCTACGATCAGCGCTTCGATGAAGTGAAGCTGGCACCGTTCCTGGTGCTGGACGATCTGGGGACGGAGAGCGCAACCCCCTGGGCGCGGGAGAAGTTATATCAGCTGCTGAACTATCGCTATCTGGCCGGCGCCCCAACGGTGATCACGACCGCGATCCCCCTGGACCAGCTGGACGCGCGGATCGCCGCCCGCCTGAGCGATGAGGCGCGGGTGACGGTGATCACCCTGGATCTCCCACCCTATCGCACCCCCCTCCGACGTCGTGAATCCCGCCGCACGTCCTAAGCGCTTCCAGGTTGTGCAGGCCATCCGTGGGCGGCTCTTTTTGTTCCTCTTTCCCTCCTTTCCGCTGCGAAGGGTTGCGGAAAGGAGATCCAACGCATGGCCCACCAGCCTCACCAAGGCTTTCCGGTTTTCCAGGGCTGAGCTATCCTTGGGAGTATGCGGTGAAGGAGGCGGCGGACAACCCCTCCTACCTCGCTCCCTCCTCCCCGCGGCCCTTCGGGCGGTGGGGAGGAGGGAGGAAAAATTCTTCGGGGTTGGGGGCCGTCGCAGGAGCCCCTAACTCCCGAAGATCCTCAGGTTGTATGAACAAAGCATGAGCCCACAATTGTGAAAATTGAAAAGCCTTGAACCTCTCAACACCAACAATAGGCGCTGAAAGTTAGAGCAAGCTGAGTTAATATAAGAGTATGACCTTTGTCGAAAGCTTCGATTAGCCATCTAAACGGAGGTTCTATCCGATGGTGAGCGCACGACCGAGAACTCGCCCTTCGCCCCCCTGGAAGTGGATCTTCGGGTTGGGGCTCCTAGCGCTCCTGGTTCTGGCCGGAGCGGGCCTCTGGATGGCCCGTTCAACCCAGGCGGCCTGTGAAACCGCCACTGCTCAGCAACCCTTTCAGATTCCCACCTTCCAGCTGGCGCCAGCGGATCCTGCCGCAAGCGTGCGGGTTGCCGTCTGGCCCTTGGCGGAACCCGATCCCTCGCTCCAGGAAGCGCTGAGCCGTCTACCCCCGACTCTAAAGCCCGCTGGCCCCTACTACGCACTGCGCTTCTGCGGCGAGGTCCGCACACCGTTGCGCTTCACCGTGTATATCCCGGATGGGCTGGAGCCCTGGACGATTGCCGATCTGTGGGGCTGGACCGGGCAGGGATGGTCATGGATCGGCGGGGAGCTGGAGGAGGCTTATGGGCTTCTGAGCGGCGAAACGAACGCTGCCCCACGCTACGTCATCGTCACGGCCGCCCAGGTCCCGGTCCCCGCCTTCGGGGGCATCCAGGAAGCCGGGATCACGCCGGACGCTCGGGCGTTGGGGATTGTGAGCGAGGTAGGTGTCGCTGGGATGACCTTAGGGCTGGGTGGCCGCCTGATGGGGGATGCGAACGCCCTGCCGCCGCCCGATCCCCAAGGTCGATATGTTACCTGGCTGCTGGTGCGGAACTATCTGCCGGGTGGAGCGCCGAACACCGCCGCCCTGGCCGCCTTGCTGGCGAACCCCGCCGCCTATCAGGCCCATGTCCAGGAGATCCTGAACATCATCCAGGCCCGTGGCTACAACGGTGTCCTCGTAGATTACCGGGGGCTCACGCCGGAGCAGCAACCCGCCTTCCTGGATTTCCTCAACCAACTGAGTCGGGCCCTCCACGAGCAGGGGAAGATCCTGGCCCTCGTTGCCCCTCTTCCACTGCCGGGGGAACAGGGGCGCTTCCTCACCCAAGGCTACGATTGGAAGCGGCTGGGCCGCCTCGCGGATGTCCTTTATGTCGAAGCCCCCGATGACCCAACCGCTTATGCGCCGGGCGGACTGGTGGAGCAAAGCCTGCGCTGGCTGATCGGCCAGGTGAACCGATATCAGCTTCAATTGGTAGGGCCTGGCCTGGCGGTGGATCTCGGTCCTTCCGGCGCGCGGTTGATCTCCTTCGACGAAGCGCTTTCCTACCTGGGCCGTCTGGAGCCTTCAGGGCCGCTGACCATCACCGCCGGCCTGACCCTCACCCTGGTGCCCTCCACAACCGCCCAGGACCTGCAATTCCTGCCCGAGGCCGGCGTCTATCGTTATCAATACACAGATGCCGAAGGCCAGCCGCACGTGGTCTGGATGCCGACCACGAGCCTTCTCGAGCGTCAGCTCGCTCTGATCCAAACCTACCGGCTGCGAGGGCTGACGTTGCGAGGCCTGCTCAGCGGAGGAACAGCCCCGGGCACGGTAGAGGCTTTGCAAGCCTATCGCCAGAGCGGCCAGGCCCCAGAGCCATCCACGATGGAATGGGTCTGGCGGATCACCGGGCCGGATGGCCAATTGGTAGCGGAGATCACGCGCCCGCTGATCGATGGGCGCGCGGAATGGGCCCCGCCCGCGGAGGCCAACGGCCCCTTCCACATCGCGCTGGTCCTGCGCGCCGGCCCCGGCGAGAAGGCACAAGGGGAGACGATCGGTGTGATCGCCACAGGCACTCCGGTGCCAACCCCTACCCCCACGCGTCCGCCGGGCCCCACCCGGACGCCAGGGCCTACCCGGACGCCGGGACCCAGTCCCACCCCTCGCCCGACCAACACGCCGCGCCCCCGTCCCATCGTCGGTGGCGGCTTTGAGCTGGGCGGCCACGTCGACAGCTTCTCCCGGCCCGATCTGATGCGCTATGCCGGGATGACCTGGGTGAAGCGCCAGGTCCGCTGGTCCCCAGGCCAGGACCCGAGCAGCGTCGCGGGCCTAATCCAACAGGCCCACGCGAACGGCTTCAAGATCCTCCTAGGCATCGTGGGGTTCCCGGAGCAGATGGGCGCCCCGAACCCCGGCTACTTCGACGCCTTCGCCCAGTTCCTGGGCGGAGTCGCCGCCCTGGGAGCAGATGGCATTGAGGTCTGGAACGAGCAGAACATCGATCGGGAGTGGCCCACTGGCTATATCGACCCGGCTAGCTACACTGATATGCTGCGGCGGGCTTATAGTGCCATCAAGAGCCGTAACCCGGGGACCATGGTGATCAGCGGGGCCCCGGCCCCGACCGGCGCGGAAGGCGCCTTCGGGTCCCACCGGGTGTGGAACGACGATCGCTACGTAGCCGGGATGGCTGCTGCCGGCGCGGCCAACTACGCCGACTGCATCGGCATCCACTATAACGAGGGGATCGTCCCGCCGGATTGGACCAGCGGGGACCCGCGGGACAACTACTACACGCGCTATTTCTGGGGGATGGTGAACACGTACTGGAACGCCTTCGGCGGCGCCCGCAAGCTGTGCTTCACCGAGCTGGGTTATCTATCGGACGACGGGTATCCGCCGCTGGAGGCGGTGGCCCCTTCCTTCGCCTGGGCGAAGGACGTGACAGTGCAGCAGCAGGCGGAGTGGCTGGCCCGGGCCGCGCAACTATCGGCCCAGAGCGGGAAGGTGCGGTTAATGATCATTTGGAACGTGGACTTCAAGAACTATGGAGCGGATCCGATGGCCGGCTACGCCATCATCCGGCCGGACGGCTCCTGCCCGGCGTGCGAGACCCTGCATCAGGTGATGGGCAGTCGCTAATCGCACCGTGCTTGGGCCGGAGGGGGCCCCTCGGTGCCCCCTCCGGCCCTGTAAGATTCAGGCGAATTCCTCTTTGCCAAAGGAGGGCAAAACCGATTGAGCCGACAAGTTCGCCGATGGATCACAGGGCTTATGACGCTTCTGGTCGCCCTGGAGATGGGCATTCTGGGTTTCGCCCTCTGGCGTTCCTCTGGAACCCAACCAGAGGCCCTGCCCTCTCCCTCCATATCCATCCCTTCGACCTCTCCTGCCCCCTCATCGGCTCCGACCCATGCTCCGGAGCCCCTTCAGATTGGGGCGCAGGTCCATGGGTACGTGGGGGATCCTCGGGATACCCTCCGGGTGGTCCGCCAAGTGGGCTTCCCTTGGGTCAAACAGCAGGTCCTTTGGTCCATGCACGAGCCGGCGCCCGGCCAATACGATTGGGGCATTCTGGAAGGGTTCCTCATCGTCTCGGAACTGGAGAGCACAAGGGTGGTGCTGAGCGTGGTCACTGCCCCAGAGTGGAGCCGGCAGGAGGGAGGGATCCATGGGCCGCCGGATCGCCCGGAGGACTTGGCGCGCTTCCTTCGGACGCTCATCCGCCGGCATCGGGGGCGCATCCATGCCATCGAAGTGTGGAACGAACAGAACCTGAGACGGGAATGGCAAACCGCTCGCGGCCTGCGCCCGGAGGACTATGTCCAATTGCTCCGCACGGCTTACACAGCGATCAAAGCAGAGGATCCTAGGATCATGGTGATCAGCGGAGCGCTTTCCCCCACCGGGATCGATGATGGGGTCAATGCGGTGGATGATTTCCGCTACCTACAGGGCATGCTACAGGCCGGCTTCCTGAACTACGCCGACTGCGTGGGGGTCCACCACAACGGATATAACATCGGCCCGGACATCCTGGCAGAAGAGGCGCCGGGGCTGCCGGAGGCCCGGACCGCCCGCTTCCGCGGCCCCTTCGATCACCCTCACCACAGCTGGAGCTTCAAATCCACCCTCTGGGGCTATTGGAAGATCATCGGGGGTGCGAAACCGTTATGTGTTACGGAGTTCGGGTGGGCCTCCGCCGAGGAATATGGCGTGACGCCTCCTGGGTTTGAGTTCGCCCTGGACAACTCCCTGGAGGAACAGGCCCGATGGATTGTCGAAGCGTTCGAGCGGATGCGTTCCTGGGGATTCGTTCGGATGGCGATCCTATGGAACCTGGACTTCGCGCCGAAGGGGTTCGGGCCGGAGCGGGACGATAATGTCCTTTACAGCATCTTGGACACACGGGGAATCCCGCGCCCGGCTTTCAGCGCCTTGCAAGCTTACCTCAGGGGGCTTTCCCAAGATGGGAAATAACCCGGCGCTTCTTCCACTGATTGAGGAGTTATGCAGCGTGGGGGGTCGTTCGCCCTTTCCACATCCTCAAAAAATGGAAGAAGCATTAGGGCTCCTTTCCAGATTTGATTTTTGAGTATGACCCAATGCGCTCTCCAGCAGTTTCCTTTGGGGGCCGCCCGTCTTCTCAACTGGATACCCCCAAAACAAATCTGTATGAAGCATTAGCGCTTCTTCCATTTTCGGTTTTGGTCCTCTGGGGGTTTGGGGGCGAGCCGGGCGCCTTCGGC
>NZ_JBHOQJ010000241.1:0-9786 GCF_042408365.1 Thermoflexus sp.
CCAAAGGCGCCCGGCTCGCCCCCGAAATATTTTTTCATCCCCCTCCCCACGGCCCTTTGGCCGTGGGGAGGGGGATGAAGGGGGTGGGGCCCTCCGCACCTCCGCCGAATCGATGCGCTCGTCTCTGAGGGCGTTCCATCAACAACCTGAACTTTTCCCTACGGCCCTTCCTGGGTCGTCGGAACTACGGCTTGCATGACAGCGCACCGCGTGAAGGCCCCCAAAAGCCCTCTGACCTGAGGAGCGGGGAGATCAGGCATCCGCCTGTAACTTAATTGTAACGAAACAGGGCTGGAATGCTTGGGGGATTGGAGCATTCGATTGATCTCAATTCGTCCGGCGAGTTTGTCGAAAGGATCGCTCAGGGTTATGCTGGAAATCGGAATGGACGGCGGAGCGTTCCCTCCACCGGCCCAGTCCGAATTCAGTCTGCCATTTGGAGGTCTCTATGCTCCGCGAAGACGCGCTGGAATATCACCGTAAGGGCCGCCCCGGGAAGTTGGAGATCGTCCCCACCAAACCGATGATCACCCAGCGAGATCTCTCCCTCGCTTACAGCCCGGGCGTCGCCTATCCGGTCTTGGAGATCGAGAAGGATCCAGACCTGGCCTATGAATACACCACCAAAGGGAACCTCGTGGCGGTCATCTCCAACGGCACGGCCATCCTCGGCCTGGGGGATCGGGGGGCTCTGGCCTCCAAGCCGGTGATGGAAGGCAAGTCGGTGCTCTTCAAGAAGTTCGCCGATGTGGATGCCATTGATATCGAGGTGAACACTCGGGATCCGGATGAGTTCATCCGTGTGGTGCAGCTCATCGCCCCGACCTTCGGGGGGATCAACCTGGAGGATATCAAGGCCCCTGAGTGCTTCTACATCGAGGAGACCCTGCGGGCCACCTTGGACATCCCGGTCTTCCACGATGATCAGCACGGGACCGCGGTGATCTCGGCGGCGGCCCTGCTCAACGCCCTGGAGTTGGTAGGCAAGCGCATCGATGAGATCAAGGTGGTGATCAACGGGGCAGGGGCTTCAGGCATCGCCTGTGCGGATCTCTGGGTGAAGTTGGGGGTACGGAAAGAGAATCTCATCATGGTGGACACGAGGGGGGTGATCTATAAGGGTCGCAAGGAAGGGATGAACCCTTACAAGGAGCGCTTCGCGGCTGAGACCGATGCCCGCACCCTGGCGGAGGCCATTCGGGGGGCGGATGTGTTCCTGGGGCTCTCCGTGGCCGATGTGCTCACCCCGGAGATGGTGAAGACGATGGCCGAGCGCCCCATCATCTTCGCCCTGGCCAACCCGGATCCTGAGATCCGTTATGAGCTGGCCAAGGAGGTTCGCCCCGACGCCATCGTGGCCACCGGCCGCAGCGATTACCCCAACCAGGTCAATAACGTCCTGGGCTTCCCCTTCATCTTCCGCGGGGCCCTCGACGTGCGAGCGCGGGCGATCAATGATGAGATGAAGCTGGCCGCCGCGCGGGCCTTGGCCGCTCTGACCCGGGAGGATGTGCCCGACAGCGTCCTGAAGGCCTACGGGTTGGAGAGCCTGCGTTTCGGGCCGGATTACATCATCCCGAAGCCGTTGGACCCCCGGGTGATGCTCTGGGAGGCGCCGGCGGTGGCCCAGGCCGCGATGGAGACGGGCGTGGCCCGGATTCATATCGATATCGAGGAATACCGGGAGCGCTTGACCGCTCGGTTGGGGAAGGGCACCCAGGTGATGCGCTTCATTATCAATAAGGCGAAGGCGGCGCCCAAGCGCATCGCCTTCGGTGAGGGGGAGGAGCCCAAGATCCTGCGCGCGGCAGCCCTGATTCAAGAGGAAGGGATCGGCCGACCCATCCTCATCGGCCGCCCCGAGGTCATCCGCCGGCGGATCGAGGAGCTGGGCTTGCGCTGCAGCCCGGAGATCGTCTACCCACCCGAGTTCCCGCGGCTGGAGGAATATGCCCAACGCCTCTTCGAGAAGCGTCAGCGCAAGGGCGTCACCCTCCCGCTGGCCCGCACGCTGCTGCTGGAGCCGAATTACTTCGGGCCGATGATGGTGGAGATGGGGGATGCGGATGCCTTCATCTCCGGCCTCACCTACGATTACCCCGCCGTCATCCGTCCCGCCCTCCAGGTCGTGGGGGTCCGCGAAGGGGTGCGTAAGGTGGCCGGGCTTTACATTATGATCGTCAAAGAGAAAGTCTACTTCTTCACCGACGCCACGGTGAACATCGAGCCCACGGCGGAGGATCTGGCGGAGATCGCCATCATGGCGGCGGATTTCGCGCGGCGCTTCGACATCGAGCCGCGGGTGGCCATGCTCTCCTTCTCGAACTTCGGCAGCACCCGCCATCCGCTTGCGGAGAAGGTGCGCCAGGCGGTGGAGATCGTGCGGCAGCGACGGCCGGACATTCTGATCGATGGGGAGATGCAGGCGGATACGGCGGTGGTGCCGGAGATCATCGAGGAGCGCTATCCCTTCAGCCGGGTGAAGGACGCCAACGTCCTGGTCTTCCCCGATCTGGAGGCGGCCAACGTCTCCTACAAGCTGTTGCAACGGCTGGGCAATGCCCAGGCGATCGGGCCGATCCTCCTGGGGATGGGGAAGCCCGTGCACGTCCTCCAGACCGGTGACGAGGTGCAAGACATCGTCTTCATCGCCGCCATCGCGGCCCTCGATGCCCAGGAGCGTGCCCGGATCGGCGCCCCCGTGGCTGTGTAGTCTGCAGCGCCCACGGGGATTTCCCCCGGATTTTGGGGATGGGCCGGGCGCTCAAGCGCCCGAGTTCGAGCGCCCGGCCCACCTTCCCCGAATCATGGGCGGAAGGTTCCTGCCGCCCTCGGACATCCAGGGGAAATGGTCCCTCCCCCACAGATCGATAAAGCACATTCGGGAGAGGATTTGACAGCAAAGCTGGCTTTGGTAGAATTAAGAACAGACGCCGGGGTGGCGGAATTGGCAGACGCGCCACGTTCAGGGCGTGGTGGGCATGCGCCCGTGCGGGTTCAAATCCCGCCCCCGGCATGGATTGAAAACCCGTGGGGCGTGGGGTGGGCGCCTTCGCCGCCTGCCCCACGCTCTTTTTTTCGGACGCTGACCGAAGTTGCCCTCCTGAGGCCTTCGGCCAGTGGTCGGCCTTCGCCGACCTAAGCGTCCGCTTGCGCGGACGCCCGGCGCGGAAGCGCCCAGGGAGGCCGATTGCCAATCGGCGTAAGGGACGGAGTCGTTCCGAGCGGACCGGAGCAACCCAAGCGCCCGGAGCGAGCGATTTCAGGCAGGCTGAACGGTTGCTCCACACCGTAAATCCCGAGGCAGGCGGACGGATCACCTTCCCTAGGGGCTTTGGGGCCATTCTTCTCTCGCCCCGTAGCCCCCTCGAACTTTTGACATTTGGAGCTCGCCACTGCGGAAAGGGGTGACGACCGGTTGATCCCAGAGGGGAGGGAGCATCCCATGCGACGATGGATCCATTGGGGGTGGCGCTGGTTCGTTCGCCTGGCGGTGCTGATGCTGATGGTTCTCCTTGCCCGCGTGGCCTGGGGGAATCTGGAGCTTTACCGGCAGCGGGTGGAGCGGGCGGAGCGCCTGCAACAGGCGATCGCCACCGAACAGGCCCGGGCGACCGCGCTGGCGGAGCAGGCTAGCTATGTGCGGAGTGAGGAATTTGTGGCCCGATGGGCCCGTCTGGAGGCCGGGATGGTCCGTCCCCATGAAACCCCTTATCGTGTGGAGCGAATCCCCTCCCCACCGACTCCCTATCCGACACCCACCCCCGTTCCCCAACCCTGGCAGGTCTGGTGGGCGCTGATCCAGGGCCGCTAAGGGGGATTGAGGATCGCTGAGCTTCCCCACATCGTTTTCAATCGCTGTTTGCGGCCTCCAGGGTTCGGGGCGTCGAAAGGCGCCTCGGATCCCGGGGGGAATTTTTCTCCCCTTCCCACCACCCTTTGAGTGGGGGTGCTGCCCACCCCTCCACCGCATATCCTCAACACTCAACGGGGTATAGCCCTCCGGGCACCGGGATGCGGCACAGAGAATGAGAGGGCTTGAGCCCCGTCCCGATTTTCGGTTTTTGTTTACAATATGGAATAGAGCGGTGCTGTATTTCGCTGTGGCTGCGGGAAGGTTCGCCCGCTAAAGTGTTGGGGATGGGATAAGGAGGTGTAAACGCACGCGTGCCGGAAATGGCGCGTGGAGAAATAAACTGGCAGCTCATATTTTGAGCGCTGCGAGAGGATCTCTATCGACGGGAGGCCCGATGGCGAAGGGAAGCGAGAAAGCGAAGGAAGTGATCCAGGTCGAGGGGACAGTGGTGGAGACGCTGCCGAACACGATGTTTAAAGTCCGCCTGGACAACGGTCATGAGGTACTGGCCCATCTCTCCGGCCGGATGCGGATGTATTACATCCGTGTGCTCCTTGGGGATCGGGTCCTGGTAGAACTTTCGCCCTACGACTTGAATCGAGGGCGTATCGTGCGCCGGCTCTCCCGATGAGGGGGACAGGGGAGTGAGAGCGGTGAAGCCTCTGAGATTTTCCGCACGAAAGGATGAGTGGGAGCCGTTGTGTGCCTCCTGCGATTCTCGCGGCTCTTCTTTTTTTATCCAAAGCGGTTATAATATTTGCAGCACTCAGAGATTCGCGCGAAGCATGGACATTGTTTAAGATATCCAGACGTAGGACCATCTCGGCTGGCCGCGGTCTTTCATCGTCAACCTCTAAGCCCCACGGAGGGAGCTCATGGATACCATTAAGGTAGCTGCGAAATCGCGCACCACAGCCGTGGCCGGAGCCATCGCGGGTGTCATCCGGGAGCGCGGGCGGGCGGAGGTACAAGCCATTGGTGCCGGCGCCGTTAATCAGGCGGTGAAGGCCATCTGCATCGCCCGCACCTACCTGGCCCAGGATGGCATCGACATCATCTGTGTCCCCGAGTTCGCCGACGTGAAGATCAACGATCAGGAGCGGACGGCCATCCGGTTCGTGATCGAGAAACGATGAGTTCCCGCCTGGATCTCCACGTGCACACCACCGCCTCGGATGGCTTGTGGTCCCCTGCCCGGGTGGTGCAGGAGGCCCTCGCGCGCGGTCTCCGCTATCTGGCGATCACGGATCACGAGACCACTCGCGGCGCGATCGAGGCAATAGCCATCGCCCGCGGCACGCCTCTGGAGGTGATCCCCGGTGTGGAGATCAGCGTCAGCAGCCCGGAGGGGGAGATCGACCTCCTGGGCTATTTCGTAGATCCCACGCATTCGGATCTCCTTCGCCTGCTGGAGGGGATGCAAGCCGAGCGGGTGGAGCGGATCCATGCGATGGCTGAGCGCCTGGCCCAGCTGGGGATGCCGGTCCCCTGGGAACGGGTGCTGGAGCGGGCCCGGGGCGATGTGCTGGGGCGTCCCCACCTGGCGCGGGCGATGGTGGAGCAGGGATACGTGGCCGATGAGGCCGAAGCGTTCCGGCGGTGGCTGGGGCACGGCCGCCCGGCTTACGTCCCCCGGCGGCCGGTGGATCCCCGGGAGGTGCTGTCGGTGATCCGGGCAGCCGGAGGCGTGTCCGTCCTCGCCCATCCGGGCCGTTCCGGACTCCCCCGGAACTTGGAGGGATTGTGGCGGGCCGGCCTGGCTGGCCTCGAGGTCTTTCACCCCGATCATTCCCCGGATGACATCGCCCGGTTGATGGCGATCGCCCGAACGTATGATCTCATCCCCACCGGCGGCAGCGACTTCCACGGCCCCGGGCCCGATGGCCGGATCCTCCTAGGAACCATGCCGGTCCCCGCCCATACGGTGGATCGACTCCGGGAGCGGTGCCCTCGCCGATAGAAAGATCGTGGCGGATCGCCTTCCTGTCCTGGGAACCCTCGGTATCCCCTGAAGGCCGTTTCCCATCCCGGAGCGCCTTGAGGAGGCCACTGGCCTTGCTCCCCCGCGCTGCCTCCCGATCCAGCTTCTGAGCAAATCCCCAAGCTGATGAAATTCCCAATCTCCGGATGACCCAAGGGTTTCAGGCAATCCCTCACCCCGGCCCCCGGACCAAAGTTCTATTCACGAACCCCCGATTATTGTTTGTTTTAAATGAAAACAGGCAAGTTATTGCCATATTCTTACAAAAGTAAGAAATTTTATACGCAACTATTAAAGAAATCGAGCGGTTTCCAAACAAACGGTGATTGTCGAGGCCCTGTCCCGTCCTAGGCGGGGGGCTGGAGATCCAAGTTGGGAATCCTGAAACGCTTCGGAGGTGGCGGATGGGCAAGCGGACCGTGGGGGCACTGACCGGTGTGTTGTTCGGCGTCCTGCTCGCGCTGGGGTTGGAGCGGGCGCTGGCGGCCGTGTGGACGGACAAGCTGGATTACAGCCCTGGGGAGGTCGTCACCATATCCGGCGACAACCGCGACAACGCCGGATACCTCCCGGGGGAGACCGTGCGGGTGGAGGTGTGGGGGCCCAACGGTTACTATGCCACCTGCGAGGCGGTGGTCCAGGGGGATGGTTCCTGGTCGTGTTCGGTCACGCTGTGGCCGGATGAGCGGGCCATCGGGGAATACACCTACACCGCCCGCGGGTTGACCTCCGGGGTCCAGGAGAGCGGGGTCTTCTGGGATATCGGGAACCTGGATTACGCGCCCGCCAGCTTGACCTTCAATGCGTTCCCTGGAGCAACGATCTCCTTCACCCAAGTGATCACCGCGCCCGCGGGGAACGACCCATTCACCGCCACGCTCAAGGTCACCGGTCTCCCTTCAGGGTGGACGGCGACGGCTTCCCCTGCGGTGCTCTCGTTCCCCGGGGTGAACACCCCAACCGCCCGATCCTGGGTGGTCACCCTCCAGGTTCCCGCCAACGCCACTCCCGGTTCTGATTCCATGCAGGTGAAAGCGGACCCGCAAAAGGTCCAATCCAAGCAGCAAACCCCTGGAGAGGGAAACGGGACTTCAGTGACGGTGAACGTGTTCGCGCTACCTAACCGGCCTCCAGTGGCGGTGGACGATACCTATGCGGTGAATGAGGATCAAACATTAAGCGTCAGCGCCCCCGGGGTGCTGGGCAACGACAGCGACCCGGATGGGAATCCCCTCACCGCAACCCTCGTCGCCGGCCCCAGCTACGGCAGCCTGACCCTGAACCCGAACGGCTCCTTTATTTACACGCCGAACCCCAATTTCAACGGGACCGATGCCTTCACCTATTCCGCCAGCGACGGCCAGGCCACATCGAACATCGCCACGGTGACCATCACAGTGCAGCCGGTCAACGATCCGCCCACGGCGGACGCCGGTGGCCCCTACACAGCCCCTGAGGGGGGCTCTGTCCAGCTTTCCGGCTCCGGGAGCGATGTGGACGGGGATTCCCTCTCCTTCGCCTGGGACTTGGATGGCGATGGGACCTTTGAGACCTCCGGCGCCAACGTCACCTTCTCGGCCGTCGGGCGGGACGGGCCTTCGACCCAGACCGTGAGCTTTCGGGTGTGCGATTCCTATGCCTGTACGGTAGCCACCACCCAGGTAACCATCACCAACGTCCCTCCGACCCCGGCCGTCGGCGGGGCTCCCGCCTCCAGCCCAGAGGGCACCCCGATCACTCTCACCGCCTCGGCGACCGATCCCAGCCCCGCTGATGTGAGCGCTGGGTTCACCTTCACCTGGACGGTGCAGAAGGACGGCGCGCCTTTCGCCGCCGGGTCTGGCACCTCCTTCGGTTTCACCCCGGATGATAACGGGACCTACACCGTCATCCTGGAGGCGATGGATAAGGACGGCGGGGTCGGGTCCACCTTGGTGGCGATCGCCGTCTTCAACGTCGCCCCCACCGCCACGTTCAACGCCCACTCCTCGGTGGACGAGGGCAGCGCCTTCTCCCTCTCCTTGACGGATCCGTTCGATCCCTCCACAGTGGACGCTGCCGCGGGCTTCAGGTATGCGTTCGACTGTGGGGACGGGAGCGGGTATGGGGGCTTCAGCAACGCCTACACTGTCTCCTGCCCGACCTCCGACAACAGCGTCCGCACGGTGCGGGGGAAGATCCGGGATAAGGACGGTGGGGAGACCGAATATACCGCCACCGTCACCGTGAACAACGTCCCGCCCGCCGTGACCGCTCCTTCGAACCAGACGGCCAATGAGGGGACGCCCTCGGTCTTCGACCTAGGTGCTTTCTCCGATCCTGGTGCTGACAGCCCCTGGGCGGTGGCCGTGGGCTGGGGGGATGGTCAGAGCGAGAGTTTCCAGGTCTTCTCCACGGGCTTCCTGACCCGGTCCCATACCTACGCGGACAGCGGGGTCTACACTGTGACCGTCACGGTCACCGATAAGGATGGGGGCTTTGGCCAGGCCGAGTTCCAGATCACCGTGAACAATGTCCCGCCCACTGCCGTTTTCTCCGCCACCAGTCCTATTGATGAGGGAAGCGTCAGCACCCTGGCCCTCACCGCACCTTCTGACCCCAGCCCGGTGGATACCCAGGCCGGCTTCCGTTATGCCTTTGCCTGCGATGGAAACCTCAACACTCTTCCCATTGCTTATGCCCAAGCCGGAACCTCGAGCACCGCTGACTGCTTCTTCCCGGACAACGGGACCTTCACGGTCGCCGGTCGCATCTTCGACAAGGACGACGGCTTCACCACCTATATCACCACCGTCACCGTGAACAACGTCCCGCCCATCGTGACTGCTCCTTCGAACCAGACGGCCGATGAGGGCACACTCCAGGCCTTCGACCTGGGTGCTTTCTCTGACCCCGGCGCCGATGCCTCGTGGCAGGTCGAGGTGGACTGGGGGGATGGAACCCAGGCGGTCTCCTTCACGATGGCTACCTCAGGATCCCTAGGCCTGCTCAACCATATCTATGAAGATGATGGAGTCTACACCGTGACCGTCACGGTCACCGATAAGGATAGGGCCTCCGGCCAGGCCCAGTTCCAGATCACCGTGAACAACGTCCCGCCGGAGGTCGAGGACCTGTTGAGCACGCCCAGTGTGATCAACGAAGGCGGGTCCATCACCCTGACCGGCCGGATCGACGATCCGGGCGTCCGGGATCTCATCACCGTGAGCGTGGCTTGGGGTGATGGAATGAGTGACACGGTGCCGCTTGGGCTCGACCGATCCTTCACGCTTATCCACACCTATGCCGATGACGATCCCAGCGGCACGATCTCGGATGTTTACACCATCACCGTTGGTGCCCTTGATGATGATGGGGGCTCCGGAACGAGTAACATTACCGTCACCGTGAATAATGTCTCGCCGGTGGTAGGGCCGCTGAGCGTCACAGCGACGGATCCGATCCCGGTGGGCACGCGGATCACGGTCACCGCGGTCTTCACGGATCCGGGGATCCTGGATCAGCACACGGTCGTGATCTACTGGGATTGGGACACTTACAACCCGAACGTCAACACCAGCCCCTCCACCACTCTCTTCATATCCATGAGCCAGGTGGTGCGGCCCTTCACCGCCTCGTATGTCTACAACCAGCCCGGCGTTTATACCCTCCGGGCGGAGGTTACGGATGATGACGGAGGCCAGGGTGTGGCCTTCTACCAGTATTATGTGGTGGTCTACGATCCGAACGCCGGGTTCGTGACGGGCGGGGGCTGGATCCAGTCGCCGCCAAGGGCGTGCCGGCTGTCGTGGTGCACGGATGAAACAACGGGCCGGGCCAACTTCGGGTTCGTCTCGAAGTATCAGAAGGGGGCCAAGGTGCCCAGCGGCCAGACCCAGTTCCAGTTCCAGGCGGGCAACCTCAACTTCCACAGCACCGCTTACGAGTGGCTGGTGATCTCCGGCCCCAA
>NZ_JBHOQJ010000243.1:0-11020 GCF_042408365.1 Thermoflexus sp.
TTCCGATCTAAATTCCCCTCAGCTGTTCTGACACAACCGCCCATACGGATATCGGCGATTTCCTCCTGGGGGCTTGGGGGGCCGAGCCGAATGGGACCAGGCTGGATAGTCACTTAGGAAGAACGTGGCGGGCGCCTCGCCCCAATTCCACGCCTATCGGGTTATAATTCCTCAGGATGGACGTGTTGGTAATCCCTCCATTCGGTAGTGGCGACTTTCTCTTCGTGGGGCGCAGGCCCCCGAAGACGGCCTGCACCCCACGAGGCGATCAACTTCCCTCCTCCCTATGTGGGGATTGTTTCATCAACCGGCATCAAAAGTTGCGGAGGATCAGACGATGTCGGATGTTGCGGAGACCTACATTGACCTGGGCTGGGAGTTCCACGCGAAGAAGCAATACGATCAGGCCATCGAGCAGTTCCGCAAGGCCATTGAGATGGATGGGAACGCTGTGGATGCATACTATGGCCTGGGCCTCTCCTGTAAGGCGAAAGGCGAGAAGGAGATGGCTATCCAGGCTTTTGAGAAGGTGCTCGCCATGGCTCCTAAGCTGGAGGATCGAGCCAAAGCGCAGATCCTCTCCCGGCTCGCCCAGGCCCAGATCGAGATGCTGCGAGGCGCCGATGGAGAAGCGTGAGCGGGTCCGGGCAGCCATCCGCGGGGAGGCGGTGGATCGCCCCCCAGTGGCCCTCTGGCGTCACTTCCCCGTCGCGGATCAGGATCCCGCGGCCTTCGCCGAGGCGGTGATCGAGTTCCAGCGCCGCTTCGACTTCGATTTCGTGAAGATCACCCCGGCCTCCAGCTACTGCGTCCGGGATTGGGGCGTAGAGGATCGCTGGGCAGGCGATACGGAGGGAACCCGGCGCTATGTTCGATATCCCGTGCAGGACCCCAAGGATTGGGCCGCCCTTCCCCCCCTTGATCCGACCCGCGGGGCCTTACGGGACCACCTGGAAGCGGTCGCGCGGATCCGAAAGGCGCTTCCGGATGTCCCGGTGGTGGTGACCGTGTTCAGCCCCTTGGCCCAGGCGAAGAACCTCTGCGGGGCCGATCGATTGATGCTGCACCTGCGACGTTATCCGGAAGCCTTGGAGGCCGGCCTGCGGGTGATCGCCGAGAGCACCCGTCGTTTCGTCCACGCCGCCTTGGGGCTCGGGGTGGACGGGATCTTTTATGCGGTTCAGCACGCCTCTTACCAGCTGCTTTCCCCCGATGAATATCGGGCCTTCGGGCGCCCCTACGATCGGTTGATCCTGGAAGACGTCGCTGACGCCTGGCTGAATATCCTCCATCTGCACGGCGATGTGGTGATGTTTGACCTTTTCACGGATTATCCGGTGGCCGTTTGGAACTGGCATGACCGGGAGACGCCGCCCTCGCTTCGAGAGGGGAAAGAACAAGTTCCCGGGGCCGTGTTAGGAGGGCTTTCCCGGATTCAGGCCCTGGTGCTGGGCACGCCGGCCGATGTCGAAGCGGAGGCCCAGGAAGCGATGGCGCAGACCGGTGGGGAACGCTTCATTCTGGGCACCGGGTGTGTAGTTCCGATCCACGCGCCGGAGGTGAACCTGTACGCCGCCCGACGGTCCGTTGAGCGGATCCGTTAAGCCACAGCCTCCGGGGTCGACCGCGACTAACCGAGCGCGTTGATGCGCTTTTCACTACGCTGAGCCTAAAATATCAATCCGCTTATGTTGTGACATTTATCACTACTTGGGCGATTCGCTCTCCAGCCATACTTTAATTAGCCACCGGGCGCGGAGGTTATCCGTCCATGCGAATCGCCATCTATTGGGGGATCGGAGGGCTGGTCGGGCTCCTGATCGCGGCGGGGCTGGGCTGGCTGTTGCTGAACCCTCAAGGTCTGAGCGCCTATCTCACCGACCGGCCGGAGGCGTGCAACAACTGCCACGTGATGAACCCGGCCTACGAAGGCTGGTTCCATGCCCTCCACCGTCGGGCCGCCGTCTGCAATGACTGCCACACCCCGCATGAGTTTCCCGCCAAGTGGAGCGTTAAATTCCTCAAGGGGATTCAACACGTCTACTTCTACACCACCTATCAAATCCCTCCCCAGATCCGCGCCGATGCGATGACCCGCCGGATCGTCCAAGCGAACTGCGTTCGGTGCCATTTCAACACGGTTTCCACCCAAACCGGGTTGCTGGAGGGGGAGCGCTTCTGCTTCGATTGCCATCGCACGGTGGCCCACGGCGAACGGCGTTCCATCGCCTTCAGCCCCTTGATTGAGAGGAGGTAGCCTATGTTCCAGCGGATGCCCCCGCTCTGGTTACGCGTGGTCGGTTTTGTGCTCCTGGTGGGCGTTCTCGGCCTCGCGCTGGCCTTTCTGATCATCCAGATCCGGGGACCCCGTCTGGAGGTGGTCCGCCCGGTCACGATCCCGGAAGGGGAGACCAATCCAGCGGTTTGGGGGCTGGCTTTCCCCCGAGAATACCAAACTTGGCTTCGCACGAAGGAGGGGCGCAAAACCCTCTTCGCCGGCTCGATCCCGTACGACAAGCTGGAGGAGGACCCGCGGTTGAGGATCCTTTGGGAGGGCTACCCCTTTGCAGTCGAATATGGGGAAGATCGAGGACATGCCTACTCGGTGGAAGATGTCTTAAAGACCAAGCGCATCCAGGTCCTGGCGCAAAAGCGGGGCGGATCCGCTCCTGGCACCTGCTGGACCTGCAAGTCGGCGGATGTCCCGCGCTTGATGGAGGAGATGGGCCCGGCGAACTTCTATGCCACCCCCTTCGAACAGCTTCGAGAGCGGATCCAGCATCCGGTCTCCTGCGCCAACTGCCACGATCCGAAAACCATGGCGCCCACGATCAAACACGTAGCGCTCCAAGAGGCGCTGCAGAAGATGGGAAAGGACATCCGCAACCTCTCCCGCCAGGAGCTGCGCATCCTCACCTGTGCACAGTGCCACGTAGAGTACTATTTCGCGAGGGATCCCAAGGATTATCTGGTGTTTCCATGGGAGAAGGGAACGCGCTTTGAGGACATCGAGGCATATTACAACGAACGAAACTTCGCTGACTGGGTCCATCCTTCGACAGGTGCGCCGGTTGTGAAATTCCAGCACCCGGAATTTGAGCTCTACACCGCGAACTCCACCCATTACCTGGCCGGGGTGGCCTGCGTGGATTGTCACATGCCCTTCGTGATCGAGGGCGGGATCAAATACACTTCGCATCAAGCGGCCAGCCCGTGGTACCGGATGGAACAGGCGTGCGGGACGTGCCATCTGGACATCCCCTTCATCCGGAAGCGGGTGGAGATCATCCAGACCATCACCAAGGGGCTTCAGGACGCCGCGGAGGTCGCGCTGGTGGAAGCCATCGAGGCCCTGAAGGCCATCAAGGATAACCCCAACGCGGATCCCAAGCTGGGCGAGGAAGCCCGCACCTTGTTCCGCAAAGCCCACATGCGATGGGATTTCGTCAGCGCTGAGAACTCACTGGGCTTCCACAACCCCCAGGAGGCGATGCGGCTGCTGGCCGAGTCGATCAACTTCGCCCGTCAGGCCCAACTGAAGGCCATCCAGGCCCTTCAGCGCCCCCAGGCCCGCATCCCGTAAGCGCTCCCGCCAGGCCGACCGGGCGGGGGATGGGGAGTTCGCCCATCCCCCGCTTTCGGTCTTGCGGGCGAACGCGACCGTCTGCCGAACGCTTCCCCCCAGCGACGCCCTTCATCTCTTCTCCTAACGCCGCGAAGACGCCCCTACAGCCAGCCGCGTCCACCTGGCTGTCTGTCCCTAATCCCCCTGCAGATCTCCCAATCCCACGCGGCCGCGCTGATCCCCAGATGGTTCGCTAGGGATTTGGCGGGTAAAATATGGGGAAACTCTCGGTCCTACGAGAACGCCGATGACACGGGTGCTGGTGGTCGATTACGGGGTTGGGAACCTGGGCAACGTGGTCCGGGCGCTCCGGCGCCTCGGGGCGGAGGTGCGCCTGCGGGGACAGCCGGAGGACCTGGATTGGGCGGAGAGGGTCGTGTTGCCCGGCGTGGGCGCCTTCGGGGATGGGATGGCCGGATTACAGGAGCGCGGGTGGATCGATCCGCTGATAGCGGCTGCCGCCGCCGGGAAGCCGCTGCTGGGCATCTGCCTGGGGATGCAACTGCTCTTTGAGGAAAGCGAGGAAATGGGCTCGCATCGGGGCCTGGGGTTGCTCCGCGGCCGGGTCCGCCGCTTCCCTCCGGAAGCCGGCAAGGTGCCCCAGATCGGCTGGAACCGTCTGGAACCCGTGAGGAGCCATCCCTTGCTGCAGGGAGTCCCCAACGGCGCTTATGTGTATTTCGTGCACGGGTATTATTGTGAGCCAGAGGACCCCAGCGACGTGATCGCCACGACGGTCTATGGGATCCGTTACGCCTCCGTGGTCGCACGGGGATCCGTGATGGGGGTCCAATTCCACCCGGAGAAAAGCCATCGGGTGGGCGAGCAGATCCTGCGAAACTTCTTAAGCCTTTAATCCGAACGGGCAATGGAATCTCGACCGATCGCTCCCCGAGGGACAGGCGAAGGGAGGCCGATGGCGCTGGAGCTCATCCCCGCCCTGGATCTCCTCCGGGGCCAGGTCGTCCGATTGATCCAGGGAGACCCTCAGCGTCGCATCGTGTATCCGATCGATCCGGTGGACCAAGCCCTCCGATGGGCGGAGGAGGGCGCCCGCTGGCTCCACATCGTCTATCTGGACGGGGCCTTCGGGGTTGGGGAAACCAGCCTCGCCGGGATCGCCCGCATCGTTCGGGAAGCTCCGCTGGCGGTTCAGATGGGCGGTGGGCTGCGCACGCTGGAAGACCTGGCCCGGGCCTTCGATCTGGGGATCCAACGCGCGGTGGTGGGGACGATGGCCGTGCGGGACCCAGCCGCCTTCGAGGCGGCGCTCGCCCGCTTCGGGCCGGACCGGCTGGCGTTGGCGGTGGAGGTCCGGGAGGGGCGGCTGGCGGTCGCGGGATGGCAGGAGATGGCCGGGGACCCTCAGGCCTTCGCCCAGGAATGGGCCTCCCGGGGCGTGCGTTGGATCCTTTACACCAATGTGCTCCGGGATGGAACGCTGTCCGGCCCGGATCTGGAAGGAGCCGCTCGATTGGCTCAAACGGGTGGCGTTCGGGTTCTGCTCTCCGGGGGGATCGGAAGCCTAGCGCACATCGAGGAGATCCGGAAGGAGGCCTTCCCGGGCCTGGCCGGGGCGATCCTCGGACGAGCCCTTCTGGAGGGCCGTTTCACCCTGAAGGAAGCCCTTGCCTGCATGCGAGGGCACGAGCGGAGCGAACATGCGTCCTCGGAGCTTTCTTCCAGCGGATGAGCGGGAACGCCTGAGCGAGCGATTGCGCGCGCTGATCGAGGCGGAGGAAGGCGTTCTCTTCGCCACGATCTTCGGCTCTTTTCTGGAGCCGGATCTCCCCTTCGGCGATATCGATGTGGGGATCGGGCTGGCGCCCGGGGCCGATCCGGAGCGCTATGAGATCGACCGGGCGGCGGAGTGGACCGTCGCCCTGGGGTATCCGGTGGATGTGGTGGTGTTCGAGCGGGCACCCCTGGGCCTCCGGGTTCAGATCCTCAACGGCCGCCCGTTACTCATCCGGGATCCGGAGCAATATGTGGAGCTCTTGGAGCGGACCGGTTGGGAATGGATGCACTGGGAACCTTATGTCCGCCAATTCCTGAAGGAGTTGATTCCATGAGGCCCGATCCAGAGCGCGTGGCCCGACTCAGCGCTGAGATCCTCCAACGGCTGGAGAAGCTCTCTGTTTATACGCGCTCAGAGCTGGCGGACTTTCAGGCCGATGAACGCACGGTGCTGGCGGCCAAGATGCTGCTGGTGGAAGCCGTTGAAGGCGCCGCCGCGCTGTGCAACCACATCATGGCCCGTGTGTTTCGGGAAGCTCCCGGCGGTTTCATTCTCTGCTTCGAAGCGTTGGCCACCCGGTTGGGATGGGAGGAACCCTTTCGCCAACGTCTGCGACGGGTCGCCCGCTTCCGAAGCGAGCTCATCCATGAATATCGGGAGATCACCCCGGAGCAGGTCTATCGCGTGGCCCGGGAGGAGGCCCACGTGCTGGCAGAGATGGTCCGCCGTCTGAGGGAATGGCTTCAGACCCAGGAGGGGCTTTGAGGGTTGGGGGAAGATGCTGGCGAAACGGATCATCCCGTGTCTGGATATCCTGGCTGGCCAGGTTGCGAAGGGTGTGCGGTTCGTGGATCTGCGCGAGGCGGGCGATCCGGTCGCTCACGCCCGCTTTTACGAGGACGAGGGGGCCGACGAGCTGGTCTTCCTGGACATCACCGCCTCGTACGAGGATCGGGGGATCTTACTGGATGTGGTGCAGCGGGTAGCCGAGGTCCTCTCGATCCCCTTCACCGTCGGTGGAGGGATCCGGAGCGTGGAGGACTTCCGGACCCTGCTGCAGGCGGGGGCCGATAAGGTCAGCATCAACACCGCCGCCGTCCGGCAGCCCGCCCTGATCGCTGAAGCCGCCCGGCGGTTCGGCTCCCAATGCGTCGTGGTGGCCATCGACGCCAAGCGGGTCGGCCCAGAGCGGTGGGAGGTTTACATCCACGGCGGGCGGACGCCCACAGGGCTGGACGCGGTGGAATGGGCCCGGGAGGTCGAGCGGCGCGGGGCGGGGGAGATCCTGCTCACCAGCATCGACGCCGACGGCACCCAAGCCGGCTACGACCTGGAGCTCACCCGGGCGGTGGCCGAGGCCGTCCGCATCCCGGTGATCGCCTCGGGCGGGGCCGGCGCCCTTGAACACTTCGCTCAGGTGTTCACCGCCGGGAAGGCCGACGCCGCCCTGGCCGCCTCGGTCTTCCATTTCCGGCAGCTGCGCATCGCCGAGGTGAAGGCCTACCTGGCGGAGCGAGGGATCCCGGTGCGCCTGAGTTAAAGATCTCAGGGGAGATGGGTCGCCTTCAGCGATCCGCCTCCCCCGAATTCCCCGATGGCTGAATCGGACAACGCATCAGACTGCAGCGAGGAAGGAGGGCGCCATGACCCAACGATCCTATCGTTTCTTCGATTTAGTGATGGCCCTCTTCGTCACGGTGCTCATCGTCAGCAACATCGCCTCCTCCGCCAAGATCGTCGATTGGGGGGTCAGCCTCTTCGGCATCCGGTTGGCCTTCGATGCCGGGACGATCCTATTTCCCCTGAGTTATATCTTCGGCGACATCCTGACCGAGGTCTACGGCTACCGCCGCTCCCGTCGGGTCATTTGGACCGGCTTTGCGTGCTTGGCGTTGAGCGCCTTCGTCTTCTGGCTGGTTCGGATTTGGCCGGGGGATCCGGAGTGGGAGCGGTACGCCGGACAACGGGCCTATGAGGCCATCCTGGGGGGCATGAGCACCGGCGGCATCGTCTTGGCCAGCTTGCTGGGTTACTGGTCCGGGGAGTTCGCCAATTCCTTTGTCCTGGCCAAGATGAAGATCCTTACACGCGGCCGTTATCTGTGGACCCGCACCATCGGCAGCACGTTGGTCGGGCAGTTGGTGGACACGGGGGTCTTCGTGACCGTAGCCTCCCTCGCCGGGGTTTTCCCATGGACCGTTTTCGCGACCCTTGTCCTTACAAACTATCTCTTCAAGGTGGGTGTGGAAGTTGTGATGACTCCTGTGACGTACCTGGTTGTCGGTGCCCTCAAACGTCTGGAGCAGGAGGATTACTACGACTATGACACCCGTTTCAACCCCTTCCGATTGGAGCTGGGGATCTGAGCATACGGATCTGCGTCCGGCCATCGTTCAGGATGCCGTCACCGGCCGGGTGCTGATGTTGGGATGGATGAACCACGAGGCGCTCCAGCGCACCCGGGAAACCGGCCTGGTCCATTTTTGGAGCCGGTCCCGTGGGCGATTGTGGCAGAAAGGCGAGACCTCTGGGAACGTCCTGCGGGTGGTGGAGATCCGCTTGGACTGCGACGAGGATGCGGTGCTGGTGCAGGCGATCCCGGCCGGGCCCACCTGCCATACCGGCCGGGCCAGCTGCTTCCACCGCGAACCGGAAGGCGAGGAGACCCCTCCTCCCCCCGGCCAGATCCTCCATCGGCTGGAGGAGGTGGTGGCGGAACGCCGTCGGCATCCCGCGGAGGGCTCCTACACCGCCCAGCTTCTCGAGGCCGGGCTGGATGAGATCGTGAAAAAGATCGGCGAGGAGGCCATCGAGGTGATGCTGGCCCTGCGGCATCAATCGGACCAGCGATCGTTAGAGGAGGCGGCGGACCTCCTCTACATGCTGACCGTTGGGTTGGTGGCCCGGGGGCTGAGCTGGGATAGGGTTTTCGACCTCCTGGCCAAGCGCCGCGGGCTTCGATGAAATGCCCGAGGAGGGGGGAGAAGGCATGGAGATCTATCGCTGGGAACTCTTAGATCCGGAGCGGCGCCGGCGCCTGCTCATGCGGGCTCGAGCCGATCTCACCGAGGTCCTCCCTCAGGTGAAGGCCATTCTGGAGGACGTGCGACGGCGGGGCGACGTCGCGGTCGCGGATTACCTTCGACGCTTCGACGGGGTGGACTGGCCGCCGGAGCGCTGGCGGGTGAGCCGTGAGGCGATGGCCGCCGCCTGGGAGGAGCTCCGCCCCGAAGTCCGGGAAGCCCTCCGTCGGGAGGCCGAGGCGGTCCGTCGCTTCCACGAGGCCCAGCGGGAGCGACCGATCTGGCTGATCGAAATGGCCCCTGGGGTGATCGCCGGGCAGATCGTCCGCCCGCTGGACTCGGCCGGGCTGTACATCCCCGGCGGTCGAGCGGTTTACCCGACCATCGTTCACGCCCTGGGGATCCCCGCCTCGGTCGCCGGCGTGCGCCGCATCGTCGCCTGCACCCCTCCCGCCGGGCGCCAGCCCGCGGTCCTGGCGGCCGCAGACGGGGCTGGGGTAACGGATCTCTTTTTGGTGGGCGGGGTGGCGGCCATCGCGGCGATGGCTTACGGCACGGAGACGATCCCACGGGTGGATAAGATTGTGGGGCCGGGGAACCTTTATGTGCTGGCGGCCAAGGCGCTGGTGATGGGGGAAGTGGCCATCGACATGCTGGCCGGGCCGACGGAGGTGATCGTGCTGGCCGATGAAACCGCACGCCCGGACTGGGTGGCGGCGGAGCTGCTGGCCCAGGCCGAGCACGACCCTCAGACCTCGTGTCTCCTGGTCACCCCCGTGGAGACACTGGCCCGGGCGGTGCAGAAGGAGATCGAACGCCAGGGGCCTGCCCTCCCCCGCTGGGCCATCGCCCGTCAGGCGCTGGAGACCTACGGCGGGCTGATCGTGACCGCCGACATGGAGACCGCCATGGAAGTGTGCAACGCCTACGCGCCCGAGCACCTGGTCATCTACACCCGGGATCCTTGGGCGATCCTCCCCCACATCCGCCATGCCGGATCGGTGTTCCTGGGCCCGTGGTCCCCTGTGGCCGCGGGGGATTACGCCACCGGCACCAACAACACCCTGCCCACCGGCGGCTGGGCCCGGGTCGCTTCCTCCGTTTCTGTGGACACCTTTGTGAAGAAAATCGAGATTGAAGCGCTCACCGAGCAAGGTCTTCGACATCTGGCCCCGGTGATCACCACGCTGGCCGAGGTGGAAGGCTTCCATGCGCACGCCGCGTCCGTCCGCATCCGTCTGGAAGAGGGATAGGGATCATCAACGGGGGCGGGTTTGACAGGCCCTGGGGCCCAGGTTAGAATTTGGCATGAACGGGGCGGTAGCTCAACCGGCAGAGCAGCGGCCTTTTAAGCCGACGGTTGTGGGTTCGAGTCCCACCCGCCTCACTCGGAAAGGCCTTCTGCGATCAACCCATCGCGGAAGGCTTTTTAATTTAACGCGCCACACAGATGCGGGCGCTTCACGGCGGGTTTTCTTCTGAGGGCTTTGGGGGCAGCGCCGCGCACCGAGGGCGCTGCCCCCAAACGCATTTTGCATCCTCCTTTCCCATGGCCCTGCGGGCCGTGGGAAAGGAAAACCCGTCGCACCATCCGAATGGAACCCAGGAGGGAAAAGATGCCGCAGGGAGCACTCGCCGAGGAGCCGTTCGAGGGCATGCGGTTGACCTTCGCGGAGGAGAGCACCATCACGGCCGTCTATCAGGTCCGACGGGTCTTAGCTCACGAACGCAGCGCACTGCAGGAGATCGCCATCCTGGAGCTCGAGAACTGGGGCAAAGCCCTGGTCCTGGACGGCGTGATCCAGTTCACCCAGCGGGACGAGTTCTTCTATCACGAATCCCTCGTCCATCCGGCGATGATGGCCCATCCGAACCCGCGCCGTATCCTGGTGATCGGCGGTGGGGACGGCGGGGTGGCGCGCGAGGCGCTGCGCTATCCCACTGTGGAGGAGGTGACCGTCGTGGAGGTGGATGGCCGGGTGGTGGAGTTGTGCCGTCAATATATGCCGGAGTTCGCCTCCTCTTTCGACGATCCTCGGGTCCGCCTGATCATCGGAAACGGGCGGACGTTCCTGGAGGAACGGGGGGATCGCTACGACGTGATCCTCCTGGACTCCAACGATCCGCTGGCCGAGCTGGCCCGCAGCTTGTTCGATCCGGTCTTCTTCCGCTTGTGCGCAGAGCACCTGACCGATGAGGGGCTCCTGGCCTTGCACCTTTCTGAATCGCTGTTCCGAGAAGGATACCTGGGCTACGAGGCGCCGATGGTGCGGGGGGCATTGAGCGGGCTCTTCCGCTACGTGGAGACCATCCCCATGCCCTACTCCACATATCCCTGCAACTGGTGGAGCTTCATCGTCTGCTCCAAAGGGCTGGATCCCAAGGTCGTGCGCAATCCCCATCCGTATCGGGGCCGCTACTATGATCCCAGTTATCACGCGTGGCTGTTCGCGCCCCTTCCCTTCATCGATCGATTGGAGGAGCTGAAGGGGACGTTTTAGGCTCGGAGCGTGAACATCCCTGCTGGATGCGCGCCACGGGCGGCCGGGGCGCTTCAGCGGACCAGAGGCGAAACGCCAGGAGACAGGCCTCCTTCTCATTGTTCATGGGATTCGGGGCGGGCGGGGGGCCCAA
>NZ_JBHOQJ010000246.1:0-14627 GCF_042408365.1 Thermoflexus sp.
TGGGCCGCCGAAGGCGGCCCACACCCCCACGAAGAAAAATGACCATAACCAAGCGAGGTGACGACCTGATTTCACTACATCCGACGAAATTGGGACACGCCCTTTGAGGATATGCGATGGAAGGAGCGAAGCACCCTGCTCCCAAACCCCCACGAAAAAACCGGCTGCGAGTCCAAGTTTCGTGAGCAGGAGGCCGTGAAGCCGATGCTGGCGGTGGTCATCCTCACTCGCAACGAGTCAGCCTTCATCGAAGCATGTATCGAAAGCGTGCGCTGGGCCGATCGGATCGTCGTCTTCGATTCGTACAGTGACGACGACACGGTGGAGAAGGCGCGGGCGTGTGGCGCGGAGGTCCTTCAACATCCCTTCGAGAACTACGCGGCCCAGCGCAACGCGGCCTTAGAGAAAGTGGAAGCCGAGTGGATCTTCTTCGTGGACGCTGACGAGCGGGCCACCGCCGCGCTGGCCGAGGAGATCCGTGTGGCTATCCAGGATCCACGTTATGTGGGCTGGTGGGTGCCGCGGCGGAACTACCTGTTCGGGCGGCTCACCCGAGGCGGGGGATGGTGGCCCGATTACCAGCTGCGCCTCCTGCGTCGGGGCTATGCCCGATACGAACGCCTGGTCCACGAGATCGTGGTGTTGCAGGGCGAGGCCGGTTATCTTCGGAACCCTCTGATCCATTACAACTACGACTCTCCGGCCGAATTCCGGGCCAAGCAGCGGGTCTACGCCCGGCTGGAGGCGCAGGCCCTTCGGGAAGCGGGGGTGCGGCCCCGGATTTACACGCCGTGGACAATGATGGTGCGGGAGTTCTGGCGTCGCTTCGTTCGATTGCGTGGTTACATCGACGGCTTGCACGGCCTCCGATTGGCCGCATGGATGGCGCTGGCAGTGGGGGAGACCTACTGGATCCTGCGGCGGGAGCTCTCGCGGGAATAACCGTCCCCCCGTTTCCCCCTCCACGGCCTCCCGGAAGCGATGGGTAGTGATGCTGTCAGCATCCATTTTCGCGGACGGGCGAAAATCCGTCAAGGCCCCCAGCCTGCCGTGCAGGGCTTTTCAAAGTTCTACTGGATAGGCCGGATACAAGCAACCTGTGGGGTATTATCCGTGTACACCGGATGCCTGACGAGATTTTGTCCGATGCCCAAAGCGTCTCCTCCGGCTGTTCTGCCGCCTTTGTTAGAACATTGAAAAGCCCTGCCCGCTGTGATTGTTTAAAATTCAGTAACCCAGCGCAGGGCCGGATAGCCCTCCCAGGCCTCGTTTTCCCTTCTTAACTCTTGAGCACAACACTGTTGCCAGATTAGCTCCGCCCCTCCTCAAATGATTCCCATACCACACCAGAAACCGACTCCCATTCCCTGTCGACTTCTCCCGCTTGTACCCCCGCATTATCCGATACCGCTCCTTGATCCACCGCCCAATCGCTCGTCCAACCGCATTGTTCGTCCCGTCCAGTCGCTCCCCATTCGGCCCCTCACATCGCTGGTACTTCGTCCATCGAGACCATGAATTCTACCAATCCAACAATAACCGCCGAATCCGGTAGACCACACTCTCTCCCCTTCCCCCGGTGGCTTCGCTCTCAAATATCTTTCTCAACCTCTATCCCACCTCTCTCCTACCCTCAGGTTTCAGCGCCCAAACCCGTTGCTTCAACCGATCCAAATCCGCCACCGCTGGCTCCGGCGACACCCCAATGGCTTTCAGGGAGCCGTCCGCATCCCTCTCAACCAGCCCCTTCTACTCTTCCACGAACCGCTCCGTGTTCTGTTGCCCGCAGCTCCTGCACACCGGATGATCCAGCCTCAATGCATCCGCCACTTCCTGGAACGCATCCGCATCGTCCGTGACCATCATCTCCACCCCCACCGCCTCCATCTTTCCCTTCCCCTTCACCGTGGTGACATCGCTCCCCACCGCGGGGGTCTGGATCTCCTCAAAGACTTGCTCCCGCTTCATCCCCGGCCCTCGCTGGGCGGTCTCCTGACCGTTCGGTCAACCATCGACCATCCCAAGGCCTCCAGCTGCCGGGAGACGGCCCCGTCCCTCCGTCCCAGGAGACAGAGGACCACAGCGCACCCCTTCAGCTGGTGGGAGAAATGGTCTCTGGAGACCCCGGTTGGCTAGACCCTGAAAGGATGGCCGCAACGGAGACATCAATCGCAGTAGGCTTTGACCTCAGAGCAGTGAGCATCCCGTAGCTGCTTGGTCGCTTCCCGAAACGGCTTGAAGTATCTCCCTTCGCATCCTGGCCGGAGGCAAACCTTTGGCCATTGAACATTCCCGGGTTCCACCTTGGACAGGATGAACGACAACTGCATAGATCTTCTCCTCCATGGGAATAATTCCCCATATTTTACCAGTATGCGAACAATCACCCCGCGCATTGGAGCTTGGCAAAAGGGGCCTTCGGAAGTATACTCAGGGTAGCCCTTTGAACGAAAATGCCCTCAGTGGTGCGGAAGACACCGACCGGAGGGTGGATCCCACGCTGGTGCATCGGTTGTCCTTCACGGTTTCCATTTTCGATTTTGCTGAAAGGGTGGTAGTGCCCCTTGATCGTTAAGTTAAATGGTGGACCTTGCTCTGTTGCAAAGATATAGAAGTTAGCGATGGGGGTTGTAGACCAAGGCCTTGAGCGCTGGCTCCCGGCGCCGGAGAGAGGCCCGGCGCGAACGAAAGGCATCGCCAAACTGGCGCTCAATGACAGAGTGGACCGTCTCCGCCTTCCAGCGCTGACCTTACCCGCCATCCCACCGGGTGGCGGCGACCCACTCCGCCCGGGCCTTTCGCTTCGGATCGACCCGCCGGCCATCCCGGCGGATAGGGTGGATCCCATCGCGCTCCGTCACCCCCCGTCTGTCAAAACCGGCATCCCCGATGATTGCCCGACCCATTTTCCGGACATCGCGCCCCAGTCCATTCCGAAACACGCGGTCGTTGCCAGGGCCCGGTCCCTGGCGCCAGGCCAAAATGAGCGGCGATGGGATGCCCACGGCATCGGCGCTCCTCCGGAACTCCTGCATCCGGCGGCCCGTTCGGCTCCGATCATAGGCGCTGGCCTGGGTCGTGGGGATACCCGGTGCGATCCTCGGCAACTGTTTCTTCCTTCACCCCCATCAGATCCAGCCACCGGCGCCCCATCGGGTTCAGGACTTTCATGGACATCAGACGCCGATCGACCCGCCACCGGGGTGGTGGGATCGGGCACCTGCTTCGGCTCGAATACAGCGCAAACCCGGTCCGTCACCAACAGCCAGTCTTGTATCTCATCTCGATCGCTGAGCTTAAGATAAAAGGTCAACCGCACGCAGGCAGCTCATTGGGTGAGGGTGTAGCAATAAGGACGCTTCGGATGGGAGTAGCGCGGCAAGATCGGTTGGGCCAGGCGGCTAGCCATTTGGGCAACGATCTCATGGCAGCTCTCATCCTTTGCCATTCGGACTCACCTCCGATTGGGGGAGAGTTTGACCCAACGCGCAAGCCCGATTCCACCACCATTACCCGATGTTGGCAACCGAGCCGATGGGCCTATTTATGCACCCCATATGTGGTCACAAAATGGCCCAAGTACCCAAAGGTGGGGGTGAAGATTAACGTGTATTCACCTAATGGTTAAGGGGCACTACTGAAAGGGTCAATGGGTGACGACGTTCCTTGCCCCCTGCGGGGGTCAACGGAATGCCGGGGAGCCAGAAAGAGGTATTGCCACATGAACTCTGAGGTAAGTGCACCTGTTCCATCACGCAGTTCCGGGATGACTATCTTCAGCATGGGGACGATGCGGCCCTTCTTGACCTTGCTGTCCCGAATGGTGATAGGGTGGAGGTGATCCAGGAGTTTCCTTCCCAATGTTATCTCAACACCTGAAGCCACTTTGTGACCATTGCAGCCTTTCACTTTCCCTACAAAGTTGTCTGAGTCGAGTATGGCTAATCTGAGACGCTCGATAGCGTCACTGATAGAGATTAGTATGGGCTATCAGGAGATCGTCTGATGCGGCGATTACATTCTCAAGTCTGAAGTAATTCCACATGAAATTAAATAACAGAATTGTCTTTGTACAGTTAGGAGGGGTTTTACAATGCGTCGTCAACTTCTTATTATTGTGTTTGCCGGGTTATCTCTACTGTCACCCGCCCCCAGTATTGGTTCTGACAGCAGAATAAGTATTGCTCCAAGCCTCCCTTTAGAGAGATCGTTTGTTCCCAACGAGATTCTCATTGGATTGAAACCGGAGGTGGTACAGAATCTGGCCGGTCAGAGGACATCCCCAGGTCAGATAGGTATCGCTTCCCTTGACCAGTTAAACCAGAAGTACGCTGTCCAACAAATCTCCCCTGTGTTCACGCAGATTGATTTGACCGATCCTATTGCTACGAAATATGGACTGGCAGGCGTGTTCAAGTTGACTGTTCCCGCTGGAACAGACATCTTCGCTATGGTTCGCGAATATCAGAGGGATCCTGCTATAGCCTACGCTGAGCCCAATCTAATCTATCGTATAGCCGACTTTCCCAATGACACGGATTTTAGCAAGCAATGGGCATTGCATAACACTGGGCAAACGGGTGGTACCCCTGATGCTGACATAGACGCTCCAGAGGCATGGGACATCGAAAAAGGCAAGCCTGACGTATTGATTGCCATTATAGATACGGGGGTAGATTATAATCACCCTGAATTGACCGGCGGGCGAGTGCGCACAGACATTGACAAAGATTTTATCGATAACGACGACGACGCGATGGACGATCATGGTCACGGTACGTACGTGGCGGGTATTGTTGCAGCGAATACCAACAACAACCGCGGCATTGCAGGCATCTGCCAGGGCTGTCAGATTCTTCCAGTGAAGGTGCTCGATTCTAGTGGCTCAGGTACTGCCGAGAGCGTCGCTCAAGGCATTCAGTATGCAGCGCAGGTAGGGGCAAGGATTATTAATATGAGCCTGGGTTTTACTTCTAACTGCGGGTGCTCACAAACAATAGCCCGCGCCATCAATTATGCCTTTGAGCGTGGTAGTTTGCTAATCGCTGCCTCAGGTAATGATTCCGATAAGACGCGCCTAAGCTACCCAGCGGCTTCTCCGCGAGTTCTGTCTGTTGGGGCCAGTGACCACTATGACCAAGAGGCTGGCTTTTCTAACCGAAGCCAAGAACTGGATATCTTAGCACCCGGCAAAAACGTGTATAGCCTCGACCGCGGCGGAGGGTATCGCACGGCCAGCGGGACATCGGCAGCAGCGCCGCATGTATCTGGTGTAGCTGGATTGGTATGGTCAGCTCGTCCTACTCTAACTAATGTTCAGGTTTGGTGGATCCTGTATCAGTCAGCTGATGATTTGCCTGGCACGACAACTTTGTTCGAAGGCTCTTCTTCAACAACCTTAGAGGGGTTACAGCCCGCGGATTTGTCACATAAGGTCTACCTGCCATTTGTGTCAAAGATGCGTACAACGTTCGGACGGCTAAATGCCTATCGTGCACTGCGCATCTCAGTTGCGGGCCAAGTTTCTGCACCCCAAGACAACTGTAGCAGCGAGCCAGACTGTCCGCCAGGGTGCCCTGCCGAGATCGTAGTGTCTGGAGAGCTCACCGAGCCCGATGATTTACGCCTTCTGCGAGCCTTCAGGGATAAGGTGCTAGCACAGAGTCCCATTGGGCAACGCTGGCTCACACTTTACCAGCAGCACCGCCTTGAAACAGCCTTGATCTTGGCGTTTGATGAAAAGTTCCGGACACAAACCCGCTTAGCACTGAGGCAATGGTTGCCGTTGTTCCAGGCCTTGACCTATCCGGATTCTACTCCCGATCAGCAAGCGATTTTGACTTCCGAGCAGGCCGAAGTGCTGGAGAACGTTATTACCGGACTGATGGATCGAGGGAGCTCTCAACTACGCTCTGATCTAGCTGAGGTACAGGAAACGCTTCAGGTAAGACGGTTTATAGGATGGGATGTTCGTGATGCTTGGCGTGAACTAAATGCGTGGCGTTGAGTTTTGCGAGTAGCCAGCTCTTTCAGAGCAAAACACGGTCTAACCCTGCATAAAGCCGACTGTGCCTATCGGCACCCGGGAGCAGTGGCGCATGTGCATTTGTAGTTGGTTGGGTGTCGAGGGTTATTTGGCCCTGCTGCTGGGTTGCCGAATTCTGAACAATCACAGCCCGTCACTGCACCGCGAGAGAGGACCGACCGCGCCGGGGCCGGTAGGCCCCTCTCCCGCACCCCTATAGGAGAAAATCACCGCTTTTAGCAGCTCCCGGCATGGCTCTGGCACCCTATTCCCTTAGAGAGTGTCTGAAAATTCGGTTATGGGTCATGAGCCGCGAGGCGTGCCAGGCGCCTGACCATCCAATGAATCATCGCGGCATCGATGAGGGCTCGCTGGTCTCCGGCAGAGCCTCATCATCCTTGCTCCGCCGACGATCCTTACCCAACCCAGCCAACGGGCGCTCCATCCCCCAACGCCGTGGCCGCACTGGAAACCCGGAGCCATGGTCGGTGCGCTGGACGACTTCAAGGACCCAACCCCAGACGGTTTTGACCCGCGGGACCCGCGGCCCGGCATCGCCGCCATCCGCCCCCATCCGGCGCAGACGCGACCGTCGGCTTTGGACTTTCTCCAAGACGAGCGGGGCGCCCTCCCAGTCTTGCCCGTGGGCGGGGTGAACGACAACTGTCAGGAGCCAGCCCAAGGAGTCGAGCAGGAGAGGACGTTTCCGACCATTCACCTGTTTGCCGGCATCATCGCCCCGAGGCCCCCTTTTTCGGTCGTTTGGACCGACGGGCGATCCCAAATCGCGGTGCTGGGTGGGGGATCGCGGCCCGAGGACACCCGAAGCGCGGTTCGAAGCGCATCGTGGATGCCCGCCCACGGGCCATCTGGTCACCACAACGGAAGAAAGGATAGACCGTTTTCCACGGCGGCCGGTCGTGGGGAAGCATCCGCCACGAACCGCCCCTCCGGAGCCCATCGAAGATAACCTTCAAAATCTCGCGGAAGGAATGGACTCAATGGCGGCCTCGGGGGGATGGGCGTTTGGGAAGATCAGGCTCGATCCGTTGCCCCTCGGCATCGGTTAGATAGGATACGGTTTTCGCCGATTTTGTTCAGTCATATTCGGAAGATCCACCGAAAAAGTTGCCGTTAGTCAAATTTTAAGACATCCTCTAAGGTTCATCCGTCATCCCCTCAAAGCTCCCAATCAGTGCTTGACGTGGTGATTGATTCATTATATCATTATAACAAATCCTTTCAAGCTTTCGAGAATGCGAGGACAGCGGAACCTGGACCTGGCCAGTGGAATCCCCATCCATGAGCAGTTAAAAGAGATCCTGCGGGCGGAGATCCTGGAAGGCCGCTTGCGGCCTGGGGATCGTTTGCCGACCGAGGCGGAGTTGTGCGCCCGGTATCAGGTGAGCCGAGCGCCGGTCCGCCAGGCACTGGAGGATCTGGTGCGCGAAGGCTTGATCGTCCGTCGACGGGGCCGTGGGACGTTCGTGGCACTCCGGCGGGATCGGGACAGCATGCCTGTTGTGTTGCGAGTTGTCCTCTCCCATCCCCGTTGGCGGATCCCTCTCGATTGGGCGGTGCGCCGCTGGAACGCAGAGCATCCGGATCGCCCGCTTGAGCTGGCGGTTCAGGAAATTCCTTTCCTCCGAGCCCGCTCGGCTCTGATCGAAGCTGTGGGAAATGGGGAGGCGCCAGATCTCTCCATCCTCGATTCGGCTTGGCTGGCCGAATTCGTCGCCTTTCGCTGCCTCCGGGCCATCGGGGAGATCGACCCGATATGGGAAGCCCAAGCGATCGCCTGGTTGATGCCAGGTCCCCGAACGGCATGCGTCCTCGAGGGACATCTCTATGCGATCCCCATCAGCATGGATGTCAGCGTCCTCTGGGTGCGTCGGGACTGGCTGGCGGCGGAGGGCTTGCGCCCACCGACCACTTGGGCAGAGCTGGTGGAGATCGGCCGCCACTTCCAACAACCGGAGGTCCGGAGGCGCTACGGCCTCGGCCCTTACCCGATGGCGATGGTCGCCGGGCGGACCGGTGGGGAGACGACCACCTATCAGACCCTTCCCTTCCTTTGGGCAAATGGGGGCGAGCTGATCGCGGAAGGACGGGTGTTGCTGGATCAGCCGGCGACGTACGAGACGCTCGCCTTCCTGCGGTCGCTGATCTGGGAGCACCGTCTGATGCCGCCGGAGGTGATCGGTTTTCACCGTGAGCAGGCGGCGCTCTGGCTGGCGGAGGGGCGGGTTGTGATGGCCGTTGGAGGGAGTTATGAGGCGGAGCTGATCCGCCGGGCCGCCGGCTGGGATGAGGCGGCGTTCCTCGAGCGGGTGGCCGCGGTTCCGATCCCGGCCGGGCCCCACGGCCGGCCGGCTGGCCTCCTGGGTGGCATGGTCTTCGTGATCTATCGCCAATCCCGCCATCCGGAGCAGGCCCTCGCCCTGTTGCGGCTGGCGATCGCTGAGGAACCATTGAACGCCTTCGCGCGCTTGACCTGTCGTCATCCGCCTTGGATCCCAGCGGCATCGGGCCTCGCCCGCGAACGGGAGGGATTTCTGGCCCGCACGTTGCCCATGGTGGAACAAGGGCGGGTACGGTCGTCCCTGGTGGCCTATGCCCGGGTATCCGAGGAGTGGCAAGCGTTGGTGGAAGAGGTGCTCGCCCAGCGCCGCCCGCTGGAGAAGGCGGTTCGCCGGACCGCGGAGCGGATCGCGGCCCTGACGGGGTCTGTGTTGCCAGAGGATCTCCCCATCTGAGCGAAAGGAGGTTTGCCATGCGAAGCCGATGGCTCTGGTCCCCTTTCCTCCTCATCCTCACCCTTCTTCTCGCGTGTCAGCCGGCGGCTACACCAACGCCCACCCCAGCGCCTCCCCCCGCCGCCCCTTCGCCCACGCCGCCCCCGCCGACGCCCACGGTTCCTCCGAAGCCGGTCGTTTTCCTCTCCACCCAGCTGCGGCCAGTCGAAGAGGCCGAGAAAATGCGGAACGTGATCCTTCGGCCGTTCGGCGCCCCGGTGGAGTTCATCCCGGAAGATGAGGGGCCCTTTCATGATCGCATCCGCGCCGAGATCCAGGCGGGGAAGGTTACGGTGGACGTGGTGGGAGCGTTGCACGGGAACTTCGCCACCTTGCTGAAGGACAACGCCTTGGAGGACGTGACCCTCTTGATGGAGCGCCTGAAGGATCGCCCGATGGTCGCCCAGTTCGTGGAGCTGGGGAGGTTGGGCACCGACCGCCAATATTGCATCCCCTGGATGCAGGCGACCTATATCCTAGCGATCAACAAGAAGGCGCTGGATTACCTCCCAGCGGGGGCGGATCTGAACGCCCTCACTTGGGATCAGCTCCGCCAGTGGGGCGAGAACATCCACAAAGCGACCGGGGAGCGCAAGTTAGGCTTCCCGCTGGGCCCGAAGGGCCTGATCCATCGCTTCGTCCAGGGCTATCTTTATCCTTCCTACACGGGCGCCTTCGTCACGACATACAAGAGCCCCGAGGCCGTAGAGATGTGGAAGGCCTTCAAGGCCCTCTGGGAGCACGTCAACCCGCAATCGACCACCTATGACTTCATGCAAGAGCCGCTGCTCGCCGAGGAGGTGTGGATCGCATGGGATCACACCGCCCGGCTGGTCAACGCCTTCAAGGAGCGCCCCGACGACTTCATCGCCGCCCCTGTCCCGGCCGGGCCGAAGGGACGGGGCTTCATGCCCGTCCTGGCCTGTCTGGGGATCGTGAAGGGCGCGCCGAACCGGGAGGGGGCGGAGGCGTTAATCGAATTCTTGACCCGGCCGGAGACCCAGCTGGCGATCCTTCGGGAGGTGGCCTTCTTCCCGGTGCTGGATATCCCGATGCCGGCGGATGTGCCGGTCCATGTTCGGGTTGAGGGGGAGGCGGTGGTGAAGCAGTCCAGCGCCCCGGATGCGATCCCCGCGCTCCTGCCGGTGGGGTTGGGCGGGAAGGCCGGCGAGTTCAACAAAGTCAACCGGGACACCCTGGAGCGGATCGTCCTCAAAGGGGAGGACATTGAAAAAGTGCTTCAGGAAGAGGCCGCCCATTTGCAGGCGATCCTGAACGAGACCGGAGCGGCCTGCTGGCCGCCAGATCCGCCCAGCACCGGGCCGTGCCAGATCCGCTGATGAGATCCGGGGGCGGAGGGCGCTCAAAACGTCCTCCGCCCCCGCGAGGCGCTGCAAAGGCCGAAGAGATGGTTCGGGGTGCGGGCGCCTTCAAGCGCCCACACCCTCGCGAAAGCCTGACGATCGAGGAGTGGGATGAGCCGGAGGAAGATGTGGGGGGAATGGCTGCCGATGGCCCTGCTGGCCCCGGCGGCGCTTTTCCTGGTTCTGTTCATCGCGATCCCCAGCTTTCAAGCGCTGTTGCTGGCCTTCCAGGCGCCGGGCGGGAGCTGGTCGCTGGATCCATTCCGCCGCATGATCAACGACACCCGATTCCTCCCCGCTCTGCGCAACACCCTCACGCTGATCGCCCTGATTATTCCGATCCAGCTGGTCCTGGCGCTGGCCATGGCCCTGATGGTACAGTCCCGCCGTCGCGGGGCGGGCTTCTTCCTCTACCTGTATGCAATCCCCCTGGCCATCTCCGAACTGGCGGCGGGGTTGGTGTGGTTGGCCATCTTCACGGAGCGGGGTTATCTGAACGTGATCCTGCACGGCCTGGGGTGGATCGGTCGCCCGATTGTGTTCCTCTCCTACGAGCGCCCGCTCGGCATCCTCTTGGCGGTGGTGGTCGCTGAAGTGTGGCGGGCGACGGCGATTGTGATGGTCACCCTGGTGTCGGGCTTGCAGATGATTCTGGGGGAGTACTGGGAGGCGGCGGAGGTGTTTGGGGCCAACTTGGTCCAGAAGATCCGTTATGTCGTGCTGCCGTTGTTGCGGCCCAGCCTGCAGGCGGCATTGATCATCCGGACCCTTTTTGCCTTCCAGACGTTCGCAGTGGTGGTGGCCCTGGGCGGTGGGGTGTTGCCGGTGCTCGCCTCGGAGGCGTATATCTGGTACGTGGGCGCCAACAACCCCCATGTGGCTGCCGCCTACTCCCTGGTGATCCTGGTCCTCTCCGCGGCCATCACGGGCTTTTACCTGTATGCGTTGCGTACGCGTCCGGAGGAGATGGAGCGATGAAGCATAGTTCATGGATAAAGGACGCGCTCTGGTATGTTGGAGCGGCTGGGATGGCCCTCTGGGTGCTGGCGCCGATTTACCTCATCGGCCTGCTGGCCTTCAGCCCGCGGATGGCGGTGTATCGCTGGCCTCGCCCCCTGCTTCCGCTGGAGTTCTCAACGGAAACGATGTGGTTCTTCGTGAACGCCACCGGGACGTTGGCGGCCACCCGTAACAGCGTGGTGGTGGCCCTGCTCACAGTGGCACTCTCCCTCGCCCTGGGGGCGCCAGCCGGATACGCCCTGGCGCGGTTCGTCTTCCCCGGCCGCGAGGCCGTTCGCATGGGGATCCTGATGACCCGTATGTTCCCGATGGCCATCCTCTCGATCCCCCTTGCGGTGACCTTCATCCGCATCGGCCTGTATGACACCCCGTGGGCGGTGGCGCTGGTCCACACGGCGATGGCCCTCCCCTTCGTGATCTTGATCACCGCCAGCATCTTCGTTTCCATCCCGCGGGATCTGGAGGAAGCCGCCATGACCTTGGGATGCAGTTACCTTTCCGCGTTCCTTCGGATCTCCCTTCCCCTGGCCCTCCCTGGGCTGGCGGCCGCCGCGCTGTTCACCTTCGTGATCTCCTGGAACGAGGTCTTCGCCGCGGCTATTCTCACCTTGCGCCAGCGGACGTTGCCGGCCCTGGTGATTGTCGCCCTGAACGAGTCCCCCCTCTACTTCCGGTTCGCGGGTGGGTTCTTCATGGTCGCCCCGGCCCTGGTGATCCTCTTCTTCATTCGCCGCTATCTCTTTAATCTGTGGGGGCTCACCAGCCGCTGAGAGAGCGATGGGGGCCAAGGCTTCGACCTGCTCTCCGAATCCCATTCTGAGGATGAGGTATAGACGATGGCGGGTGTGCGACTGGAGGGGGTTCGCAAGACCTTCGGTAAGGTTATCGCGTTGCGGGATGTGTCCCTCACGGTGGAAGATGGGGAGTTCTTCGTGCTCCTGGGGCCCTCAGGGTGTGGCAAGACGACCCTGTTGCGGTGCGTGGCGGGGCTGGAGCGGGTGGATCGAGGCCGGATCTTCATTGGGACCCGGGAGGTCACCGGGCTCCCCCCCCGGCACCGGAACATCGCGATGGTCTTCCAGAGCTATGCGGTGTTCCCCCATATGAAGGTTTATGACAACATCGCCTTCGGGCTCCGCATGCGGCGGGTCCCGGAGGGGGAGGTCCGACGGCGGGTGGAACGGGCGGCGGCGATGCTGCAAATTGAGGAGTTGCTGGGCCGCTATCCGGCACAGCTCTCCGGGGGCCAGCGTCAACGGGTCGCTGTGGCCCGAGCCCTGGTGATGCAACCGGAAGTGTTGTTGATGGATGAGCCCCTGAGCAATCTCGACGCGCTGTTACGATTGCACGCCCGGGCGGAGCTGAAGCGCCTCCATCAGGAGACGGGGATGACCATCCTCTACGTCACCCATGACCAGGTGGAGGCCATGAGCCTGGGGGATCGCATCGCGGTGATGCGGGAGGGGGAGATCGTGCAGGTGGACACCCCGATGCGGATCTATGAAGCGCCGGCCACGGTGTTCGTGGGGGGATTTATTGGGAACCCTCCGATGAACTTCCTGCATGGAGTGGTGGAAGACGACCCAACCGGGTGGTGTTTCGTCCTGGAAGGTCATCGTCTGCCCATCCCTCCCATGAACGGGATCCGCTCCGGACAGCCGTTGCTGCTGGGGATCCGAGCGGAGAACATCCAGGTAGACGAGACGCCCCGCCCCGGCGCGTTGCCGGCGGCGGTCATGGTGGTGGAACCTTTAGGGGCCTCGCTGCTGATCACCGCCCGCCTGGGCGCCCAGACCCTCAAGTTGACCCTTCCGTCCGGTCGCCCCCTCGCTCCTGGCCAGACCCTCTGGGTGTCTTTCCCTCCCACGGCGATCCGTTGGATGGATGCCCAGAGCGGTCGGGCCATCTTATAAAAGAGGGGTTTCTCGCCCACTCGTGTGAGGACGGGCTCACGGAGCGATCTGCACCGCGTCCCGGCCCTCCACCGATATGCCATCCAGCGTTTGCCCCCGAAGCGCTCCCTCCGAATGCTCGGGCCGGAAGCCAGCACGCTCGATCCGAAAGTAACACACCATATCCGCGATCCCATCTCCGTTAAGATCTCCGATAGTGGTCTGACACCCAACCACCGGGGCCTCGACCCCTGTAGGGCCGAACGTCATGCGATTCCGGTCAAGATCGACGGTCGGCCTCAACCCGGGCCTGGAGAGAATCGCTACGGGGAGGGCTACCCGCTGGCCGGGGTGGATGCGATTGGGGACATTTCCCGGCAGGATATCGATGGGGATTTGAATCAAAGGGCATACCGGGCCCGGCGTCCCAATCAGCCATGGCTCGAAATCGATGTGATCCCCTATTGGATCCCCTGTACCGGATGGATTTCGCGTATCGTGCATAGGTCCGACGGCGCTCCCCCACCAGTTGAACCGAGCATCCATCCCAGTGTCATCGATCGCCGTATTTCGGGCTCCTATGCGGTTGCCGGCGATCTGATTGCACTGGAAGCTGCTGCCGATCCCTGGAAAAGAAGCATCGCTGTTGAAGGATAGCGCGAGGCCGTTGCGGGTGAGTATGTTACGCTCTACCTGGGTATAGGGCGAGCGATCGATGGTGATGCCATGCCCTGGATTATCGTGCACATGATTGCCGGAAACGATGGTCCAATAGGCGGCCCGCTGGAACCCCTCGCTGAGGATCCGGATCGCGTGGCCAGAAAGGTTGAGGATCTCGTTCTCAGTCACCCGGTTGCTCTCTGCGACGCCGTTGCCCACATCGCCGCCGTGCACCAGGATGCCGGTGTCTGGCGGCTCCGTGCTCCCACGGCCGATCAACCGGTTGGCTCGTACGACATTACGGTCCCCTTGAACAAGGATCAGCTGATGGGCATGATCATGAGCAGGCAGGGCAATGGTCTTATCTTCGATCACAAAGCCCTCAAAGGTATTTCCATCCCCAAGGATCCATACTCCAGCAGGGACCAGTTCCTCAGGCTGGAGGATGGTGTCCGGACTTGGATCCACTGCCGAGCGATCGACAGAATGAAGGGAAAGCCGGTTGCGGTTGATGGTGATCTGTTCGGCGTAGATCCCGGGGCAGACAATAATCTCATCACCATCCCGAGCGGCGTCGATCGCCGCCTGGATGTTGGGGTAAGCTGCATCGGGGCCATCGCATGATGCGCTTGATTTCCCGATCGTTCCATCGTCATCGACCCAAAGCTGCTGGGGGTTGGTATCTGGACCTCTCGTTCCAAGCAGGAACAGGAGCAGCGCGGCGAATCCGATGATCGCAATCGATGCGAAGCATCGGAGCATGAGGAACCCTCCAGAAGTAGTGCTTCATCCAGATTTGTTTGGAGGATATGAGATGGTACGGGCCGATGCCCCACCCCCCTTTCTCCCCCCTCCCCACGGCCCAAAGGGC
>NZ_JBHOQJ010000254.1:0-13941 GCF_042408365.1 Thermoflexus sp.
CGGGCGCCTTTAGCGCCCGGCTTGCCCCCAAAGTATTTTTCGTCCCCCTCCCCACAGCCGTTCGGGCCGCGGGGAGAGGGATGAAGGGGTGGGGCTATCCGATCCCCACTGCATATCCCCAAAAAAGAAGAAGCGCTCGCAAGCAAACCGCAAGGAGATCCGGGAAGACAACTTGCGAACGAGCGCCACGAGTCAAACGGCCTTCGAACCTCGAAAGAGCTGAATCACCAACCCCGCCCCGATCAACAGTACGACAAAGACCTGAAGAGTTGCTTGCGCTTGAAGATCGAAGAAGGCCGGGCTGCCCTCTGGGACAGGTCCTTCCATGAGAAGCGCATCCCGCAAGCCCACCGCTGCCGCCTGGAGCTGCCCGCTCTCCCGATACGGAGCCACATAGGGCGCAAGGTTCGCGCCAACAGCGGCGATCCGCGGCACCTCGGCGGGAAGAATCCCATGGACCTGCTGGATCCATCCCCGCAACGCATCAGGGGAGCCGGTGATCAGAACCACCAAGTTCAACCGGGCTGCCAACGGCCCTTCCTCAAAATCCCGCGCGATCGGAAGCTCCCGCAGCGACTGCCCGCGGTAATCCACCCCCAGCTGATCGATGGGCCGGGTGAGAAGGCGGACCACGCCCATCTCCTGACCCGGGTAGTATCCGAGATGGACCACACGCTCCCCATAATCCGGGCGCGCCTGAACGACCTGCGCCGCCTGAGCGGCTCCCCATGGGGAAAGGCTCACCGTGAGCACCCGAACCCCCCGTGCGGTGAGCCGCTCGAGCACCCTCTGGAGATAGACTTCAAGCTCCGCTGCGCGGTCCGGCCCATAATCCACCGCCACGAGGGCAATGCCCCCAGGGGGGGCCTGATCCAGGGCGGACAGGAAGTCAACCGGAGGGGTCAGAAGAGCGGTCTGGAAGAAGGGCAAGGGCCAGTACAGCCCAAGGATCAGAGCGCCCAGGAGGAGGATAAAGAGCAGCCAGCGCTCGAGAGCAGCACCCAGGGCGGCCGGAGCAGGCCCCGCCACCCGTTCCCCCAACAGGAAGGTCAAGCCTTGATCCAGCAAGCTTTGCCAAGCCTGAGCCCGGGTCAGAAGCTCAGGAGCAGGTTCCGCCCGAAGCCGGGCGGCCGGCCCCTGGATCTCCGTCATCCGCAGGTTCAGGGGAAGCACATCGACCAACCCGGCCAATGGCCCCTGGGTCTCCACCACCGCTTGCTCGACTGGAGGGAGTGCCTCTAAAGGTGTCTCGACTTCTTCCTCCGAAACCGGCTGAAGGGTCTGCAGCCACTCCGGCATCTCAGCAAGCACTTCCTCCAGATCCGTGAACGGCGGGACCTCGACAGGCACCGGAGGGGATTCGGCGGGAAGTTCCTCGACCAGGAAGGGACTCACCTGCGTCAGCCCCTCCTCCGCTATGGGAAGCTCCCTCGGGATCTCTAACGCCATCGAAGCCTCTTCTTCGGGCTCCCAGCCCTCGAAAGGCACAAAGGGTACTTCGGGGACAGCCTCCTCAGGAGGCTCCGAGGGCTTCCCCTCCTCACCCCATTCCCTCAGCCACTCCGGAATCGCCTCCGCCTCCGGCCAGACGGGAGGCGCTGCTTCGAGCTCCTCTTGCACCTCAGGGGGGAGCTCAGCGAACGGCGCTACCCCGAAAGAAGAAGAGCTCTCCGCTTCCCATTCGGAAGGCAATCCGATGAACGGCGCTGTCTCCGGGAGAGAAACCTCGGGGCCCTGTTCCAGCGCCTCGCCTGAAGTCTCCAGCCAGGGAAAGGCCAGGGCCGGTTCGCCTTCCGAAGCGAAGGGGATCTCCTGGCCTCCCTCCTCAGGCGAAATGCCAGGGAATGGGAAAGCTCCCTGTTCTTCCCTTGGGGGTTCCGACGGAGGCGTGGGTGCAGCGATCTCCGGAGGAAGGCCTTCGAACGGAGGAACGGAGAGTTCCTCCGTTGGATGTTCAGGTTCAAAGGCCTGGAAAGGCTCCTCCATCGATGGCATGAAAGCGGCCGGCTCCTGCGCCGATGGGGTCTCTCCCTCCGCCCCCTCCCATGGTTCGAGGAGGGGAACCTCGGGGAGGCGGGTTTCCTCCGGTGGAGCGGGCGCTTCCTCCGCACCGCCGGTTTCCAGCGCCCTAACCTCTGGAGCGACCGAGGGCGCCGTTGGGGGGATCTCTGGGAAGAGGTCCCCCAGCGTCGCGAGCCAGTCCAGCTCCGGGCTTTCAAGTTCCTCCTCTACAGGAAGCCCCTCGATCTCCGGAAGCTCTCCGGATTCCAGACGAGCGCCGCATTGCTCGCAGAAGATCGCTGCGGAGGGATTCCGATAGCCACAGATGGGACAGAGAACTCCCCCCTCCACTTCGGAGGCGGGGATCAGGCTGGCTCCGCACTGTTCGCAGGTCAGCCGATCCTCCGAATTCGACGCCCCGCAGATCGGACACGATTTCATCCTCTACCTCCCAGAACTGACCCCCAAAACGATCCCCAGAAGCCTCCCGAGGAAGCAGCGGCTACTGCTTCTTCCACGTTTGATTTTTGGTTCGGTCCCATGGGGGTTTGGGGCCGCTGGCCCTCACCACCCCATATCCTCAAAACGATGAAGCACCACCTTCCCAGCTCCGAAAACGTCTCAAAGGGAAGGGATCACCGCCGCCCTAAAGGCTGATCCATCCACAGGAACGTTCGCACCACCATCACGATCACCCCCACCGCCACACCGATCAGAAGGCCCCGAATCCCTCCGGTTGCCAGGGGGGCGAGAAGGGTTTCATAAAAAGAACCGAACAGGCTGGGACGAGGGATTCCGGGCGAATGAACCATGAGCATCGTGAGGACACCCGCCACAAAGAGCAAACTGTAAACCGAGCGGCGGGCGCGCAACATACGCCAAAGGGCCAGAACCATAAAGAAGGGCAGCAGGGCCCCCAGCGAGGCTTCCAAAGGCAGCAGGCCATATCGATAAAGCCAGCTGGTCCACGATCCAACCAACCCACCCTCCACCAGGGAAAGCAACAGGACCGCCAGGGCCGCGAGGGCAGCGACCAGGCTATACGGCCAGCCCTCTCCACGCGCTTCCACCCGATGGAAATGAGCCTCGAGGAAGGAGAGGAAACCCACCACGGTCGCGTAAGCGAGCAGCGTGGAGCCCACCTCGGTCAGGACCTGGCGGAGGGTGAGCTGAGGCCATATGTATGGCATAAGGATCAGGGCGATGACCAAGCTTAGGATTCCAGCAGCCAATACACGTCGGAGCATCTCGATTCCTCCCTCAACCGCGCAGGGCCAACCCCAAGGCAGCGGCCACGAGGAGCAGGATCAACAACCAGCGGATCAAATCATGGGTTAGAAGGAGGGCCGATGGTTGTCCAGGTATCTCCTCTTGGGGGGAAAGGGCGAAGGCCTCTTCGCCGACAGCCAAGGCTGGATCCAACGGCCATAGAACGGCGGCCCCGGTGAGATCCGGCATGGTAAAGATCGAGCGGGCCCCATATCGCTGGCCGATCTCCCCTACCAGCACACCTTCCTCCCGAAACAGCCCGGCCATCCCGCTGGTCGCCACCGGCTCTGTTCCCAGGAAAAGGGTAAGGCCGGCTGCATAAGCCATAGGGCTGGCCCCAGCCCACCACACACGATCGGGAGGCACTGTGGATGGGATGCCCCGGCGCCGATAGGCCTCCTGGAGGACGTGTCGAGCGTAGACCAGGGCCACAGGATCCGCCACCGTCACGAAAGGAGGAACCTCCCCGGCCGCCGCATCCCTTGCTAAGCGCTCCAACATCCGCCCGCCGCTCAGCGTCAGCGCCGCCTCGCTGCTGATCAACCCGCCAGAGCCCAATGCGAGATGAAGCGGCTGCCCGGTCTCCAGGGCTTGCCCCACCTGCCGAGGGATCCACCGGAAAGGCTCCGGTTCGCGGGGAGGGATCCGAATCCAGCGCGCGATCCGAGCGGCAAAGAGCACCATGAGGACGGAGAGCAACAACAATCCACCGATCATAGGGGGCTCTCCTTTTCATCCCGGGTCTGGGGAATACCCTCCAAGCTCGTCACCCAGCGGGCGATCCGTTCAGGCCCCAACCAGGGACGCAGGAGCCATAACCCCTGAGCCAGGGGGAACCGAAGCGGAGCCAGCGCCTCCAGAAGCCAGCCGAAGTCCTCTGGAGGGACAGCATGCTCACATCGAGGGGTTTTGAATCTCTCCACCAGCTCCTTTACGCGAAGGACATTCCCTCTCCGGTTCAAGCGAATGCTCCTCCCGTTTGTCAAAGCGAGAGACCACCGACCCACGATCCGGCGCTTACATCTGCTTTGAGTATAACCCAAGTTCGGCAGATTGGGAGGAACAAAGAAGGAGCCGCCCACGGCTCAGCGATCCCTCGCTGTCCAGGAGCCGAGCAGAGCGCCCCTTGTGGGTGCCCTTGCCCCTATCCCATCCCGTGGCCACACCCAACCGGAATTCCCTGTGGTAAGGATCATCCCCACGCGTTGGTGCGGCCGCCCTTTGGACAGAACGCCAGCAGCTCAAGCGAGAGCCGCGCCCGGCACCGGGACCTGATTTATGATCTCAACGAGAATTTGCTCCGGGGTGATCTCCCGCATCCGAGCCTCCGGATTCAGGATCAACCGATGGGCCAGACACGGCAGAACCAGCGCCTTAACATCGTCCGGAAGCACATACTCCCGTCCCCGCAAGACCGCGCGAGCCTGGGCGGTTCGGAACAAAGCGAGGGCACCGCGCGGGCTGGACCCCAGATAGATGTCCGGATGCTCCCGCGTGCGCTCCACGATCTCCAAGAGATAACCCTTGACCTCAGCGGACACATGCACACCTCGAATCTCCTCCTGAGCCCGGCGCAGCTCCTCTAGCTGCACCACTTGCTCCAGTGTCTCAATGGGATGACGGAATTGCTGGGCCTCCAGGATCGCCAGCTCATCCTTCCGCGAGGGGTAGCCCAGGCGGATCCGCAGCATGAAGCGATCCAGCTCCGCCTCCGGCAGTGGGAACGTTCCCTCATATTCGATGGGGTTCTGAGTGGCCAACACCAGGAAGGGTCGAGGGAGCGCATACGTCACGCCGTCCACACTGACCTGATGCTCCTCCATCGCCTCCAGCAACGCCGCCTGAGTTTTCGGAGTGGCTCGATTGATCTCGTCCGCCAAGACGATATTGGCCATAATCGGGCCAGGGCGGAACTCAAAGGCCCGAGTCCCGGGGTTGAAGATCGATACACCGGTGATATCGCTGGGGAGCATGTCCGGCGTGAACTGAATCCGGCGGAAAGTTCCTCCAATGGAGCGCGCCATCGCCTTGGCCAGCATCGTTTTCCCCACCCCAGGCACATCCTCAATGAGAAGATGGCCTTGAGCCAGCAAGCCGATCACCGCAAGCTCAACCGCCTCTCGTTTCCCAAAGATCACCCGCTCGATGTTTTCCACCAGGCGACGCGCAATATCCTGGGCAAAGCCAGTCATCTCCAGAACCTCCTCGAGAGCTCGGCTCAAAACCTCTATCGCCCCCTGATGGAAGCGGTTGGAATTCCCCCCTTCTTTCTTCCCCTCGCCACACCCCGAAAGGTGGTCTGGTCATTATGGATTCGGTGTGGGTGGGGGAGAGATTGGTGAACCGACTGTGGGAGATGGCGTGGGGGACTTCGCATCCTGAATCCTTGGAGTGGCCGTTGGGACTTCCGTCTGGGGAGTGATGGTAGGCCCTTCGGCGACACCAGTTCCACTGGATTCTGGACCCGATCCCATCGACGAAAACGGCGGGAAAGTTGGAGAGGGCGTGGAAGACAATGGTCGTTCTGCTCCACTCATCGCAGGAGTCGTTTGAAGGGGGCGGACCTCAATGACGATCCACGGTGTTCCTGTGGGGGCTGAGATTGCGCCTCCCATCGCCGCAGAGGCTCCCTTCCCCATCGAAAGCCAGGCGAGCACCCCTACAGCGATTCCGAACATCAACCCAAAGCCCCCTCCGGCCACCAGCGCTCGCTGCCAGCCCTTGAGGGATCCCGGCAGGGTGGCCCATGTGAGAGCTGCCCCAGCCAAGGTGAAAAGAGGGCCCTTTCCAACCCATCGCATTGGGTCCGGGATGTCCGGTGGAACGGCTCGCCATGCGGTGATCCACCCGCCGAGGGCCCCAACCGCTGCGATTACCGCCAGGCCGGCTAGGATTGGATAAGCGGCGGTTGTCTCACGAGCCGCCCAAGGCAGCAGCAATGCGGGGATTCCGATCAGAAGAACCAGCAACCCCCAACCATTCAAACCATGCGCTTCAGAGGATACACCCCATGGCAACATCACCCCCAGCACCATCAGCCCGGGGCCCAGCATCTGCAATCCCAGCGGCAACGGCCTTTCATTCATGCCTGAGCTCACAACATCTCCTCCCGCAATGGCGCCCCTCTTGTGCGCTCATCTTTTATCGAAATCATGTTATCGAAATTATGCCCCCCAAAACCGTGTTGGGCTTTTCCCGCTCCTTCCCTCAGCGCTTTGAGCTTTGGGAAGAGGGTCGAAACCAAGGCAGAGCCATCCATCCTTCCACCGAACACCCCCGAGATTCCGATGGACCACGCATTCCTAATTCTACGAGAAAAGTTTTAGAAAAGCCAACGATAGGGACGAATCGAGAGGGAGGAATAGTTACTTAACGACGGCCAACCCCTGCATGCCTTCAATCAGCCGCCGACTGCTTCTCCACAATCAATGTTTTCAGATACAAGGTCTCTGGGATCTGGAGGACCCATGGATGATCCGGAGGCTGATACGTCACGTCGCGCACCAAGAGGCGACAGCCCACATCGGAGGCCGCCAGGCGGGCAGCCTCGATCAGATCCTCCAGGCGGATGGGATAAGCGCATGACGAGAAAAAGAGCCCGCCGCCCTCTTTGAGCAAGCGCAACGCCAGCCGGGCCATATCCACAAACCGGCGCCGCACCCCTCGCTCCCACTCCATCCGGCGCTTCACCATCGCCGGGGGATCCAGCACCACCCAATCGAAGCGCCGCTCCTCGGCCAGCAGCGCCTCCATCATCTCCAAGGCATCTCCCAGGCGCACCGTCACCCGTTCCGCCAGGCCGTTGCGAGCCGCATTTCGTTCCACCTGCCCCAGGGCCCATGGATCCTTATCGATCACTACCGCCATAGCCCCCGCCGCCGCCGCATGCAGCGCAAAAGCCCCAATGTAGCCATAAACATCCAGCACCTGATCCCCCGGCCGGATCCATCCTCGCAACCGTCGTCGGTTGTCTCGCTGGTCGAGGTAAAATCCGGTCTTTTGCCCTCGCACGACACTGGTCTCGAAAACCAGGCCGTCCTCCACCACCTCCAGAGGATCCGGCACTTCTCCCCACAGGGGTCCTACCCGGGGCTCAAGCCCCTCATCCTCCCGAGCCTCCACATCGCTGCGCTCGTAGATCCCCCGGGGGGCGAACAACGCTCGCAAGGCCTCCACCAAGCTCTCCCGCCAGCGCTCCATCCCCAGGTTCCGGATCTGCACGACCAGCACCTCGCCATAACGGTCCACAATGAGACCCGGGAGGCCATCCGCTTCCCCATGAACCAGACGCATGGCATTCGTCCCGTGGATCCCCTGTCGGCGGAGGGCTGCTTCCATCAGGCGTCGACGGAACCATCCCGCATCAATGCGCTCCTCGCTCCGGGTCAGCATCCTCAGGGGGATAGAGGCACCCGGGTTATAGAACGCCTGTCCGACCAGTGTGCCGGAGGCATCCCGGACCAGGACAACGGCTCCAGGCTCCGGATCGCCTCGAACCTCGGCGATATCGTCGTGAAATGCCCAGGGGTAAAAATTCCGAAGCTTGCGTTCCGCATAAGGTTTCAGGATCACGCTCGGCCGCATTCGACGCTTGTCCTCCACGGTCACATTTCTCGCTTTTCGCACCGCAGCTTGAAGCAGGGGAAAGGCGATGTCCGGGGTGGCATTGCTCTGCCCATTTTTAACTTTGGGGCTTTCGGGGGCCGGGTCGGGGTCGAAAAGCCCCCGAAAGATTTTTCTCCCCTCTCTCCGCGGCCCTCCGGGCCGCGGAGAGAGGGGCCATCGGTCTTCCCGAGCGCATCCCCCAAACAATTAGCACTATCGCTTCGCCGGGGAGCGGAGTATTGGGTTGAGCTCAGGGGATCTCCCGCCGACCCACGGAAACAATGAACGTCTCCAATGCGACCACATCGGGGATCTGCCCTGTCTTGATCGCCACATCCAGCTCCGCCAGGTTTCGATAGAAAGCTTCCAACTGAGAGATCGAGAAGGCGGTGACGGCCTCGGCGATCTTACGGGCTGCGTAAGGATGGAGCCCTAACAGATTTCCCGCCTCGGCTGGCGAGAGGCCGTCCTCTAGTTGCTCCTTCATCAGGAGCATGAATCGGAACTGGCGGACGATCATGCCGAACAGGCCTAGGGGGTGTTCCCCTTCCGCCAGCAGCCGGTGCAGAGCCGCCAGAGCCCGATGCACATCCCGACGGCCCAAGGCCTCCGTGAGTTCAAACAAGCTAATGGGCGCCGCGTAGGGCACTAGCCGCTCGACATCCTGCGGCGTCACGGGCCGGCCAGCTGCCCAAATGACCAGCTTGTGGATCTCCTGATCCAGCAGCCGCGGATCGGTCAGGAGGGCAGCCAGAGCGGAGGCGGCTTGGGGCGTAAACGTTCCGCCATAACGCCGGGCTCGGGCCATCACCCACTCCGGCAATGCCCGGGGGGAAGGGAGTGGGAAATGCCGCACCTCTCCAAGGTCGGGATGGGCGGCGATCCAGCGCAACAAGGGGTGATCCTCAGGGAGCGTCCTGGGCTCCACCAGGACCAGCCAGGTCGTTGGAGGAACCACGGACAGCGCCTCCAGGAGGGCGTTCTCCTCCCGGGCCCGACGGCGTTCGCGGGCGAACATGCCTTCGACAATGATCAGCCGACGGGCGGCGAGGAACGGCATGGCAGCGCAAGCCGCTTGCAGCTCGGCCGGAGAAACCCGCCGCCCATCCAGCACGCTGACATTCATGGATTGAGCGGCGGCATCTCCAACGGCTTCCCGTAGCTCCCTCAGCGCTTCCTGAAGCTCCAGCTCGTTCTCCCCATGCAATACGATCACCATTCCCCTTTACCCACCGCGGGTCTCCACAAAATACCCCTGAACCCAGCTGCGCGAAAGCGCCCGCACGCCCACAATCTCCAAATCCCCCGGATCCGCTTGAGTAGTCAGATGGGCCTGCAGCCAAGGCCCTAACGGTTGGGCGGCGATGAGGGTCAACACGGTTGCCAGAATCACCAGCGGCAACACATCCCGACGCCGGCGATGAGGGACCAGGCCGAGGGTGAGAAAGGCCGCCAGGCCTGCTGTGGTGCCCGAAGCCACGTAGTTCGTGCCGCAACCCGGATGGATGGCCCAGTGATGTTCCCCTCGGCGCAACCGCTCCAGGGCCTCATGGGATGCCGCCACCACCGCCTCCATCGGCACATTTCCATAGATATAGAATCCGAAGGGCGTCGAACGGCCGGCCATCGGCCGCCCCGGGAACCGCTGGCTCAGCAGATGAATGGTCCCGTGTTCCAGCGCGTGATTCCGTCGGATCCGTCGCAAAGGTCCCCACTCGAGAAGCGACATGCGCTTTCCCCTTTATGACAGATTTAAAAGCCAGATCAAGCGCGGAAAACGCCCAAGCTGGCCCTTAAAGATATTCGAATGCCCCAGTGGATACGTCCTGGCCCTCCCCCTTATCGACCGGACGGTTCATCCCGCGAGTTCGCCGGACGCGCCACCACAATCAGCCTGTGGGTGTTATTGTTGGGAGGCCAGCATGTGACCAGAGTCAGTCGCTCATCCGATGTAGGCAGAATCCACCGTAAGTTACGCTGACGGATTTCCAGAGGTTGGCCTTTTTCCGGCAGGATATGAAGGGCCTCCACCTTGTAAATGTAGACCCGCCGCCAAGTCTCCAGCTGGATCTGGTCCCCCAGACGCAGACGATGGAGATCGGCAAACACCTTCCCATAGATGTTGTGATGACCGATCAGGACAATGTTGCCCGGCCGGCCAGGGTGGGCGGAGGTTGTCAACCAGCCCGCGGCGAAGCGATTCGGCGGTTCCCAGGTGATGAATTCCCGTCCTTCCTCTTGCATACTCGTTAGCCCCACAGGGACCACCGGGGCTTCCAGGTGGATGGCCGGGATAGATAGACGAAGCGGGAGCTCCGCCTCTGATGCTGCCTCTGGCGAAGGCCTTCGGGTCTGAACCGGCGTAGACCTCGCTGTTTCCGCCAGCGTGGAGGACGGGCGCGTCGTCTCCAACAGGCGCGGAGGATTTAACTCCGGTGGACGTTCAGCAGGGAGGGCATCAACGGCCATCGGCTGCCACGCGAGCCATACCCCCCATGCGCAGATCGCCAGGCCCGCTCCCATCAGGATCCGGCTTAAGCTGTTGAAGAGCCTGCGGTGGCCCTCGCCCATGGCGCTTGCTCCAGGTAGCCCTCAACCATGGCCAGCAAGGTTTCGTTGTAAAAGGCCATGATCGCCCGATACACCTCATGCCAGCGTTCTGGGGAGCCGCCCATCTCCACCATCCGGAACGCGCTCTCCAGCAGGTAGCCTCCGAAATGCATGAAGGCCCGCAACAAATCCCCAAGCGTCATCCCTGCAGCGATGGCCTGTTCCGCGTAGCGGGAGCCGATCCGATGGGGGCGCTGGGGATCGCGATCGCGAATATAATCCTGAAGCTCCGCCAGCAATTGATAGCAGGTGGCTTGGAAAGCTTGCGCGATTTCTCCATGCATCCGCTCGAACCACGGCGCCTGAGGCACAGCGCCCCGGACGAGTTCAAGGCGGAGCTGACCCAGAGTGTATGTGATCAGCATTTGCACCCCGGGCTCCGCCCCATGGGCTTGCAACCACGCCTCAAGCTCCTGCCGGGCGAACCGTCGATGTCCCCCAGCCGTCCGACGAGAGGGAATACGACCGGCGTCGGCCCAGGCCCGAAGGGTCGCAGGGTGAACCCCTAACATCGCGGCCGCTTCCTTGAGGGAAAGCCACTCTCCAGAAGAGTGTTTCTGTTTTCGCCCTGTCATCTGTTTTTCTCCCGTTCGCTCAAGCCCGCGCAGTCACCCGTTCAGCGGACTGGAGATCCGCCTTCCTTAGGCGCTCCTGCGCCGAGCGTCCGCCGGCGTGAGCGCGGAAAACCCCGCTCGGCGAAGGCCGACCGTTGGTCTTTACGCCGATTGGAAATCGCCCCTGGGGCGCTTCAGGCCGGGCGTCCGCCTCCGCGGACACGAAACCCGCCCGGCGAAGGCCGACCATCGGCTGTAGGCCCCAAAAAGGCGATTTCAATCGGCGCAGCGCCGGAAGGCCAGCAACCCAAGGAACGAGCAAGCCGAATTTACGAAGAGGGAGAGGGAGCCATCGCCTGCCGGAGATAGGCTTCGATGAACTCATCCAGCTCCCCATCCAGCACCCGCTCCACCTGGCTGGTCTCATAATCTGTGCGATGATCCTTCACCAACTGATAAGGATGAAGGACATAGGAGCGGATCTGGTTTCCCCATTCAGCGCTTACGTGCTTTCCCTTTAAAGCCGCGATCTCCGCCTGCCGCTTCCGTTCCTCCAACTCCGCCAGACGAGCCTTTAGGATTTTCAATGCGGTTTCTTTGTTTTGCGCCTGACTCCGCTCGTTCTGGCACGAGACGACAATCCCCGTCGGGATATGCCGGATGCGGACCGCTGTCTCGTTCTTCTGCATATGCTGGCCACCTGCCGTGGAAGCCCGGAAGGTCTCGATAACGAGCTCCTCCGGACGGATCACGATCTCCGGGCTCTCCCCGATATCCGGCCATACCTCAACCAGGGCAAAAGATGTGTGGCGACGACGGGCGGCATCGAAGGGGGAGATTCGGACCAGACGGTGCACCCCTTTCTCGGCCTTCAAGTAGCCATAAGCGTAAGGGCCCTTCACCAGCACCATGGCGCTCTTGATGCCTGCCTCTTCGCCATCGACCTTATCCAGCAATTCGGCTTCCCACCCGCGACGTTCGACCCAGCGCAGATACATACGCAACAAGATCTCCGCCCAATCCTGAGCATCGGTTCCACCCGCCCCCGCGTGGATGGCCAGAATGGCGTCGTTGCGATCATAGGGGCCGGACATCCAAACTTCGAACTGGTGGCGATGGATCTCCTCCTCGAGGATCCCAATCTCGCGCTCCAGCTCTGAAGCCAATGTCTCATCCCCCTCCCCCTCGGCCAGGTCCAGCAGCTCACGGGCCTCCTGGATTCGACGGCGCAAGCTCAGCCAGCCCTCCACCTCCTCTTTCAACCGACCCAGCTGCTTCATGAGCTCTTGGGCCCGCGCCGGTTGGTCCCAGAAATCCGGCCGAGAGGCCTCCTCTTCCAGCCTCTGGATCTCGGCTTGCTTCTTCGGGATGTCAAAGACGGTCCAGCAGATCCTCCAGGGTGACCATCAAGGCTTCGATCCGTTCACGCAACCCACTCATCGGGAAACCTCCTTTTTATGCAAAGTCGGAGGGGTCGTCCTGTTCTTCATGACTCATCCCAATAAACCCAACGATCGGTTTTCGAGAACTGGGCCGATGACCAAGAACGGGCGCTTAAGCGCCCGACCCCAAACGGCCCCCGGCCCAGCCCCGAAAGATCTTTTCTCTCCTCCCCCCGCGTCCCCAAAGGGCCGCGGGGGGAGGAGAGAAAGGGCAAGGGGCCATTCACCCTCTATATCTCATAGCCCCAAATGATGAGAGGAACCACTACCGCCTCATCCCTCGAACCCCTGAGGCCCATCAATTCGGATCAAACAATCCTTCCACAAATGCATCCGCATCAAACGGCAACAGATCCTCCAGCCCTTCACCAACCCCCACGAATCGCACCGGCAAGCCCAGGTTGCGGGCGATCGCGAAGATCGCGCCACCCTTGGCGGTGCCATCCAGTTTGGTCAGGATGAGGCCGGTGACGCCTACGGCCTGATGAAATTCCCGGGCCTGTGGGAGGGCATTCTGACCGGTGGTCGCGTCCAGCACCAACCAGACCTCATGGGGGGCATCCGGGATCGCCTTCGCGGCCACATTCCGGACTTTCTTCAGTTCCTGCATCAGATTGTATTTTGTGTGAAGCCGGCCAGCGGTGTCCGCGAGGACCAAATCGTAGCCCCGGGCACGGGCGGCCTGCAGCGTGTCGAAGAGCACCGCTCCCGGATCAGCTCCGGGTTGGCCGCTGATACAAGGCACCCCTATCCGCTCCGCCCAGATCTCCAGCTGCTCACCAGCCGCAGCCCGGAAGGTGTCCGCCGCCGCCAGCAAGACCCGCCGGCCCTGTCGCTGGAATTGATACGCCAGCTTGGCGACCGTGGTGGTCTTCCCTGAGCCATTGACCCCAACGATCAGCACCACCTCCAGAGGCCTTCGACCCAGGTTCAACAATGGGGGGTCTCCCAGGATCGCCCGCAACTCCTGCTTCAACAACGCTCGTAGATGATCCGCCCGGGTGATCCCCTCCTGATGAGCTCGGGCCCGCAGGCGATCGAGCACCTCCGTCGTGACCTGGACGCCGACATCCGCTTGAATCAGTGCCGCCTCCAGCTCCTCCCAAAGCTCCTCCGTGATCTCCGTGGCCCCCAACAGCTGAGCGATCCGACCGAAAGCGGCCTGGCGCGTTCGCGCCAATCCTTCTCGTAGCGATTGAAGGACTTTACGCATATACTGATCTCATCCTCCTATCATCTGGAATGAACGCAGAAAAGCCCTACTTTTATTTTACGGCTGAAGAGCTGTCAGGAAAAAAGACATACGGATGCCCGTGAAGACTCTACCAGGCCCAAATTCAATACAGCTCAACTGCTTAAAATTATAAGCTGGGTCGCATCGATGTATGGGTCGCACTTCATTCGCATTTGTTTTGGGGATATGCGGTGGAGGAAGCGGATGGCCCCTCCCCGCGGCCCAA
>NZ_JBHOQJ010000256.1:0-19354 GCF_042408365.1 Thermoflexus sp.
CGGGCGCCGAAGGCGCCCGGCTCGCCCCCAAACCCCCAGGGGACCAAAACTAAAAATCAAATTTGGCGTGCGATGATGGGGAGGGACCCTTCGCGCACAGTTCGGTTGATGGAGGCTTGGTCTGCGCTCGACACGGATAGAGCATCCCTTGTGGATGCTCCTACCCCAATCCCAACAGGGATCGAAGCAGCGCCAGCTCATCCCGTAGACCGCGGGTGCAAAGGAAATTCCGCCGCACGTGCTCCCGACCGCGCTCCCCCATCGCCCGGGCTCGCTCCGGGTGGGCCAGCAGCTCCAGCGCCTTCGCCGCGCACTCCTCCACGCTGTGAACCAGGAACCCGGTCTCCCCATCCAGGACCTGCAGGGGGATCCCGCCCACCCGGCCGCCGATGACCGGCTTCCCCTTCCACAGGGCCTCAGTGACTGTAAGCCCGAACCCCTCCCGCAGGGATTTCTGGATCACCACATCGGCGACCCGCTGGAAGGCGTTCACCTCCCAAGCCCCCACGCCGTGGAAGTTATGCAACACATGGAGGTCCGGATCTTCCCCCGCATGCCGTAGGGTGCGATCGTAGTAAAACCAGCCCTCGGGATCGTCATGGGCCATCGAGCCGACCAGGGCCAACTGAACCTCGGGGCGCTCCCGCTTGACCAGTCGATAGGCATCGATCACTCCAAGAGGATCCTTCCATGGATCGAAGCGGGAGACCTGCAGGAGCAGCGGCCGGTTCACATCGATCCCGAACCGGGCGACGATGGACCGGGCCTCCTCCGGATCCATCGGCGCGTTTTTGGGGGAGAGCGGATCGATGGTGGGTGGGATGATCGCGACCTGGGGGATCGGGAAACCCGGCCCCACGTATTCCGCCATGGTGAAGATCGCCGCATCGTAAGCGGAAAGGTAAGGGAGCAAGAACGACCAGAAGGCCGGGTTCGGGGCGCTGGTGTCGATATGACAACGCCAGATCCAGAGGCGGGCCCCGCGGCGTTCCCTCAACAACGGGATGCCTGCGGGCTGAGGGTCGTGGATGAAGATGACGTCGTAATCCTTCTCCAGGAAGGCCGCGTTCCGGCGGTTGCCTTCCTGCCAGATCGTCTGCATCTCCGGGGTGAAGGGGATATCCATCCCCTGGAGGCCGTTGTGCATCGCTTTGGTGACCCGGAAAAAGGCATCGTCCCCATGGATCACCCGCCACTCCGCCTCCAGGCCCAGATCCTGCAGCAGGGGGATGTGGGTGGCCAAGATCTCCGCCACCCCTCCACCGAACGCGGTGGCGTTCACATGCAACACGCGCAGGCCGCGCAGGGGCGCTGCCAGCTCCCGGAGAGTCTGAAGGATCTCATCCCCAACCAGCGGGCGTAGCGCTTCCAACGATCGGAGGGAAACCGGGACCGCTTGCATTGCGTGTGCTCCTGATCGGTTTGCATTCTATGGAAGTAATGAGGCGCTACTTTAATGTCCACCCGATGAGCCCCCGGATGTAATAGCGCTGGAGCAGCGCGAACACCAGGATCGGCACGCTCATAGTCAAGATGGAAGCCGCCGTCAGCACGCCCCAGTCGATGTGATACTGGCCTCGCAGGAGTGGGATGCGCTGGGTGGCCACCAGTTTGTCTGGGTCGTAGATCAGGATCAACGCCATGAAGAAATCGTTCCAGGCCCATGTGAGCTGCAAGGCGGCCGCCGAGGCCAGGCCGGGCAGGCTCAGGGGCAGCACAATCCGCGTGAAGATCTGGAACCGATTCGCACCATCCAGGCTGGCTGCCTCTTCGATCTCCGGAGGTAGGGTGGAGAAATAGTTCCGCAAAAAGAGGATGACCCAAGGCAGCGCCCAGGCTGTGTGCACCAAGATCAGCCCGAGGTAGCTGTTGATCAGCCCCAGATCCCGCAGGAACCGGAACAGGGGCACCGCCACCATCTGCTGAGGGATGGCCATCAGCAACACGATCAACAGGAAGAGAGGATCGCGCAGGGGGAAGGGGAAACGCAACAACGCATAGGCGGCCATGGCCCCGATGAAGAGCGGCAGGATCGTGGCCGGGATCACCACGAGCAGGGAGTTGCGGATCCCCTGCCCGATCGGGGCGGTGGGATGGTTCCAGGCCTTGAGGAAGTTGTCCAGGGAGATCGTGAAGGAGGAGAACTGCCACCATCCATGGATCAGTTCGCTCTGGGGGCGGAGGGCGCTCATCAGGATGCCGATGAAGGGGATGATCCAGGCCAGCCCCACCCCCCACGCCAAAGCGTTCACCACCAAGTTGCGTCCCCATCGCCGCATGGCCGTTCACTCCGCGGATCGCATCGTCCGCACGAACCAGAGGCCTACCACCAGTGTGAAGAGGGTCAATAGGGTCGCCACGGTTGCCGCCCGCTGGAACTCCAGGGCCCGGAAGGCGTAGAAATACATCTGGAGGGCCAGGACCATCGTGGCCCCGCCCGGCCCGCCCAGGGTTGCCGTGTAGACGATGTCGAAGATCTTCAATTCCCACAGGATCGTCATCGCCACGATCACCATGGTGACCGGGCGGAGGCTGGGGATGGTGATATACCAGAACTGTTGAAGGGGGCCCGCCCCATCCACCGCAGCGGCCTCGTAATAATCCCGGGGGATAGTTGCCAGGCCGGCGCTGTACAGGATCATGCTGAAGCCCACCCAGAGCCAGACGGAGCCCAGGATGAGCGCCGGCAACGCCGTCTCCGGATAGGCCGTCCAGCTCCGCCCCAAATCGATCAGCCCCACGGCCCGGAGGATCGCCGTCACGATCCCGGCGTTCTCATCGAACAGGAAGCGGATGATCACCCCGCCCACGATCATCGGCGTGACCATTCCTAGAAAGATGATGGATTTCAGAAACGTGGCCCCGCGGGCTCGTTCCAGCAACACGGCTAAGCCGAGGCCCAATCCCACCGTTAGGGGGAGATGGATCAGGAGCCACACGGCGTTGTGAACGATGGACCCCCAGGGGGGCGGGCCGGGCGGGAAGCCGGAGAGATTGAGGGTATCTGGGTCGGAGAGGATCTGGACGAAGTTCCGCAGGCCCACGAAGGCTCCCTGCTTGTCGGTGAAGCTGAGGGCGATGGTTTGCAAAGCGGGAAGGATGATGAGGAAGAGGATCAGGAGCAGAGCAGGCCCAGCGAACCCCAGAAAGCTGACCCAGCGTCCGATCCGCCTCCACCACCGCTGCGATCGCATGGCCTTCTTCTCCCACTGATGTTGGTTAGGTGTGGGGGACGGGCGGCCCGGCCGCCGTCCCCCACACCGCGCTTGCCCTCCTCAAAGGCCTCGGCGCCCGACGTTTTATCGGGTGGGGAAGCGGGCATCCAGGGTGCGGAGCACGCTATCCAGCGCCTGCGGGCGGACCCAGAGGAGCTTCAACTGATCCCAGAACTGGCGCTGCCAGTCCCCGCCCACCGTATCGTCTAAATCGGGCACGTTGGGTCGCTCGACCTTGGCCAGGGCCTCCGCCAGGGCTCGGTCAGCCGGTGGGTAGACATCGGGGGAGATGTCCTTGCGGCTGGCGAGCTTGCCGCCCTGCTTGGCCCGGATCTCCATCCCCTCCTTGCTGATCATGAAGGCGATGAGCTGCTTGGCCGCCTCCACGTTCTCGCTGTATTTGGGGATGAAGGCCCAGTCGGTGCCGCCCACCACCCCCCGGGCCCCGGGCAGGGTGAACACGCCCAGGTCGTTCGGATCCTTCACCATCCCCGTCAGCCAGTTCCCCATAAAGAACAGGCCATATTCCTCGTTCCACCAAAGGTCGATGGCCTGGGTCCACTCCACAGGGTCGCTGAAGTATTTCCCGAGCAGGGGGACCAGCCGCTCGGCAAAGATGGCGCGGACCTGGGGATCCGTGAAGCGGACCTTGCCGGCGATGAGGTTCTCCTGCAGCTCCGGCCCGCCGAAGGTGATCAGGAAGTGCTCCGTGATGTCGCTCAGGGGCCAACCGACCCCATCGCCGCTGATGATCGCTTTCTTGATCCCGGGGATCTTGGAGATCTTGTCCAGGAGGGCCAGGAACTCCTCCCAGGTGGTCGGCGGCTGGAGATTGTTCTTCTGAAAGAAGGACTTCTTATACCAGAAGCCAGGCTTCACAAAGAGCACATAAGGAACCGCGTAGATCCGACCGTCCACCGCGGTGGGCTGGAGCACGAACTGGTTGGCTTCCTTCTGCCACAGGTCCGTGAGGTCCACCGCGTGATCCTTGTTTTCCCGGATCCACCAGTCCCACATGAAGATCACGTCGCCGGGCGCCTGCTTGGCCTCGAACTGAGGAGGCAGGACCTGGGAGAGATCTTCGGCCCGGTAGATCCGATAGCGGATCTGGACCCCCAGCTTCTGTTCTGCGGCCTTCAAAACGGGGAGGAATTGCTCCATCTCGGCGCCAGCCCACGGGCCGATGACCGTTAGGGTGGGGATCACCTTGGTGACCTCAACGGGCTTTTCGACTTCCACCGTTCGCTCAACGACCCTGGTCTCCACGATGCGCTCCGGGGTTGGCGTGGCCGCCGGCACGCAGGCGCTCGCGGCCAGCATCAGGACGATCAGCGAAAGCCCGATTCGCCTCATGCTCATGATTTACCTCCTGCGCCACAGGATTGGCGGATGATCAGCCCGGTGGCCAGCCGGATCGTTGTGGTGGGAGGCCTTCCCTCCTGAATCCACCGAAGCAAGAGTTGGCCTGCCTCCCGCCCGAGATCCTGCGCCGGCAGGCGCACGGTGCTCAGCGGGGGATCCAAATAGGCCGAAAGGGGGACATCATCGAAGCCCATCAGCGCCAGGTCCTGAGGGATCCGCAGGCCGTAGCGACGGATGGTCTGAAGGGCGCCGAAGGCGACGACATCGCTGGCCACGAAGACGGCGGTCGGCGGGCTGGGGAGCTTCAGCAGGCGCTCCATCGCGGCCGCCCCGCTGGCTGGGGTGAAGGTCCCGCAGGCGACCAAGGTTTCGTCGTAGGGGAGGCCGGCCTCCTCCAAGGCCTGGCGGTAGCCAAGCCAACGTTCGTAACTGGCCGTGTACGAGAGCGGGGCGTTGGTGATCAACCCGATCCGTTGGTGACCCAATTGCAGAAGGTGGCGCGTGGCCATGGCCGCCGCCTGCACATTATCCACGTCCACGGAGGGGAGCGAGCTGCCCGCGAGATGCCCGAGGAGGACAACCGGGGTCTCCTGCCCCCAGCGTTCCAGCCACTCCCGATCTTCAAAGCGGGGTCCGGAAAGAATCATCCCATCCACCCGTCGCTCCTGGAGCAGCAGTGTGGTTTCCTCCGGAGGCTGATCGGGGGAGAGGGGGAAGATCAACAGATGCCAGTTGGCCTCGCGAAGCACCTCACCCAGGCCCCGGAGCACCTCCGGGAGGAAGGCATCCGCGAAGATCTGATCGGGGGTCTGACGCATGACGAAGGCGATCACCTCCGAACGCCCGCGCACCAGATGCCGAGCGGCGGCGTGAGGGCGGTAGTTCAGGCGGGCCGCCGCTTCCAGCACCCGCTGCCGGGTCTCCGCGCTGATCCGAGCATCCGGCACCCGGTTCAGGACCAACGAGACGGTGGTGCGGGAGACCCCTGCCAGACGCGCGACATCTTCCGCTGTAGGAGATCGTCGCTTCATCATTGTTTGCTAACACGTGTTATCATCATGATTATTGTAGTAATTTATTCAAAATTGTCAAGAGATTTCCCAGAAACGATGTATCCATCTCTCTCCTTGGTGGGGCTATCGACATGTGTTTCTCCGCCCTCCTGTAGGGTCTTCCGAGGTGAAGGCCGTCGGAGGCGGTTCCAACCCTCATTCCTGTAACCCCTTAGGCTGTGGGGAGGGAAAGGGGAAAACCGTGCGCCTCGCCGAACATTCCTAAGGAGTTGCACCGGGTTTCCTTGCGGGCGTTTTGGGGGTGCGGAGCCCTTTCTGAGGCCGGAGATGTGGAGCACTGGCGTTTCTCAGTTTGCTGCTGCTTGCAGGGGCTCATAGACTGGACGAGGAAGGGGCTGCTCAACCGCCAAACCTCATGAACGCATAATTAATGGAATTAGGCTTGGCGATGGGGCGATATTCCGAAAGGGAGGACGCGGCCATGCTCCGGGTGGAGGATCTTTGGATCGCTTATGGCGATCAGACGGTCGTTTCGGGGTTAAGCTTCTCGGTGGCACCTGGTCAGACAGTGGGGCTGATCGGCTCCAACGGTGCCGGGAAGACCACTGTGATCCGCGCCCTGAGCGGCGTGATCCCGATCCAGGCCGGCGCCATCTTTTGGGAAACGGTTCCGCTCCACACCCTCCCCCCGGAGCATCGGGCGCGATGGATCGCGGTGGTGCCTCAGGGGGCCTCGCTTCCCGAAGCGTTCACCGGCGAGGAGGTGGTGGCGTTCGGGCGGACGCCTTACCTCTCATGGCTCTCCCCGCTTTCCGCCGCGGATCGCTGGCACGTTGAGCTGGCGATGCGTTCCACGGAGACCCAGGCTTTCGCGGAGCGCTTGGTGGGGACGCTCTCGGGGGGGGAGCGTCAGCGGTTGCTGATCGCCCGTGCCTTCGCCCAGACCCCCCGTATCCTGCTGCTGGATGAGGCCTTCGCCCATCTGGATCTCAAGCACCAGGTCCGTCTTCTCCGATTGATCCGCCATATGCTTCAGGCGGAGCGCATGGCTGGCGTGTTGGCGGTTCACGATCTCCACCTGGCCGCCCGCTTTTGCGACCGTCTGTTGCTGCTGAAAAACGGCCGGGCTCTCGCTTTCGGCTCCCCCGAAGAGGTGCTCCAGCCTGCCCTCTTGGAAGCCGCTTACGAGATCCCGATGCGGGTGGAGCGCCATCCCGATGCGGGCTGGCTGATCTGGCCGGCCTAATTGACCAGAAGATAGAATTCTATGTGGGAGGGCGGGCCGCGTAAAGCGGCCTACTCCCCACGAAGATTCCACGAACTGAAAACTCGTCGCTGCGAGTTGGAATGACCTCCTTTGTTGTTTGCAACAGAGCAAAAGCAAGGCACCATCCTAACCTGATCACCAACGTCATTTTTTTAGCCATATTCGCTTCCACCATTTGACCTTGGGGAACCGAAGTCCGAGTTCTTCCTCCAAGGCCTCCAAATCCATCACGACCTTGTCCACAGTCTTGCTTTTTAAGATGAAATCCGGCACAGAACGAGCAAATTGGCGTGCCTGATTATGATCCCCTCCAAAGTCTAAGATCACCTCTTTACGCCCGCGATCAATATGCACATCGTCTGGATGCTGCTCCATGAAACGCTCTAGTTCTTCTAGGAACCGCCGATGACGTAGAGCGAAAACCTTCTGATAATCCAGCGGATGGGCCCACTCGGGAACTCGACCCGCGAACTCGGCTAGAAGCCCCCGCAATATTTCCGATGAGGCCTGAAAGAGGTCTGGCGGATCTTCTCCCTTCTCAATGGAAGCCCGCATGGCCTGGACTCTCGGATACCAGCGGTTCAAATAGGCTTGGTAAAGAGCTGTTTTAACCTCATCCAAAACCCGGCGAGGGAGCGAACTCTTACCGGCCTGTCCCTCGGCGATGGCCATGCCTACATACACCATCAACACTCGTTTGGAAATATCCTGGGCAATGGTCTCTACGTCTCGGTTTGTGGCAATGATCACAGGGGCGCACTGGGCGCTGGCTTGAAAGTCATTTCGCACCAGCTCGGGCACGTGCTGGATAAAGCGTGCGTTGGCCACGTCTTCCGCAATGATGGGATGAGCTCCGACAGACAGCATAAGCGCCTCCACACGAGCGCGCGTGAATTCTGAGCTGCGCAAGATTCTCTCCTGGCCGAACATCGATCGTACCAGCACCCGGCTTAAGGTCGTCTTGCCCCCGCTGGAACGCCCATAGAGGATTGCAAAAAGAGGGTATAGCCAGGGGTCGAGATGCCGCGCTATGGCGGCCTGTCGGAGGAATGCGGCAGCTGGTGCCGCATACAACCAGACCCAGAACGCCCAATACCGCCGCAATGTCTCATCCACGGCCCCTCGGAAGAATTGACGGAATCCCTCGAAAAATTCCAGAAGAAGCTGCACATCCCACCGTACTGCTTCCCTATCAGGGGTTTCCCGGAGATCCCACCATGGGTGTTCGTCGATAAAAACCTGCCCGCTCTCCCAGTCAATGCGTAACTTCGGTATTTCTTTGTCTGGATGCTCAGGGGCAGTTTGTATGGACCGAAAAATCTGCAAGAGGCGTTTGGTTTCTATTCGAACTGGCTGGCTTCCACTCACCTGAGGAAGAGGCATGCGCTCAACTTCCTTCTTCAGTTGAATAGCTCTTTGAGAAACTTCCTGACTGAATCCTTGGGAAGTCGGTTTAGCGATAATCACTAGATCAGAGCGCACAAGGGGAATCCTTTCCCACGGAGATCGAGCTGGATCCGAAGCGCTGAGCTCCAGAGGAGCAGATAGAGCATATTCGATTTGTTCGTAATAGTTCAGGAAAGCCTGATAGGCGTCTGGATCATCAAATAGAATGAGGAGCTCCCGTTGATGCCCCTCAAAAGCGCTTCGAGAAAAATTCGCGCTACCGACTATAACTCGATAGCGGCCTTGATCGGGGTCGGCCAGTAAATACAACTTTTCGTGCGAAGGTCGTCCGGATACGAGGCGGAAGCGCAAGGAGCGTTGTTTTAACCGCTCGAATAGTTCGGGATGCCCTCGCAATCGCTCCTGTAGAGCCTCCATCAGAGCCCGCTGAACAACAATTTCATCACCCAGCGAACCTTCCAAAACTTGAGAAGCTTGCAGAAGGTCCCGCTGGGCTCGATTTAGCGTATGCTCAGCGCCGAACAAAATCTCTGCATCTTCAAATAAGCGAACGACGCTGAGAACAAAGTCAATCCCAGATGAATAGATGATTGCCTTGAGCGTGCGGAAGCCGGTGAAAAGATCCAACCATCCAAGCTGATGCTGACCCTTCAATGTGGCACTGAAGACCGTTAATCCAAAAGGGGTCAGAAGTTCACGCTGTTGAAACGCTTCGCGCGAGGCCTTTTCATTCATAGCGCTTTGTCCACCTCAATCTTGGGGATATTCGGGAAAGGAATGATCCGTCTCGCCCCCCACGCTCCAAGGGGCCGTGGGGGGCGAGGAGGCAGGAGGATGGAACCCCTCGGCCGCTCCGCACAATGGACGAGGACTTCAGGGATTCCTCATAGCGGTTCACCCAAAAATCCGTTGGTCCAAGGTAGGCCTACCGGGACCCTGCTTCGATAGCCCCTCGGGCACGGCGCCATTTTGCCCATGTGGAAAGCAAATGCACCCACAAAGGGCTCGGATGGCGGGTGAGATGAGCCTGTCCCAGGGCTTGCCGGAAACCCTCCGCGTCCTGAAAGGGAGGAAGGGCGGTCCACGCCCGGCCCAGCTCCCAGACCGTATGGGCGTCGCTACCAGAGAAGCCGGGTTTGTGGAAGCGGTCGGCCAGCGTCGCGGCGCAGGCGTTGTCGCTCGGGAACACGCATCGCGCGTTGAAGACCTCGACCGCGTCCACCAAATGGATCACCGCTTCGGCCGTCCTCCGGCCCACGGCGGAGCCCCGCGCCCGATCGCAGGGATGGGGGAGCGCCACCACCCCGCCCTGCGCCCGGATGCGCTCGATGGTTTCCATTAGGGAAAGGCCTTTGGGGATCTCCCGCTCGATGAAGTAAGCGAGCACTTCCCCTTCCTGCGTCCGGATCTCCTCGCCGAGGATGATCAGATCGGGGGCCTTCTCTTTCAACCGCAGCGCGCCCTCGATGGTGTTATGATCCGTCACTGCCACGCGGTCCAGCCCTTTCCGGCGACAGGCGGCGAGGAAATCCTCCAGGGAAACCAGGCTGTCCGGGGAATAGACCGTGTGGGCGTGCAATTCAACCCGCCACATGTGACGTCTCCTGGCATCGGGCCTCGATGAGCGCCAGCACCCGCTGGAACACCTCCTCGATGTCCATGGCGGTGGTGTCCAGGACCACCGCATCCGGGGCGGGGCGCAGCGGCGCAATCTCCCGCCCCTGATCCAAGGCATCCCGCTGCCGCATGGTCTCCAGGACTTCTTCGAAAGACACCTCCTGTCCCCGTTCCCGAAGCTCTCGGTAACGACGCTGGGCCCGGGTTTCCAAATCGGCGTCCAGATAGAGTTTCAGGTCCGCCTCCGGCAGGACAACGGTGCCGATGTCCCGTCCGACCATCACCACCCGGCCGCGAAGACCGATTTGGCGCTGGCGCTGGGTGAGGGCGCGGCGGACGCCGGGATAGACCGATACCTGGGAGACCACTGCGTCCACCTCGGGGCTTCGAAGCGCCCATGTGATATCCTCTCCCTCGACCCGCACCGTATACGGGCGGCCATCGGTTACAGTGGGGGGCAGGATATCCAGATCCATGGTTTCGGCCAAATGTGTTAGAGCCGCTTCGTCTTCCACCGGGATTCCCTTCCGCAGCGCCGCCCAGGCGACCGCCCGATACATCACCCCGGTATCGAGGTAAACGTAACCGAGATGGGCGGCAAGGCGTTGGGCCAAAGTGCTCTTCCCCGAAGCGGCCGGTCCATCGATGGCAATCCGCAAAGGTCGTCCCATTGCGAAAAATGTTCCTCCTCAGCACAGAATGAAGCGGGAAGCGGAGGCGTGAATGGCTCACGCTCATCCAGCACCGAGGGCGCAACTTCCGGAAACGATCCGGGGCAGGCGATGGAGCGGCCTGCCCCGGATCTCGCAGAGGGGTCGCTCAGCTCCCCTCGGCAGGCCCGGCCTCGCCCTCCTCTGGAGCCCTGCGGCGTCGAGGGGCGCGGGGCAACAACGATTGGACGACGTGCAGAGGGTTCCCATCCGGATCGTAGAATGTCCCCACCACCATCACGCCTGGGATCTCGGTCAGGTCCCCGACCCGCACCCCATGGCGCTTCAGGCGGTTCAGGACGCGCCGGGCGTTGCGCACCTCAAACAAGGCACCGCCCCCGGCGTTCCCAGCAAGACCTTCTGGGCTCTGATGCAGCAGGATCCGGGGTCCGCGTGGGGGGCCAAATTCCACCCACCTCCCCTCGGGATCCTCCCCGCGCAAGGGGAGGCCGAGGGTTTCCCCATAAAAGGCCTTCGCCCGCGCCAGATCCCGTACTCGATACAGCACCCCCTGGACTTTGCGTACAATGGGCATCCTGACCTCCTCAGTGTTCCAGGCTATTTCCATTATAACGGCATTGGCTTATTCTAAAGGCATTAGCGACGGCATCATTTGAGCAACGGTTCATGGCCTCGCACCGGCCTGAGGTTGGGGGTGAGCCGGGCGCTGAAGGCGCCCGCCTCCCCCCAAACGTCTTTTTATCCCCCTTCCCCAGGGCCCTTCAGGCCGTAGGGAAGGAGGATCAAGGGGGTGGGCCCTCGCTTCCCACGATATATCCTCCGCACGGATGTGAATTTTTTACAAGGAGACGAGCTTATGGCTTACCAGGATCTACGGGATTTTTTGAGCCGCCTCGAACAGGCCGGGGAGCTGATTCGGATCCGCGCTCCGGTCTCCGCTGAGCTCGAGATTACGGAAATCGCCGACCGGGTGATAAAGGGTCCGCCGGAGCGCAACAAGGCGCTTCTTTTTGAAAACGTGGATGGGAAAGGCATCCCTGTGGCCATCAATCTGTTCGGCACCCTGCGCCGGATGGCGTGGGCCCTGGGGGTCGAAGATCTCGAGGACCTTCGGCGGCGGCTGGAGGCGTTGCTTCGCCCGGAAGTTCCCCAGAGCCTGGGGGAGGCCTTCCAACGGCTGGGCCAGGTACTGGGAACTCTGCGGAGCATCGGGCTGGGCCCTCGCCGGGTCTCCCGGGCGCCCTGTCAGGAGGTGGTGGAAACCGAGCGCCCATCCCTGGACCGCCTGCCGATCCTGAAATGCTGGCCGAAGGACGCCGGCCGCTACATCACCCTAGGCCAGGTGATCACCCGGGACCCTCGCACCGGCAAGCGCAACGTGGGCTTGTATCGGCTCCAGGTCCACGATGAGCGCACCCTGGGGGTCCACTGGCAAATCCATAAGGGCGGTGCAGAGCATGAGCGGGCGGCCCGAGAGGTGGGGGCGGAGCAGATCCCCGTTGCGGTGGCCCTGGGCGGGGACCCCGCCTGTATATGGGCGGCCAGCGCCCCCCTCCCCCCGGATATCGACGAGTATCTGCTCGCCGGATGGCTCCGCGGCCGGCCCGTGGAGATGGTCCCTGGCGTCACCCAACCCCTTGAGGTCCCCGCCCATGCCGAGATCGTCATCGAAGGCTATATCGATCCACGGGAACAACGGCTGGAAGGGCCCTTCGGAGATCACACTGGGTACTACACGCCGCCGGAACCTTTCCCCGTGATGCACGTCACGGCCATCACCCATCGGCGGGACCCCATTTACCCCACCACGATCGTCGGCCGCCCGCCGATGGAGGATTATTGGATGGGGAAGGCCACCGAGCGCTTGTTCCTTCCGTTGGTTCGTCTGTTCCTCCCGGAGGTGGCGGATTACAACATGCCGGCGGAAGGCGTCTTTCATAACCTGGTGATCGTCAGCATTCGCAAGCGCTTCCCAGGTCATGCCCGTAAGGTGATCTTCGGCCTTTGGGGCCTGGGATTGCTCAGCCTGGCCAAATGCATTGTGGTGGTGGACGACTGGGTGGATGTTCACAACCTCTCGGAGGTTGCCTGGCAGGTTCTGGGGAACGTCGATTGGAAGCGGGACGTTGTGATCGTGGAGGGGCCGGTCGATCATCTGGACCACGTCGCGCTGTTGCGGGCGTATGGCGGGAAGATCGGGATCGATGCCACCGCCAAAGGCCCTGAGGAAGGCCATCCCCGGGGATGGCCCGAGCGCATCGAGATGAGCCCGGAGATCCGGGCGCTGGTGGACCGGCGATGGAAAGAGTATGGGCTGGAATAGGAAGGCCCTTGAGATCCAGTCGGTGCTCACTCCATTCGGTGACAAATGATTTTTTATGGGGTGTGGGCCACCGAAGGCGGCCCACACCCCATACTTCCTCCGCCCTGTGCCGCGTCTACTTTGTGCCTCAAAAAAAGGGGGTGGGCCGCGCTTTCAGCGCCCGAGCCCACCCCCCATGGCTTCAGAGGGATCGATTATCCTTCCACCATCAGGGCGGGAGGCGGAGCCAGCTCCTCGATCCCCTTGGAGCGGAAGACCAACTGATCCCCTTCCAGATCGATCACCACTGTGTCACCTGGTCCGAACTTCCCGGCCAGCATCCCCTCGGAGAGGGCGTCCTCCACCAGGTTCTGGATCACACGGCGCAGCGGTCGCGCCCCATATTCAGGATCGTAGCCCTTGTCGGCCAGGAAAGCTTTGGCGGCCGGCGTGGCTTCGATGCTCAGGCGATGTTCTTTCAGACGGGCCGCCACCTTCCCCAGCTCCAGGTCCACGATCTTGAGGATGTCCTCCCGGCTCAGCGGCCGGAAGACCACCACCTGATCCACCCGGTTCAGGAATTCCGGCCGGAAGACCTTGCGCAGCTCGTTGAGGAGCTTCTCACGCATCTCCCGGTAGCGCCGCTCCAGATCCACCTCCTCCTGCTTTTGGGTCGGGAACCCCAGATGCGCCTTGCGGATGGTCTCCGCGCCGATGTTAGAGGTCATGATGATGATGGTGTTACGGAAGTCCACCTTGCGGCCCCGGGCATCCGTCAACCGGCCTTCCTCCATAATCTGGAGGAGCATATTGAACACGTCCGGATGGGCTTTCTCGACCTCATCGAAGACCACGATGCAATATGGCCGGCGGCGGACATACTCCGTCAGCTGGCCGGCCTCTTCATAACCGACATATCCAGGCGGGGCCCCAACCAGACGGGAGACGTTGTGTCGCTCCATGAATTCCGACATGTCCAGCTGGAGTAGAGCGTCCTCGGAGCCGAAGAGGAACTCCGCCAGGGCCTTCGTCAGCTCGGTCTTCCCCACCCCGGTCGGACCAAGGAAGATGAACGATCCGATCGGCCGGCGGGGGTCTTTCAGGCCGGCGCGGGCCCGCCGCACGGCCCGGGCGATCACGTTAATGGCTTCATCCTGCCCCACAATACGCTTCTTTAGCTCCTCCTCCATGTGGAGCAGGCGCTGAGATTCATCCCCGGCGATACGGCTCACCGGGATACCGGTCCACATCGAGACGACCTCGGCGATGTCCTCGGCGGTGACCTTCGGCCCCTCATCGATCTCGCTGCGCATGCGCAACTGCTGGAGCTGCGATTGGAGCTCCTCTTCCCGCGCTTTAAGGTCCGTTACGTCCTCATAACGGCGTTCAGCCAGGGCTTCCTCACGCTCACGCTGCACCATGCGCAGCTCGTTATAGACTTTCTGAAGGCTGGGCCAGCGGGCGGCCTTGTACATCCGCACGCGGGCCGCGGCCTCGTCGATCAGATCGATGGCCTTGTCGGGAAGATAGCGCTCAGGGATATAACGGGCTGATAGCCGGGCGGCAGCCTCAATGGCTTCGTCGGTGATGGTGAGCTTATGATGCTCCTCATAGCGATGGCGGATGCCCCGTAGGATCTCAATGGTTTCCTCGATGGTGGGCTCCTCCACCACTACCGGCTGGAAGCGACGTTCCAGCGCTGCGTCGCTCTCAATGTGTTTCCGGTACTCGTCGAAAGTGGTAGCTCCGATGCACTGGATCTCTCCTCGGGCCAGGGCCGGCTTCAGAATGTTAGCTGCGTCCACCGCGCTGCCGGCCGCGCCGGCGCCCACCAGCATGTGCATCTCATCGATGAACAGGATGCAGTCAGCGCTCTTCAATTCTTCCAGCACCCGCTTCAACCGCTCCTCGAACTGGCCCCGATACATTGTCCCCGCCACCAGAGAGGCCACGTCCAGCTGTAGGACTCGTTTATTGAGAAGCGGCTCGGGGACCTCGCCGGCCACAATGCGTTGGGTCAGCCCCTCCACAATGGCGGTCTTGCCCACCCCAGGCTCCCCAATCAGAGCAGGGTTGTTCTTGGTCCGGCGGGAGAGGATCTGGATCACCCGTTCGATCTCCTGCTCCCGTCCGATGACCGGATCCAGCTTCCCCTCCTCCGCCAGTGCCGTCAGGTCGATGGCCAGCTGGTCCAGCAACGGGGTCTTGGGGCGCTCTCGCCGAGGCCGGGCGGCTGCCGTCGCTTCCTGGATCGCCCGGTTCGTCTCTCGACGGATCTGTTCCAGAGACAACCCGAGGCTCTTGAGGATGTCGACCGCCATCCCGTCACCCAGGCGGACCAGCCCGAGGAGGAGATGCTCCGTGCCGATATAATGGTGCCCTATCCGTCGGGCTTCATCGACAGCCAGCTCGATTACCCGACGGATGCGGGGGGTCAAATCAGGCTTGCTGTGGGGAGGGCGACGGCCGGGTCCCGACATCCGGAGAACCATCTCCTCCACCTTTTGAGGGGTCACCCCTAGGCGTCGGAGCACCTGGCCGGCGATGCCGTTCTCTTCTTTCACCAGGCCCAGGAGCAGGTGTTCAGTGCCAATATACGTGTGGTTCAGGCGTTCAGCTTCCTCCTGAGCCAACGCCAGCACCCGCCTGGCCCGCTGGGTAAATCGATCCAGCTTGCTGGACACAGCGTCCTCCTTCCAACCGACTGCAGGATTTCCAGGGGCAGATGCGCAGCCGGTTCTAATCTTAGTATAACACGCTGCCCCTATTTCGGTTAGTTTTACTGGTTACCCTATCCGGGGGTGGTCACGCCGTTCGGTAATCGCGATTTTTTCTTCGTGGGGTGCGGGCCGCCTTCAGTGGGCAATTCCCCTCACCACGCAGCCCCTTGGGATTTTCGACATTGGGAGCTCGCCACGCCGGAAAGGAGCGACTACCGATCCGGGGTTGATCTCAGCCGCCTCCCTGGCCCCCAAATCCCCAACGGGTAACCGATAGAAGAGGCGGGGCACTGAAGGTGCCCCGCCCTCTATCAGATCCGGTGATGAGAACCCGAAGGGATTTCAAGAGGGCTTCTCCGGACCTGTCTCCTCGCTGGCCTGAAGGCGGGCCTGGGCCATCTCCCAATCCAGCATCGCATATTCCGGGGAAGCAACCCGACGCAAGCTGAGAGCCAGCCGCCGGTTCTCTGGATCGATGCGGATTAACCGCACCACCAGCTCCTCCCCCTCCCGAACCACCTCCTTCGGATGGTTCACTCGATGTTCCGCCAGCTCGGAGACATGGATCAAGCCCTCCACACCTGGAAACTCCTTCAGGGCGGCAAAAGCCCCAAAGTTCGTGAGCCGGGTGATCACCGCTTCCACCAGTTGTCCTTCTCGCAACTGGGCGACCGCCTGTTGCCAAGGATCGGGCTCCACCCGCTTGCGGCTCAGGGCGATCCGCTTCCGCTCCCGATCTACGCTGATGACCTCCACTTCGATCTCCTGGCCCACGGAGAGGACCTCGCGAGGATGATTCACCCGGCGCCAGGAGAGCTCGCTGATATGGATCAGACCATCCGCCCCGCCCAGATCCACAAACGCCCCGAAGTCCGCTATGCTGATCACCCGTCCCTTCAGCCGCATCCCTGGCTCCAGATGGGCCAGGAGCTCCTCCTTCTGGCGTCGCCGGAGCTCCTGCTGTGCCATGCGCTCCGAGAGGATCAGCCGGTTGGCCTCCGGGTCCGCCTCGATAATGCTCGCGAGGATCTTCTGGCCAACTCGACGTTTCAATCGTTGCTCTACAGGGAGCTTCTCCTCCCCGGCTTCCTGGGGAACCACATGAGAAGCGGGGATGAACCCGCGAAGCCGACCGACCTTCACCACAAGCCCGCCTTTGTTATAACCGCTCACGGTGAGTTCCAGGATCTCCCCTGCTTGCATCAACCGGCGAGCTTGTTGCCAGTCCTCTTCCATCAAAGCTCGCTGGAGCGAAAGCAGGATATTGCCGCTGCGATCCTCTGGGTTCACGACCTGAACCTGGATCACATCTCCCTCGCGCAGGACCTCGCGGATTTCCTTCGGCATGCGCTCCAGCTCGCGGCCGGTGATCACCCCCTCCGCCTTCATTCCGATATCCACCAGGATCTCCGTCGGGGTGATTCGAACGATCGTACCTCGCACGATGTCCCCGCGCCGGAGCGGAGAGGGGGACATCTCCAGCCACTCGCCCATCTCGGCCATCGCGTTGGTGTGTTCTGGGCGTTCCTCTCGGGTCTCTTCGTTCATCCTGGGTTTGCTCCTGATCACAGGTTCAGATCATTTGACCCGCCGCAACCCTGGCGGGTAGTCGCCCCTTTCAGTAGTGGTAAGTTCCAAATATCAAGGATTCCAAGGAAACTGCGCGGTGGGAAGGAATTACCTCACCCTCTCCCTTGCCGGCAAAGCCGCACGGGGAGAGGGGAAACTACAAAATCATCACTACCGAATGAAGCGACCACCTTCTGGCGAAGAGCTTTTCCCAATTATAGCCACTTAGATAAGATTCGGCAAAGGTAAAGGGGGATGGGGCGAGGGAAGGTTCCGAGGGGATTCTAGGGCGTGCACAGCACCTTTAGTGCCCTGCATGATCTCCAAATCCTAGGATAAGGATGGTCGATATACCCCCCTCACCAGCGCAAGGAGACCTCGCCCGCCATGAAATATTTCCGGTGCCCATCCGGAAGGCGTAACCAGAGCCCGCCCTCCGCACTGACGGATTCCGCAACCCCTTCCCAGATCTCCCCCGCGGCACAAATGCGAACCCGCTGGCCCAGCATGATCAGACGCGCAGCCCAGCGCTCCAGCATGCTGGCTCCCTCTATCCATTCCGTATATAGACGCGCGAAGGATCGCAGCAACCCCTCCAGCACGGCAAGCCGTGAAACCGTCCGCCCCAGGGTCTGGCGGATGCTGCCCAGGATTTCTGTGAGCTCGGCAGGCGCTGTCTCAAGTGGGGTGTTCACATTTACTCCGATCCCAACCACAGCGAAGGCAGGAGGAGTGGACTCCACTAGGACCCCACCTGCTTTCCGCCAGGTTGTCATCGACGTTTCCTTCTCCAGGCTCGAAGGGATCATAATGTCATTGGGCCACTTCAGGCCGGCGGGACACCCCACGGCTTCAATGCCCTCCAGGGTGGCTAGCGAAGCGATCATCGTCAGCTGAGGCCAATCCTCCGGAGGCCGGCGCGGGCGAACCAGGATTGAGACCGCCAGGGCCACCCCGGGCGGGGTCCACCAGGAGCGCCCGCCCCGCCCTCGTCCGGCTGTTTGGGCATCCGCCAGCACCACAATCCCTTCCGGTGCTCCCATTTCTCCCAGATCCCGAGCGATGTCGTTCGTCGAACTCACCTCTGAATAAAGGTAAAGATCCCGGATCCAGGGGATCTTCTCCGTCATCCGAAGCACCTCAACAGGATCCCAGTTCATCGCGCTCCTTTCTTCATCTCTTCGCTTGGACAATGTATTGCACCGCAGGCGGTCCGGTGCAGCAGATATGAGAACTGCGCTGCTTTTTTGTTTTGAGAATACGGAAAGCCATCCTCCGGGCGCTCACAGGGCTTTTCAAGGTTTCAACTTGGGGTTTTCGGGGGGCTGGGCCGGGGGCCTTTAGCTCCCCGAAAAAATTTTTCTCCCCCCTCCCCGCAGCCCAAAGGGCTGCGGGGAGGGACCATCCACTCCCTCACCGTGGCGCTATCCTTAGTTAGAACTTTGAAAAAGCCCTGCGGCGCTCAGTATTCTCCTTGCTCGATGACCGTAGAGAAAAGATAATGGGTATGAAGGTCTCGTCACGGTGATCATTATCTTACCTCTCCAACTCAACTCAAGGAGTCGCTCATCCTTGTCAGGGCTTAGATCTTACTATGGGGGAAATCGATGGGCTTGAAGGAGCAACTCCAGGAGGACCTGAAGGCAGCGATGCGCGCGGGGGATGAGCCTCGCAAGTCTGCCATTCGTATGGCCTTGCTGGCGATCCGCATGGCTGAAGTGGAGGCTGCACGACCGCTCAGCGAGGATGAGATCTTACGGGTGCTTCAGAATGAAGTCAAGCGGCGCCGTGAGACGTTAGAGGAGCTGGAGAAGGCGAATCGGCCGGATCGGCTGGCAGCGGAACAAGCGGAGCTGGAGGCGTTGCTCTCTTATCTTCCGAAGCCGTTCACTCGGGAGGAGATTGAGGCCCTGGCCCGAGAGGTGATCGCTGAGGTCGGCGCCACCTCCCCGGCGCAGCTGGGGGAAGTCATGAAGCGATTAATGCCCAAGGTCCGAGGCCGGGCGGATGGCCGGGAGATTCAGGAGATTGTGCGTCGCCTTCTCTCGGGAGCCGCCTCATAAGCCGAAGCGGTTTAGGGCTTTCAGGCTTAGCGCGACAACGATGGTTCGTATGGCCCGGTCCGGTTGGGGGTGTGATCCTCCGAGGGCACAGGAATCCAATTTCTCCATCCGGGGCATTTGGGGGCGGGTGGGGCCGCTGAAGACGGCC